>JADGPO010000105.1 GCA_017882405.1 Solirubrobacteraceae bacterium | reverse complement strand
GCGATGGACTCAGATCAGAGATGGACGCGGCGGGCTAGCCACCGCTGCCGTCGCCGTCGCGGCGGCCGTCGCCGTCGCGGGCCTCGAACAGCATCATCACCACTCCGGCACCCAGCTCGTCCGCGTCCTCTTCGGAGTCCGCCAAGCGCGAGGCGCTCTCGCGCTGGATCTGCTCCGCCCGTGCCTGGAGCTCGACCACCGCCTCCGAGAGCTCATCGAAGCCCTGCTGGTCCAGCGTGTAGGCCTTGCGGCTGACGTGGGCCTGATCGCGGTCAAAGCCGCCCGTCCGGGCCGCCGCCGCCACCATCTCGCCGATCTCGTCCAGCGTGGAGCCGATCAACGCGTCCTTGACCACCTGGGGCACCTGCTCCCACGCCTCGGCGCTGATCTGGGGCCGGCCGACCGCACGGTAGTAGTGCTCCACGGCGCCGCGCCGTGGCTCCGTGCCCGCCAGCTCGATCAGCCCCACGCGGGCCAGGAAGCGCACGTGGTAACTGACGTTCCCCAGCGGAGCCTGCAGCTCCTCGGCGATCTCGCTGGGGCTGGCCACGCGATCCTGCAGGGCATTCAGGATGTGTATGCGCAGCGGGTGCGCCAGGCCCTTGACGAGCCGCGCGTCATCTATCTCGGTGGTCGCTTTCATGCCCAATAATCGGTCCAGGGGAGCGGAGTCCATTCCGCACGGGATATTACGCGAAAGCTGCAACAAATATGCAAATTCGTTCATAGCTGCGCGTTCCAATACCGTCAAGCGATCCTGCTCGCCAGTGGCGCGAATGAGGAGCGCTCGCATCGTGATCCTGATCCTGCACCATCGCTACCGCTCCCCCGGCGGAGAGGAGCGCGCCGTTCGTGACCTGCAGTGGCTGGTGCGCGAGCGTCTGGGAGAGGACGCCGAGCTGCTGGAGCGGGACTCGGGCACGCTGCCGAGTCGCGACGCCGCCGCGGGCCTGCTGGCGGGCGGCCTGCGTCCGGAGGCGGTGGCGCGCGCGGTACGGCGCACCGGGGCTCGGATCGTCCACGCCCACAACCTTCACCCGACCTTCGGCTGGCGCTCGCTGGCGGCCGCCCAGGGCGCGGGCGCGCGAGTCGTCATGCACCTGCACCAGTACCGCATGGTCTGCGCGATCGGGGTCTGCTTTCGGGACGGGGCCGAATGCACGCGCTGTCACGGGCGCAACACGCTGCCCGGAGTGCTGCTCAACTGCCGGGGATCCCGGGCCGAGGCGCTCGCCTACGGAGCCGGGCTGTCGCTGTGGCAGCGGCGGCTGGCAGCCCACGTCGACGCCTTCGTGGTTCCCAGCCGGTTCGCACGAGCGCGCCTGCAGGAGCTCGGCGCGCCGGTCGACGAGGCGTTCGTGGTGCCCCACGTGACCCGGAGCTTCGTCGCCAAGCCGCCAGCCACGCGCGAGGGTCCCGCGCTGGTGGTGTCGAGACTGGCTCCGGAGAAGGGCGTCGACGTCGCCATCGAGGCCTGCCGGATCGCCGGCCTCGAGCTGGTGATCGCCGGAGATGGACCCGAGCGACCGCGGCTGACGCAGCTGGCGGCCGCCGGCGCTGACGCCGGAGCGGTCGGGCGGGTGCGCTTCGTCGGGCACGTCGCCGATGCGCAGCTGGCCGAGCTGCGCGAGTCGGCCTCCGTGGCGGTGGTGCCGTCGCGCTCGGCGGAGACGTTCGGATTGGCCGCCGCCGAGGCGATGGCCGCCGGGCTGCCCGTGGCGGCCACACGTGTCGGCGCCCTGCCCGAGCTGGTCCCGGCGGATTGGCTGGCACCGGCCGGAGACGCGCTGTCCCTGGCCGCGGTGATCTCGCGCCTGCACGCGTACCGGCCGGCGGGCGCGCGGGCGATTGCCCGCGCGCGGCAGCTGACCGCCCCTGAAGTCGTGGCCCCAGCGCTGGCGGAGGTGTACGCGCGCGCCGCGCGCTGACGCCGCCCTTCGCGGGTGCCGGCGGGTTTACGGCGGTGGCGCGTCAGCGTCCGCGCCGCCGGGCGGCAGGGGACCACCGGAGCGCCCGGCGGCGACCAGGGCCGCCAGCACCAGGGCGACGCCCGCCAGCTGCAGCCCGCTGGGCGATTCGCTGAAGATCAGCGCGGCCAGCGCCACCGAGCCGACCGGCTGCACCGTCAGCAGCACGGAGGTCAGGGCTGCCGGCAGCCGCGGCAACGAGGCGCTGATCAGCAGCCAGCCCAACACCTGCGAGGTCAGCCCGAGCACGATCAGCCAGCCGGCGCTCGGCCAGGCCGGCACCAGGCGGGCATCGCCGATCACCAGGCCGGCGGCCACGCACAGCACGGCGGCCACCGCGGTGGCATCGAACAGCGAGCTTGCGATCCGTCGCAGGTCTGAGCCACCGCGCCGGAGCAGGAGGAGAAAGCCGACGTACGCGATGCCGGCACCGATCCCGAACAGCGTCCCCCGCTGCGGATCGTGGCCGAAGGCGCCGTGCTCGAGCACGCCGGAGATCAGCAGCACGCCGAGCAACGAGATCGGCAGCGCGATCAGCACCGCCCTGGCGGGCGGCTCGGACAGCAGCACCCATGCCACGAGCGGCACCAGGACGACCTGGATGTTGGCCAGCACGGTGGCCAGGCCGGCGCCCACGTCGCCGATCGAGTGGTGCCACAGCAGCAGGTCGGCGGCGAAGAACACGCCCGCGGCCAGGCCGGCCCGTCGCTGACGCAAGCTGCGCGGGCCGTTGCGGCGATCCTCGCGCCAGGCCAGCAGGGCGAGCGGCGGCAGCGCGTAGACGCAGCGGAAGATCGCCGCCGTCGAGGGGGACGCATGGCTGAGGCGCACGAGGATGCTGGAGAAGGCGATCGTGATCGCTCCGAGCAGCGCGTACAGTCGCTCGTTGCCCTCCACGCCGATGCGCGACCGGACGCGCGGACGATCGGTGGTCGCGATGGCCATGCCTTTCGTCTATCACGTCGCCTTCGCGTGCGACGGCCACCAAAGACGCTCGCCACCCGCCGCAGCGGACAGCTGACACGATGGCGACCCGATGTCGGCGACCGCCCAGCATCCAGCCGCCGCTGCTGGCCTGGGCATGGCGGATCGCGGTCGGCGATCCGAGCGCGGAAGCGCTGCGGCGGGCACCTGGGCCACGTCTTCGACGACGGCCCCAACCCCACCGGCCAGCGCTACTGCATCAACTCCTGCGCGCTGTCACTGGACCCGGCCGCCGCCGAGTAGGGCTCGCCGAACGGCTATTCGTGCTCGTCTGACACGGGGGGGCCGGCGGCGCGCCGCCGCTCCCGCGCCTTCAGGAATACGTACCCGCCGATCAGCAGCACCGCCAGCGCGATCGCCGCGTAGACCCCGAACTTGGTGATCGCATCGGCGGCCGCCGAGCCGGCGAAATACCCCACCAGGCCGAACGTGACGCCCCACGTGATGCCGCCCAGCGCGTTGTAGAAGAAGAACTGGCCGAAGGGCATCTCGTTGATGCCGGCCAGCCATGCGGCCGCGAAGCGCACGAGCGCGATCCAGCGGGCGAAGAACACCGCCTTGGGCCCGTGGCGGGCGAAGAACTTGTCGCCGGCGGCGATCACCTCCAACCGGCGGCGGTGAAACGGTCCGGGGTGCTCCAGCACTTCGCGTCCGAAGTGCCGGCCCAGCAGGTACCCGATGTTGTCACCGACGATCGCCGAGGCGACGCCGATCAGGATCACCAGCTCGATCTCGAGCTTGCCCTGGCTGGCCAGCACGGCGGCCAGCACCAGGGCCGTCTCGCCGGGCGAGGGCACACCCAGCGACTCCAGCCCGATGATCGCCGGCAGCGCGTAGCCCAAGCCACTGGAGACACTGATGAGCGCGCCCAGAACGATCATCGGGCGCGCTCACGGGCCTGCCGGAGAGCGGCGAAGCACCGCCACCAGCGACAGGCCGAACGGCAGCGTGCGCCCCCGCGCCAGCCAGCTCGCCTCCAGCGCCAGCGGTGCCTCGAGCGCGTCGTTGAGCCACGCCGGGCCGATCGCCAGGTCGTTGCTGTGTCGGTCGTGGGCGCCGAAGCGGCGCTGCGCCAGACGAACCGCCGCCGCCGGTGCCAGCAGCACGCTGTTGAACGAGCTCAGGCGCGTCACCGTCCAGCCGGCTGCGCCGGCGGCCTGCGCCAGGGCGGCGCGCGAGTACCGGCGGTAGTGGTGGTTGGCCTCGTCGTGCAGCGACCACAGCGCCGGATAGGCGGGGACCGTGACCAGCAGCCAGCCGCCGGGACGACAGACCCGGTGCAGCTCGGCCAGCGCGGCGCGGTCGTCCGGCGTGTGCTCGATCACGTCCAGGCAGGTGATCAGGTCAAAGCTGGCGTCGGGCCACGGCAGCGCCTCCAGACGACCGACGCGGACCTCGCCGTGCCCACGCGAGCGCGCCATCTGCGCCGCGTCCTCGTGCAGCTCGATGCCGCTCACCTCGCCATAGTCGACGAGGTCCTGCAGCGTGCGGCCCGAGCCGCATCCGGCGTCCAGCACCCGCGCGCCCGCGGGCAGCGCAAGGCGCTGGAGCTCGGCGCGGATGATCCGCCGGCGGCCCCGGTACCACCAGTGATGCTCGTCGACGGCGAGCGTCTGCTGCATCAGCTTCTCGTCCATCGCGTGGTGATGCTGTCAGCTAAGGGAGGCGGGCGACGCGCGCCTCAGGCGACGGCTACCGGGTCGTGATCCGCGGCGAGTGCCCGCGGGAGCTTGAGCGTGAAGGTGGCCCCGATGCCGTCGCCGTCCTCCAGCACCAGCGCGCCGCCCATTCGCTCGGCCAGCTCGCGCCCGATCGCCAGTCCGAGCCCGAAGCCCGCCTGCCCGGCGGTGTCGCGGCCGCGACGGAAGCGGCTGAAGATCGCCTCGCGCTCCTCATCAGCCACGCCCGGGCCCTCGTCGCACACGCTGATCGCCACATCGGGCGAGCGGCGCAGAGCGACCCGGATCTCGGAGCCGGCGGGGCTGATGCGCACCGCGTTGTCGAGCAGGATGCGCAGGATCCGCGCGATGCTGCCGGGATCGCCGAGCGCCCACACCGAGCCGCCGCGATCTTCCAGCGCGGACCGGATCCCCCGCTCGTCGTTCCCCAGCTCGAACTCCGCGAGCACCGCCCGGCTGAGCTCGCCGAGCTCCACCGGTTCCGAGCGCAGCTCCACCTGAGCATCGATCCGGCTGAGATCGAGGAGATCGGCTGCGAGTCGACCAAGGCGGCGCGACTGGGCCCGGGCCCGCCCCAGCAGCGCCCGCGCGTCCTCCAGGTCGGGCTCGGCGTAGCGCAGGTCGTCGTCGAGCAGCTCGAGCATGCCGTCCAGCGACGTCAGCGGCGTGCGCAGCTCGTGCGAGGCGGTGGCCACGAATGCCCGCCGCGCCTCTTCCTGGATCTGCAGACGCTGCTGCATGGTGGCCAGGGTCCGCGCCAGGTCCCCCACCTCGTCGCGCGCGCGGTCCACCGGCACCCGCCCGCCGGGGCCCTCCTGGGCAAGCTCCAGCGCCGCCTCGCGCAGGCGGCGCAGGCGGCGCACCAGGCGCGCCGACAGGGGGATTCCCAGGATCAGCGTCAGCGCCAGGCCGGCGAGCGCCGCGTCGACGAACGCGCGCCGGACCACGTCGACTGCGTCGCCGATCTCGTCGATCGACTTGCGCACCACCAGCACATAGCCGAGACCGTGGTTGGTGAACGGAATGGTCGCTGCGACGTACTCGCTGCCGTCGAGCGAGACGAAGCGGTAGTGGGGGCGCTTGGCACGAAACGCAGAGGCGATGGCCTCGTCGCTGACGTCGACGGCATCCGTGCTGCCAGCCTGGCCGAAGACGGGCACGCTTCCTTCGCCGTTGAAGCCCGGGTAGCCGAACACGGTGACGCTGGCGCCGGTCGTGCTCCCCAGCTGGCGCGTGAGTGCCTCCAGCCGGCCGGCCGACGTCGGCTCGTCCAGCGCCGGCAGCTTCTCGAATCGGCGAATCTCCGACTGGTGAAGGTGCTTCGAGAGCGTGCTCTGCTCGGCGTTGCGCAGGCTCTGCTCCAGCGGTCCGAGCAGGGCGACGGCGGCGATCGCCAGGGTTGCCACGGTGGTCACCAGCACGGCGCCCACGATCCGGCCGCGCAGGCCGAAGGGGCCCCATCCCCGCAGCCTTGGCATGGCTATGGCCCTCGCAGTCGATAGCCGGCGCCGCGCACGGTGAGTATGTACCGCGGCTTCTCCGGCTCGGGCTCCAGCTTCTCTCGCAGATGGCGTATATGGACGTCGATGGCGCGTGGATCGCGGTAGGCGCTGTCGCCCCAGATCGCCCGCAGCAGCTCCTGGCGGTTGAGCAGCCGTCCCGGGTCGGCCATCAGGGCGTCCAGCAGCTCGAACTCCGAGAACGTGAGCTTGACCGACGCGCCCTCGATGGTGACCTCGCGCTGTGCCCGGTCCAACGCGATCGGACCGACGAGCAGCACCTCGTCGCCCATCGCACGGGTGCCGGCGCGGCGCAGCACCGCCCGGATCCGGCTGCGCAGCTCGGCCAGGCCGAACGGCTTGGTGACGTAGTCGTCGGCGCCCGCCTCCAGCCCGAGCACGGCGTCGGCCTCGGAGTCCAGCGCGGTGAGCATGATGATCGGCACTACGTTGCGGCGGTTGCGCAGCGTCCGGCAGACCTCATAGCCGTCAGGTCCGGGGCCGAGCGCCACGTCGAGCAGCACAACGTCGAAGTTGTCGGTGCTGGCTCGATCGATCGCCGCGCGTCCGTCAGCCACGGCCAGCACGCGATGGCCCTCGCGAGAAAACGAGCGGGTGAGCATCTCGCGCAGGTCGGACTCGTCGTCGACGACCAGGATGCTGAGCGTGGCATCGGCAGGGCGTCCCGGCGGCGGCGTCTGACTGGACGGTGATGAGGACACTGGCGTGGACGCGATCGTATCGGGCGTCACAGCGTCGCCTTCCTATACGGCCTCGAGCTCGCGGGCGTCGGCGGGCTCGCGCCGACCCGGCTCGGGCATCTCGGCGGCGGCCACGCGGCGCGGCACCACCGGCCCGGCGTCCGCCCAGGCCCACAGCGCGGCCAGCCAGCTGAACGTGGCCAGCACCACATGGACCCAGACCATGTCGGAGGGCAGGTGCAGCTCGTACTGCACGCTGCCGACGAGGCCCTGCGCGGCCACCAGCACGCCGAGCACGGTCAGGGGCTCGAGCTCGTTGACCGCCGCGCCGCGGTGTCGGCGCAGCAGCCACACGGCGATCACCGCGACCCCGAACAGGGCGGCGATCGTCGCGTGGCGGTGCACCACCCACATCAGCGTGCTGGCCCCCTCGAAGTGCAGACGATGGATCCGCTGGCCGGAGAAGCCCCCGGAGTGGGGGCCGGCCGCCGTGGCGGCCGTGCCGGCGAAGATCGTCAGGCCGGCCAGCGGAGTCAGTGCGCGAACCGACCACACGCTCACGCGATCGCTGCTGCGGGGACGTGGGGGTGGGTGGGGTCCAATCCAGCGCGCCCGCCAGGCGAGCGCGACGGCCGCAATCAGGATCAGCATCGAGAGGCTGAAGTGGCCCATCACGAATCCGGGAGCGAGGTGCTCGCGCACGGTGAAGCCGCCCAGCACCGCCTGGGCGACGACCCCCAGCGGCAGGATCACGGCCAGCACCGCCAGGTCGCGCCGGAACGGCCGGCGGGTGAAGGCCAGCCCGGCGGCGATCACGGTGAGGACCCCCACGAGGCCGGAGAGAGCCCGGTTGCCGAACTCGATCAGGGCATGGCCCGACAGCGGTGGCAGCGCTCCGCCGTAACAGCGCGGCCAGTTCGGACACCCCAGTCCGGAGTCCGTCAGGCGCACCGCCGCACCGGTCATGACGATCAGCGTCAGCGACGCCAGCGTGAGGTAGGCGACCCGCCGGTAGCCGAGCGGTCCGACGGTCAGGCGCTCACGCATCGCCCACCGTCACCGGGACGGGCGGCAGCGAAGGCCGCAGCTCGGCCAAGCTGACGGCATTGCGGTCGCGCTCGGACACCGTCAAACCCTGGGGCCAGTCGATCCCGACCTCCGGGTCGTCAAACGCAAACCCGCTTTCTCGCTCGGGGTCGTAGTAGGACGTGACCTTGTAGGTGACGTCGGCGAGCTCGGAGAGCACGCAGAAACCGTGAGCGAAACCGTCCGGAACGTACAGCTGCCAGTGATCGGAATCGTCGAGCCTGAATCCCTCCCACTGTCCGAATTGCGGCGATTCGGGCCGGATGTCGACGATCACGTCGTAGATCGCCCCGCGCACGCAGCGCACCAGCTTGGCCTGGCCGGGCTGGAAATGCATGCCGCGCGCGATCCCGGCACGCGAGCGCGAGTGATTGTCCTGGACGAACTCGTCGGTCACGCCGAGCTCGGCGAACGAGCTGATCCGATAGGCCTCGAGAAAGAATCCACGCTCGTCGCCGTGGACCACTGGGGCCAGCAGGACGGACCCTATGAGCTTGGTCGGGAGCTTCTGCATCGGGAAAAGACCGCCCGCTGACGATACCGAGCGGCCGGGCTGGGCGCCTCAGAGCGGCGGTCGGTCGAGCAGCGCCAGTGCCAGGGTGCGACGAGCAGCCACACCACAACTTCGGGGCCGACCTGACCGGCCAGACCTACGAGCTGGGTCTGCGCGGCTGGGAGCACTGACACAATCCTTCAACCATGACAGTGCAACGCTCAGGGTCCACGGACGACGACCGGCGGCGGCCGGCGCTTCCCAGGGACGCCTCCCGGCTGGAGATGATGCGCCGAGTGCGAGCTGCTCGACGAGCTTTGAGCCGCCCGCACACGTCAAACGTCCCGATCCGAGGCGTTCCAGACGACGTGCACCGGCGCCTGAAGGAGCAGGCCGCGCTGGCCGGCCAATCCCTGAACGAGTTCATGCTCACTCGGATGCGCGAGATCGCACGCGTTCCGACCGTGGGAGAGCTTGCTGGCCGGCCGCGGCGCGGTCACCCGAGCGGGTCGATGACGCGCAGGTGAGCGAACCTGCGGAATCCGTGGTCGTGCGAGGCGAGAACGAGCCCATGCTCGATCGCCAGCGCGGCGATCTCAACGTCGGGAACATCGTCGCTGCGCAGGCCCGGGGTCCCGGCGAGCTCCGTGGCGATCGACATGTGCCCGGCACCTGGGGCGACGAGGCGGACGGCGGGCTGCTCCAGATAGGCCGCCGCGACAGCCCACCCCTCTCTAACCCTAACCGCGTGCTGCCCGAACACCCTTGCGCTCGTGATGAGCCGGACGAACGCGTACACGACCGGCCAGCACAGGACGACCGTGCCCTCGCCCTCGGCGAGCCGTGCCTGGAGCCATCCGCGAACACGGACGTGCTCCGGCGCGTCCGCGAAGGTCGCGTAGACCAGCAGGTTCGTGTCCACGAGCGTCACGCGACGCCGCGTTGGGCACGTCGCTCGTCATCGAGGCCTGCGAGCAGCGACGACACGTCGGAGACGTCCTGGATCGGACCTCCAGGAAGCTCCGGCAGCGCCGGCGCGACAGCCGGCGGTGCGGGGCGCGCGCTCCGGCGAAGAAGGCGGTTGACCGCCACCCGGAACGATTCGCCCGTCCGCGCTCGCTCGCTCTCGATCAGTGCCATGACATCGTCTTCGAGAGTGATCGTGGTGCGCGTGATGTCGTAATTCTAGCATCACCGACGTCAAACAGCGGGAAGGTCCGGCAGAGACCGCTCGAGCTCTACGGCAGCCGGAAGCGCCCGTCGGGGCCGATGTCGAAGTGCCGCGTGGGGAAGTCCTGACGCGACAGGCCGGCCACCAGCCGGGCGGCAGCGTTGCTGCGCTCGGGGTGCGGCAGTCCGTCGTAAAGGTGGACCGAGATCCAGCGCGCGGCCAGCAGGGCCCCGCGATCCGACAGGGTGACGCGGAAGATCCCGCTCTCGGAGAGCAGTCCGCCGCCGCCCAGCGTGTGGTAGCCGACGAAGTTCCCCAGCGAGTAGGCGATCGGGT
>JADGPO010000104.1 GCA_017882405.1 Solirubrobacteraceae bacterium | reverse complement strand
CTGCGGGAGGCGAGCAGCTCCTCGGCGCGGAAATCGCCGACCGCCAGCCATTCCAGCTCGAAGAACGTCACCAGCGTCTTCACGCGCGCCGCCACCTCCTCGGACTCGGCGAGCAGCGCCCCGTGCTGGGGCGGATCGGTGTCGGCGTCGAAGCGCAGCATCGCGTAGGCGTAGGCGCGCGTCAGCGCCTCCTGCACCTGCTCGAGCTCGCCGCACAGCGCGTTGAGCGCGGCGGCTTCATAGCCGGCGACCCGGCCGCGATGCGTCTCGGCGAACCGCTGCGCGAGCGCGACCGCGTCCCGCCCCGCCGCTGATGCACCGACCGCCCCGTCGGGCATCAGCGTGGCGAGGTCCCACACGGGTGGGACGGTCATGGGTGGGCGCGCGGCGGCGGTGGAGGAGGAGAAGGCCGCCGCCGCGCGCTGTCCCCGGTCAGACTCTGCCCCAGTGTCCGACGGGTGCCCCCTTTTTGCCTATGCGCCCCTCGACGTCCGGCCCCTTGTCGTTGCCCGGGTGCTCCACGCGCTTGGACCGGCTCTCGCCGTCCCTGGGATCTTCCTGATCCTGCGGATGCTGCTGCTGTTCCTTCGCGCTCATCGGAGCTCCTGTGAATTGGCTGTCCGCCGTCAGCGGCCGGCGCATATGTGTCAAGGACGGACGAGCGACCCGCGATCTTCCCTCTCCGTGACCAAGGGCACATACCAGACATATGACGCCGCGATGGCCGAGAGCGTCACTCGCGCGGTCGCCTGAGTGACGTCGCCCACACGGGGGGAAGATCGCACCGGCCCGCGGCGTCTACCCGGTGACTTCACAGCGGGCGCAGTTCCCAGACGTGAGGCGGCCTGCTCGTCCGGAGCGAGCGGGCCCTCTCACGCCCGTGCGTCAGTCGGTGGCGACGATCAGGACGTTGCAGCGGGCCTGATGCGAGACCTTGTTGGGCACATTGCCCAGCGCCAGCCGGCGAGCCCCGTGCATGCCCTTGCTGCCGACGACGATCATCGTCGCGTTGACCTCGTTGGCCACCTGGATCAGCGCATCGGCCGGGTCCTTGCGGACCGCGTGCGGCGTGACCTCGAGGCCGGCCAGCCGGATCCCGGCCGCCGCCTGGTCCAGGATCGACTCGACCTTGTCGTCGGGCAGCGGCTGCCAGACCTGGGCCGCGCCCTCGGGCGCACCGGTCACCCGCGCACGCAGCGGCTCATAGGCCGAGACGACGTGCACCTGGGCGCCCAGCGCCGTGGCCAGCCGCACGGTCTCCGTCACCGCCTGCTTGGCGGTCTCCGATCCATCGGTCCCGACTACGATCGAATCGTCCATCCTGAGCTGTCCTCCTGCCGCTGCGCCGTCGTGGGGGGATGAGACCCTACCGCGCCGGGCTCAGGCTCGCACAGTCTCCGTCAGACCGGGACGAACGGTCGAGGCGTGGCGCGGGGGTGGCAGATCGACCTGAGCCACCAGTCCGCCCGACGACGGCGCGCTGAGCGTCAAGGTGCCCCCGTGTGCCTCGGCTACCGAGCGCACGATCGACAGTCCCAGGCCGAAGCCCGAGCCCGAGCGCTTGAGGCGCCGAAACGGCTCGGTCAGCGCCTGTACGTCGTCGGGGTCGATCCGCGATCCGCCGTTGGCCACGACCAGCCTCAGCCGGCCCTCGTGCACCTCGGTCCGAACCGACAGGACCCCGCCGGGCTCGTTGTGATGGATCCCGTTGTCCAGCAGGTTGGCGATCAGTCGCTCCAGCAGCCCCGGATCGGCGTCGGCCCACGCCGGCTGCAGGTCAGACCGGATCTGGACCTGCGCCTCCTGCGCGCGGGCGTGCAGGTCGGTGACGCAATCTCCCACCAGAGCGGCGACGTCGACGCGCTCCTCGTGACCGGTGGTCGCCTGGCTACGGGCCAGCAGCAGCAGGCTGGCGATCAGTCGCTCGCAGCGGTCCACCGTCTCCAGGACCGCCTCGCCCATCGCGCGCAGGTCGGCGGTGCCGGCGTCGGGATCGGCCAGCGCCACGTCGACCTCGGTGCGCATGATCGCCAGCGGGGTGCGCAGCTCGTGCGAGGCGTTGGCGACGAAGTGGCGCTGGCTGGCAAATGCGCCGTCCAGCCGCGCGAGCATGCCGTCGAACGTGTCAGCCAGCTCGCGCAGCTCGTCGGCCGGGCCGCTGAGCGCGATCCTCTCCCCCAGGTTCTCGCCGGAGACGCGCCGGGCGGTGGCGGTGATCTCACGCAGCGGCGCCAGCGCGCGGCCGGCCAGCAGCCACCCGGAGACGATCGCGATCGCCGTCATCGCCAGCAGCGCCACGATGTACTCCAGCAGCAGGCGGTGCAGGGCACTGCTGACGATCTGCTGCTCGACCACGTGGACCAATCGGGCCTGCGGCGACCCGGCGGGGAATCCGAGCAAGCCGCCGATCACCGGATGCAGTCCATGGCGCGCCACCGCCGCCCGCAGATTGTGGTGGCTGTGCAGGTTGCTGCGGACGAGCAGGTACCCGATCGTCAGCAGCACCGCCCCGCTGACCAGATAGACGGACGTATAGAGCGCCGTCAAGCGCAGGCGGATCGTGCGCGGGGGGGCGCTCACCTTGCGCCAGGCACGCGGCACCGGCAGCCGGCTGGCGCGCTGCGACTCTGTCATCGCCCAGAAAGGCTACTCACACCAGCCGGTAGCCGACGCCGATCACCGTCTGCACCACCGGGGGATCGCCCAGCTTGCGACGCAGGGTCATGATCGTCATCCGCACCACGTTGGTGAACGGGTCGGTGTGCTCGTCCCACACCCGCTCCAGCAGCTGCTCGGCTGACACGGTCGCTCCCTCGGCGGCCATCAGCGCCTCCAGAACGGCGAACTCCTTGCGCGCCAGCTCCAGCTCCGAGCCGTCGCGGGTCAGTCGCCGACGGGCTGGATCGAGCTCCAGGTCGCCGTGGCGCAGCACCGGCGGACGGCTGGGCAGCGCGCGGCGCGCCAGCGCGTGGATTCGGGCCACCAGCTCGGCGAAGCGAAACGGCTTGGGCAGGTAGTCGTCGGCGCCCACCGACAACCCCTCGATCACGTCCTCCAGCGCACCGGCCGCGGTGAGCATCAGGATCCCGGTCTCCGGCCGCTCGCCCCGCACCTTGCGGCACACGTCGTCGCCGTGCACCCCCGGCAGGTCGCGGTCGAGCACCAGCACGTCGTAGCGGACCACGCGCGCCTTGGCCAGCGCCGCTTCCCCATCGCGCGCCAGGTCGACCGCCATCCCCTGCCGGCGCAGTCCGCGCGCGATCGCGTCGGCCAACCTCAGCTCGTCCTCGGCGATCAGCACGCGCACCCCCTCAGCATGACCGACGGGGCATAACGCCGCAGTAAGGGCCGCGGGAACGTGACATGAAACGACGTCACAACGAATCGTGATAAGGTCGTCTTCGAGATGGCTCCCGCTCCGAACATCGCCGAGCGCAGCTTGGCCGTGGGCCTGTGGGCGCTCAACCGCGTCGCCTCCTCCGACGCGATCGACCGCCTCGGCCTGCGCGATCCCGCGGTCCGCCTGCTGCACGGCGCCTCCAAGACGGGCGCCCGCACGGCGGCCACGGCCGGCCGCACGTTCGCCGCCGCTCAGCGGCTGTCGCGCCCCGCGCGCCAGCCCCGGGTGCGCCAGTCCGATCTATTCGATCTTCAGCCCTCCGACGAGCAGAAGATGCTGCGCGACTCGGTCCGCGACTTCGGGCTCGAGCGCCTGCGCCCCGTCGCGCAGGACGCCGACGCCGCCTGCGCGACCCGGCCCGAGCTGCTCAGTCAGGCCAACGAGCTGGGGCTGACGATGGTGGGCGTGCCCGAGGAACTGGGCGGCGCCGTCGAGCAGCGCTCGGCGACCACCACCGTCCTGATGTCGGAGGCCCTGGCGCGTGGCGACATGGGGATCGCCGTCGCTTGCCTGTCGCCGGCCGCGGTCTCGACCGCGCTCAGCCTGTGGGGAGACGCCCAGCAGCAGGCCACCTATCTGCCCGAGTTCGTGGGCGAGGACGTGCCGTCGGCCGCGCTCGCCGTGATGGAGCCCCGGCCGCTTTTCGACCCCTTCGACCTGCAGACGACGGCTCGTCCGGCCAAGGGCGGCTACACGCTGACCGGCGTCAAGGCGCTCGTGCCGCGGGCCGCCGACGCCGAGCTGTTCGTGATCGCCGCCGACTTGGCGGCCTTCAATCCCACCCACCCACGGGCGGGCGGGACTGGTCGCCCGTCCCTCTTCATCGTCGAGTCCAAGACCCCCGGGATCACGGTCGAGCCCGAGCCCGGGATGGGCATCCGCGCCGCCGCCACCGGCCGCCTGATGCTCGACGAGGTGCAGCTGCCCGCCACCGCCCTGCTGGGCGGCGGCCGGCCCGAGGTGTTCGCCGAGTGCGTCGCGCTCGCCCGCCTGGCCTGGTGCGCGCTGGCCGTCGGCACGGGACAGGCGGCGCTGGAGTACGTCAGCGACTACGTCAAGGAGCGCAAGGCCTTCGGCGAGCCGATCTCCAACCGCCAGGCGGTGGCCTTCACGGTGGCCAACATGGCGATCGAGCTCGACGGCCTGCGCCTGGCCACGTATCGCGCCGCCGGCCGCGTGGACCAGGGCCTGGAGTTCTCGCGCGAGGTCGCGCTGGCCCGCTGGCTGTGCGCCAACCGCGCGATGGTGCTCGGCTCCGACGCCGTGCAGATGCTCGGCGGCCACGGCTTCGTCAAGGAGCATCCGGTCGAACGCTGGTACCGCGACCTGCGCGCGGCCGGCCTGATGGAGGGGGCTCTACTCGTCTGATGATCAACCTCGAGCTCCCGAACAAATTCTCCACCCTGGTCGCCCAGTCCCATCAGATCGCCACCGAGGTCTTTCGGCCCAACTCGCGCAAGTACGACACCGCCGAGCACGAGTACCCCAAGGAGCTGGACATGCTGGCGGCGCTGATCGACGGCATGAACGAGTCGGGCGCACTGGGTGGGGCGGGCGCCGGGACCGTCGGCGGGGGCTCCAACGGCTCGGCCAAGAAGGACGACGGCGGGAACCGCAACGGCTCCAACATGGCCAGCCTGCTGGGTCTGATCGAGCTGTGCTGGGGCGACGTCGGGCTGCTGCTGGCGATGCCCCGCCAGGGCCTCGGCCAGGCGGCGATCGCCGCGGTGGCCAACGACGAGCAGCTGCGGCGCTTCGGCGGCAAGTGGGCGGCGATGGCGATCACCGAGCCCGAGGCCGGCTCTGACTCGGCCGCGATCCGCACCACCGCCAGAATCGATCCCGCCCACCCCGACGAGTACGTGCTCAACGGCGAGAAGATCTACGTGACCTCGGGCGACCGGGCCGACCTGCTCGTGGTCTGGGCCACGCTCGACCGCTCCCAGGGCCGCGCCGCGATCAAGTCGTTCGTCGTCGAGCGCGACAACCCCGGTCTCAAGCTCGACCGCCTCGAGCACAAGCTGGGGATCCGCGCCTCGGACACCGCCAACTTCTTCCTCACCGACTGTCGCGTGCCCAAGGAGAACCTCCTCGGCGACCCCGAGATCGTGGTCAAGGGCGGCTTCTCGGGCGTCATGCAGACGTTCGACAACACCCGGCCGCTGGTCGCCGGGATGGCCGTCGGCGTCGCTCGCGCCTGCCTGGAGCAGACCCGCACGCACCTCGAGGCGGCGGGAGTGGAGATCGACTACGACAGGGTGGGTGGGGCCGGATTCGCCCAGAGCGCCGCCGCCGCCGAGTTCATCGCGATGGAGGCCGACTGGGAGGCCGCACGCCTGCTGACCCTTCAGGCTGCCTGGATGGCCGACAACAAGAAGCCCAACTCGCTGCAGGCCTCGATGGCCAAGGCCAAGGCCGGGCGGATGGGCACCGACGTGGCCCTGCGCTGCGTCGCCCTGTGCGGCGCCACCGGCTACGGCGAGGGCCGGCTGCTGGAGAAGTGGGCCCGCGACGCCAAGGTCCTCGACCTGTTCGAGGGCACCCAGGAGATCCAGCTGCTGATCATCGCCCGGCTGCTGCTGGGCAAGACGTCCGCCGAGCTCAAGTAGCCGCGGCTTCTCGGCGCAGCACGTCCCAGGCCTGTCGCACGTCGGCCTCGCCGGTGGTCAGCTGGCCGACCGCGAGACGCAGCACGTAGCGGCCGTCCAGGGCGGCGTGGGAGATGAACATCTCGCCGCTGGCGTTGACGCGCTGCAGCAGCGCCTGGTTGAACTGGTCGTCGCCCGGCGCGCGGAAGCACACCAGCGAGAAATGAACGGGCGCGCTCAGCTCCCAGCCGGGCTCCGCTTGGACCCACGACGCAAATTGCCGAGCGAGCGCTACGCCGCTGCGCACGTGCGCGCGCAGGCCGCTGACCCCGTGGCAGCGCAGCACCGCCCACAGCTTGAGCGCGCGAAAGCGGCGGCCGAGCGCCGGTCCGTACTCGCTCAGCGAGAGCGCGTCCTCCGCGTCGGGCGTGCGCAGGAACTCGGGCACGAGGCTGAACGCGGCGCGCAGGTCCTCGGGCCGTCTTGACCACAGCAGCGAGCAGTCCATCGGCGTGAGCATCCACTTGTGGGCGTTGACCACCACCGAGTCGGCGCGCTCCACCCCGGCGAACGCCCAGCGATGCTCGGGGCACACCATCGCCGTGCCGGCGTAGGCGGCATCGACGTGCAGCCAGGTGCCGGCGGCCGCGCAGGCGTCGGCGATCTGAGGCACGGGGTCGACCGACGCGCACGCCGTGGTCCCCACGGTGGCCACGACCACCGCGGCCTCGCTCAGGTCGCCGAGCTCGTCGACCCTCAGGCGGAACTCGTCGTCGGTGGCCACCTTGCGCAGGCGCATGCCGAGCATTCGCGCCGCCTTGTCGACCGCAGAGTGGGTGTGCTCAGAACAAACGATCTCGTTGCGGCCGGTGGCCTCGCGGGCGGCGATGATCGTGGCCAGCTGCGCGGTGGAGGCGGTGTCCTCGATGTGCCCGTGCCAGCCCTCGGGGAGGCCCAGCAGCTTGGCCGTCCACTCCAGGACGACCTGCTCGAGCTCGGTGGCGGCGGGTGCGCTTCGCCACAGAAAGCCGACCGAGTTGATCGTCGCCGCCAGCATCTCGGCGAGGATCCCCGGCGCCGAGGCCGAGCTGGCGAAGTAGGCGAAGTACCGCGGGTGCTGCCAGTGCGTGACCCCGGGCAAGAGCACCTCGTCGAGGTCGCGCAGCACGGCCGAGAACGGCTCGGGCTCCTCCGGCGCCTGCGTGGGCAGCCGGGCGCGGATCTCGCCCGGTGAGACCTGGGCGAGCACCGGCAGCTCGCCGACGCGCTCCAGGTAGTCCGCGGCCCACTCGAGGGCCGCCCGTCCATCGACCCGCAGGTCGGTCACTCTGCCTCGTCACGCACGCGGAACGCGATTCCGGCGCGGTTCAGGCGGTCGATCAGCGCCTGGCCCATGGCCACGGCCGGAGTCAGCTGCCCGGAGCACTCGGGGAGGTCGTCGTGGGCCAGGCAGAGCGCCGACTCGGCCAGCATCTTCGAGGTCTCGCCGTAGCCGGGGTCTCCGCCGCTGACCTCGGTGACGACCAGCTCGCCCCCGGCCGCCTCGCCCTTGAACCGGACGTTGAACCACGCCTTCTCCCGCTGCTCGGGGGTTGGGCCGTCGCCCGGGTCGCGGAACTTGAGCAGCAGGCTCCGGGCCGGTGGCAGCTGGCACAGCGCGACCAGCGTCCCGGCGCCCGCCGCCAGCCCCCCGAGCTTGGCCAGGCGCTTGTTCACGATGTAGTGGCCGTAGCTGAACTCGGGGCCGTAGCGCTCCAGCGCCCGGGCCGAGCGCAGCACCACCTGGGGATCGATCGTCGGGGCGGGCAGCACCCAGCCACCGGCGGTGTCGTCGTGGTGCGGCAGCCCGGTCACACCCGTGATCCGCCGGCCGTCAGGGCGTGACTCCAGCCGCTTGCGCTGGGCGGCGACCTGGCGGCCCTGGCGCAGGCGCCCCATGATGTGGACGGCCGAGTGATAGGTCCCGCCCGAGAACGTGCCCCCCGCGCGTACGAAGCCCTGGACCTTCAGCGCTACGCCCTCCGGCAACTGGTTGACGGTGTTCAGCACTCCCAGGTCGTGCGGGATCGAATCGAAGCCGCAGCTGTGGACGAGGCGCGCTCCCGTGCGCTCCGCCCGCGCGTGGTAGCGCAGCCACATCAGGTCGACGAACTCGGGCTCGCCGGTGAGATCGACGTAGTCGCTTCCGGCGGCGGCGCACGCGGCGACCAGCGGCTCCCCGTAGTGGATGTAGGGGCCGACGGTGGAGATGACCACCTTGGCCGACTCGGCGATGCGGCGCAGCGACTCGGGGTCGGTGACGTCGGCGCTCAGCAGCGCCAGCTCGGGGTCACCGAGGCGCTCGCGGGTCGCCTCCAGCTTGGCGGGGTTGCGCCCGGCGATCGCCCACCGGGTCTGCGGACCGGCAGCGCGCCCCAGGTACTCGGCGGTCAGGCCGCCGGTGAACCCGGTGGCGCCGAACAGGACGACGTCGTACTCGCGTTCAGCCATGGGACGGGTTGACCTCCTTGGCGAGGCCCATCGCCTCGTCGAGCTCGACGCCGGCCCGCGCGGCCAGCCAGCAGGCAACGGGAGCCGCGATCCGCTCGGAGGAGTGCGCGGCCTCCCCGGCGAGATCCAGCACGGCCGTCAGCTCGTCCTTGGTCGGAGCGGGCACGCCGAGCCTCTCGGCATAGGCCGCCAGCCAGTCGGGGGCATTCATCGCCCGCCAGCGTATTGGTTGTCCCCGGGTCGGACGCACCTACCGGCGAGCGTTGGCAAGATGCCTCACCTCAAATCAGGAATCCGAAGAAAGGTTGGGCAGGATGTCGATCCTTGCAGACAAGGTGGCGATCGTGACGGGCTCGGCTCGCGGAATCGGCCGCGCCACCGTCGAGCTGTTCTCCGCGCAGGGCGCCAAAGTGCTGATCAACGACCTCGACGGCCACGTCGCCGAGCAGACGGCATCCGAGATCGACGGCGAGACGCTGGTCTTCGGCGGCGACCTGACCAAGCCGGGCGTGTGCGACAAGCTGGTGGAGAAGGTCATCTCCGAGTGGGGCAAGGTCGACATCCTCGTCAACAACGCCGGCTACACGGTCGACGCGCCGATCCACAAGATGAGCGACGAGAACTTCCAGCGGATGATCGAGATCCACAACGTGGTCCCGTTTCGCATGTGCCGGGCCGTCGCCCCCCACATGCGCGAGCCCGCCAAG
Source organism: Solirubrobacteraceae bacterium (assembly GCA_017882405.1). The sequence goes on along the minus strand of JADGPO010000104.1, from coordinate 67,601 downwards.
GCCGAGCGCGAGGAGGGCGTCGAGGTGTTTCGCAAGATCGTCAACGTCTCCTCGATCTCGGGCACGATGGGCAACGCCGGCCAGGCCAACTACTCGTCGGGCAAGGCGGGCGTGATCGGGCTGACCAAGACACTGGCCAAGGAATGGGGGCAGTTCAAGATCAACGTCAACGCCGTGGCCTTCGGCTACATCGAGACCCGGCTGACGGCCGACAAGCACCATTCCAACACGATGGAGATCGACGGCCAGCAGGTGCAGCTGGGGATCCCCTCGCAGATGCGCCAGCTCGCTCCGCAGCTGATCCCGCTGGGGCGTCCCGGCTCCCCCGCGGAGGCCGCCGGCGGCGTGTTCCTGCTCTGCACGCCGTGGGCGAACTTCATCACCGGCCAGGTGCTGGGCATCACCGGCGGGCAGTTCGGCGGCATGACCTCGTAGCGCGCAGCGCGAGGTCTAGACTCGTGGTATGCAATTACGCGGGCCTGACCAGCAGTTTGCCGGCCTCGCCGCCGCGCTGATCTCTTAGCACCGACGATCCTCCCGGACCGGCGGCGCGCCGAAAGGACGTCACATGCCGTTGTTCTTTTTCACCGTGGAGCAGCAGGAGCGAGCCATCGTCGAGCGGTTCGGGAAGTTCGTCCGGGTCGCAGGCCCCGGGCTGCAGCGCAAGTCGCCGTTCGTGGAGTCGATCGCCGGGCGGATGAGCCTGCAGGTCGAGCAGTTGAACGCCGACATCGAGACCAAGACCAAGGACAACGTGTTCGTGGTCGTCAAGCTCGCAATCCAGTACATGGTCGGGGCCGAAGAGGACAACGTCAAGAGCGCCTTCTACAAGCTCGACGACCCCGAGGTGCAGATGAAGTCCTACGCGTTCGACGTGGTCCGCTCGCACATCCCGACGATGGACCTCGACGAGGCCTACGCCGATGCGGACACCATCGCCAAGCACATCCAGGACACCCTGCAGCGGCAGATGGCCGACTACGGCTACGAGATCATCAAGGCGCTGGTCACCAACATCGAGCCCGACCAGCGCGTCAAGGACGCGATGAACAACATCAACGCGGCGCGGCGCAACCAGGAGGCGGCAACCGCCCAGGGTGAGGGCGACAAGACGCTGCGGATCAAGAAGGCCGAGGCCGAGTCCGAGTCGATGCGGCTGCACGGCGAAGGCGTCGCGGCGGAGCGCAAGGCGATCGCCCAGGGACTCAAGGACTCGCTGGCGCTGATCGCCGGTGAGGGCGGCATCGATCCCAAGGAGGCGATGGGCCTGGTGGCGCTCACCCAGTACATGGACACGATCCGGTCCGTCGGCGAGCACGGGAACATGACCACCCTGCTGCTCCCCCACTCCCCCGCGTCCGTCGGCTCGCTGATGAGTCAGGTGCAGGAGGGGATGCTCACCGGCAACCTCGCCGCCGATGCCGCTCGCTCGGGCGGCGGGAACGGCGCCGCCCGCGGGCCGGCCGCGCCGCGACCTGGTTACAACGAGTCCTAAAGCCCGCGAGCCATGGTGAGCAGCGGCGACACCATGGTGGAGTTCCTCGGCGTACCCGCTGACCGGCGACTGCTCGACGGCGAGCTCGACGGTCTGGCGGGGCTGCGGCCGCGCCCCACCCTGCCGGTGACGAGCGCCAGGCACGATCGGCTCGTCGCGGCGGGTTCCGCGATGACGGCGGCGACGCTGATCGGAGGCGGGGCGATGGCCATCTACGGCGGCCAGCGACTCCTGTTCGGCGACGGGGGCGCATTCGCCCTCGTGCTCACCGTGATCGGCATCCTGCTGGCGGCCACGCACTGGGGCTGGGTACATGTCGCCGAATACATCGGCGTCGGCATCGACCAGCGTCAGGAGCGGGCCGACCGGGAGCGGACGGACCTGTGGCTGCAGACGATCCAGCCCTACCCCCGGTTCACTGTCAACACCAGCGTGCGCGCCGATGCGTCCACCTCGGTCGAGCGGGTGCTCTACAGGCCGGTCCTCACCGACGCGCACACCTTCACCTTCGTCCGCGAGGCCGAGACGGCGGTCAGCTATGACGCCGACACTCCGGCGCAGGTGATCGCCGACAAGGTCGAGACGATCCGCCGGCAGACACGATTGGAGACCGATCGCGTGGCCGAGCTGTGGGAGACGGCCTCCACCGCCTACGCCGCCGCGCTGCACGACGCCCATGGCGACGAGCAGCGCCTCGCCGCACAGCGCGCCGCCGCCACCGCCCTCTCCGAGCACCTCAACGCCTCACTGCTCGAACCCCCGCTGGTCGAGTAGCACCCGACCCGGGCGCACGGGGGCATTGGGTGAAAAGCGTCCAATCACGGACGCCCGAGGCGCCCGGTCAACTCAGAGACGGTCCGGGTCGCCGCTGTCCAGGCGAGCTCGGCGCTGCAGCGCGTACAGGTCGTCGCGGTTGCGCACGTACTGCAGGCTGGCGTCGACCTGCGGCTGGTGGTCCCAGACGGGCGCCTTGCCGCGGTGCAGGGCCGCCGAGATCAGGTGACGCTCGCGCTGGCTGGCCCGCACGCGGCGGTCGACGTCGTCGAGGTCGAGAACCCGCTCCAGCTCCTCGCGCAACGCGGTAGTTGACGCGTCTCGGGGCTGGAGCTCCTGCGGGTCCGCCGCCAGGTCGAACAGCAGGTCGGGGTCCTCGAGCGAGACGATCAGCTTGTCGTCGCCGGAGCGGACCATCGCCGAGGGCGCCTGGACCCCCTCCCCGTGGTACTCGGAGATCACGGGGCGGGCGCGGGGCGAGAGCAGGCTCTCGCCGTCCCCCTCCCCGGCGATAGCGTCGACATCCAGCCCTGCCAACTCGAGCAGCGTGGGCGCCACGTCGACCAGCGACACCGGAGCGGACTCACGGCGCGGGCGCACCCGGCCCGTGAAATCGCGCACGATCAGCGGCACCCGCGCCGACTGCTCGAAGAACGACATCTTGTACCAGAGCCCCCGCTCGCCGAGCATCTCTCCGTGGTCGGCGCAGAACAGCACGGTGGTGCGCTCCTCCAGGCCCGATGAGCGCAGCGCGCCGAGCACCTGACCGACGCGCTCGTCGAGATAGCTGATCGCGGCGAAGTAGCCATGACGTGCGCGGCTGATCTGCTCGTCGCTCAGCTCGGCCTCGTCCACGCGGCACATCGCGCGCAGCCGCCGGCTGTGGGGATCGACCTCGTCGAGCGGCAGCGACGCCACCGCCGGATCGGGGATCGACGAGCGCTGGTAGCGCGTCCAGAAGCGCTCGGGGATCTCCCACGGATCGTGGGGGTTGGTGAACGAGACGAACAGCAGAAACGGCTGATCGGGGCGGTGGCGCGCGATCTCGTACAGCTTGCGCGACGCCTGGAAGGAGACCTCCTCGTCGTAGTCGGTCTGCATGCTGGCGGCCGTGACCCCGGGGTTGCGCACGCTCTCCATCGTGTGGTACCAGGGCAGCGGATGGTCCAGCGAGCGGCTCCAGTCGGGCGTCCAGTCGACGTCGGCCGGATAGATGTCGGTGGTCAGCCGCTCCTCGAAGCCGTGCAGCTGATCGGGGCCGACGAAGTGCATCTTGCCGGCCAGAGCGGTGTGATATCCGGCGGCCCGCAGCGCGTGCACGACGGTCGGCGTGGTCGCGGGCAGCTCGGCGGCGTTGTCGTAGACCCCCACGGAGGAGGCCAGCCGCCCGGTGAGCATCGCCGCCCGCGAGGGCGCGCACAGCGGATAGGCGCAGTAGGCGCTGTCGAACACCGACGCCCCCCGCGCCAACTGGAGGAGATGGGGCGCCTGGACGACAGGGTGCCCGTACACCGGCAGCCACGAGGCGGCCAGCTGGTCGGCCATCAGGACGAGGAAGCAGGGAGGCGGGGCGGCAGTCATCGGTCAGCGAGGATAAGCGTCCTCGCCGCCGACTACCCTGCACTCAATGGGCCACGGATCGCTCGCGATCGGCGGCCAGGGCGGCCAGGACGCCGGCCCGCTGATCGTCGCGCACCGCGGCGCGTGCATGATGCCCGCTCCGGGGTGCGGCCGATCGCCAAGCTCACTCATGAGGAGCTGCAGGTCGGCTTCCTCGCGCCCTGAAGGAGCGATCGACGGCGTCGATCGCAGCGTGAACATTCTCTTGACACGGCCGACAGCCGAAAGTAGGTTGTCGACAACCGGATGGCTGCGTCTACCACCGCTTGGGGACTGCACACCGTCGAGCGCCGCTCGACCACCGACCAGGTGCTGCACGAGTTGCGCACCGCGATCATCGCCGGACGCATCAAGCCCCGCGAGCAGCTACCGGAGGTGGCCCTCGCGCGCACCTTCGGCACCGGGCGCTCGGCGATCCGCGAGGCGCTGCGCCAGCTCGTCCAGGAGGGCCTGGTCGTCTCCGAGCTCAACCGCGGAGCGTGGGTCAGGCCGCTGTCGGCCGAGGACGTGATCGACGTCTACCGGGCGCGCGCGGTGATCGAGGTGGCCGGCGTCCGGGCGGCCCAGGAGCGCCCCGCCCACTCTGACCTGACCGGCCTGCGCGCCGCCCAGGCGAGGATCAGCGCGGCCTGCGGCGCGACCAACGGCGATAAGAACCCCTCGCGGGAGGTGATCGCCGCCGACATCGACTTTCACCGGGAACTGGTGGCGCTCGCGGGCAGCCCGCGCCTCAGCCGCGCCCATGAGCCGCTGGCCGCCGAGTCGCAGATGCTGCTCAACTGGCATCCGGTCTACTCGATCTCCGACTACGCCTCCGACCACCAGGAGCTGCTGGACGCACTGGAGAACGCCGATCAGGACGCGGCCGAGGTCGTGCGCGCACATCTGATCTTGAGCGAGGACCTGATCCTTCAGGAAGCTGAGCGTTACGCCAGCCGACTGGCCAGCGCCGACAGCCTCGTGACCGAAGGTGCAGCCGAACGCCTGACCAACGACGACGTCGTCGACAACGAGGGGAGCAGCGGGTGACTGAACGAGACTTCGAGCGTGATGGTGGACTGACGCGGCGCCAGGTGCTGCACGGCGCGCTGGCCGGCGGAGCGATGCTCAGCGCCGGCGGCCTGCTGGCAGCTTGCGGCGGCAGCTCCTCCAGCGCCTCCTCGAGTGCCGGGTCCAGCCCCGCCAGCACCGGCACGCTCAAGGCCGGTGGCAACCTGCGCGTCGGTGCCACCGGCGGTGGCGCCAAGGACACGATCGACGCCCAACTACCGACCGCCGATCCGGACATCATGCGCTGCTGGAACCTGTACGAGCCGCTGGCGGTCCGCCCGCCGAGCTTCGGGCCGCTGGAGATGATGGTCGCCGAGTCCATCGAGGCCGAGCACGGCAAGGCCGACTCCTGGATCGTCAAGATCCGCCCGGGGATCGAGTTCCACAACGGCAAGTCGGTCACCCCCGAGGATGTCGTCTTCTCCCTGCAGCGGATCCTGGACCCGAAGAACCCCAAGGTCGGCGCGGCCTCGATCGGCTACGTCGACGCCGCCAACGTCAAGAAGTCGGGTAAGAACGAGGTCCACATCCCGCTGAAGTTCGCCAACGCGGGTTTCCTGGACGATCTCGGCCAGTACTTCAACTCGATCGTGCCCGTCGGCTACAACCCGGCCAAGCCCGTCGGCACGGGGGCGTTCATGTTCGAGAGCTTCACCGCCGGGCAGCAGAGCGTGTTCAAGAAGTTCCCCAACTACTGGCAGAAGGGCAAGCCCTACGCCGATCAGCTGACGATCATCGACTTCACCGACGACACCGCGCGCGTCAACGCGCTGCTCGGCGGTCAGGTCGACGCTATCGACAACCTCCCCACCGGCCAGATCCAGCAGGTCCAGGGCAACTCGGCGCTCAAGGTCCTGATCTCTCACACCGGCCAATGGCAGCCGTTCACGATGCGCATCGATCAGGCCCCGTTCTCGGACGTCCGCGTGCGTCAGGCGATGCGGCTGATCGTCAACCGCCCGCAGATGGTCGAGCAGGTGCTCTCCGGCCAGGGCCGCGTGGCCAACGACCTCTATTCACCGTTCGATCCGGCGTTCAACTCGACGCTGCCCCAACGCCATCAGGACATCGATCAGGCCAAGTCCCTGCTCAAGGCGGCCGGCCACCCCGGCCTGAGCGTCCAGCTGGTCACCGCCCCGGTGTTCCAGGGGGTCGTGCAGGCCGCCCAGGTGTTCGCCCAGCAGGCCTCGGCCGCCGGGGTCAAGGTGTCGCTGCGCAAGCTCGACACGGGCACCTTCTACGGACCCAACTACCTCAAATGGACGTTCGCCCAGGACTTCTGGGCGACCCGCGAGTACCTGCCGCAGGTCGCTCAGGGCAGCCTCCCCGGCTCACCGTTCAACGAGACCCACTGGGGGGCCGGCAAGTTCGAGAAGCTGATCAACCAGGCCCGGGCCGAGCTCGACGAGACCAAGCGCATCTCGATCCTGCACCAGGCGCAGGCGATGGAGTACACCCAGGGCGGCTACATCATCCCCTACTTCTCCAATCAGATCGACGCCTACAGCGGCAAGCTGGGCGGCTTCGTGGAGGCCAAGTCGGGCTTCCCGCTGGGCAACTACTGGTTCAAGAACGTGGGGTTCACCGCCTAGGGTTCCAATCGGGTGAAGAGCGCAGAGCCATGAGCCGATTCCTGCTGCGACGTGTCCTGCTGGGACTGCTGATCCTGCTGCTCGTGTCGGTCGTCGTGTTCGCGGCCACCCAGGCGCTGCCCGGCAACGCCGCGCGAGCGATTCTCGGCCGCAACGCGACGCCGGAGCGCCTGGCCGCGCTCACCCGGCAGCTGCACCTCGACCAGTCCGCCGTCTCCCAATACCTCCACTGGCTGGGCGGGGTGCTGACCGGAAACTTCGGGACCTCGGCGGCCACCGAACAGCCGGTTTCCTCGCTGCTCTCGGCGAGGCTCCTGAACTCGGCGTTCCTGGTGCTCGTCTCGGCGCTCGTGGCCCTGCCGCTGTCGATCGGGCTCGGGGTGTGGATGGCGGTCAAGCGCGACAAGCCGACCGACCACATCCTGTCGCTCACGACGCTGTCGCTGGCGGCGCTGCCCGAGTTCGTGATCGGGATCGGGCTCATCGTCCTGTTCGCCACGAACGTGTGGCACGCGTTCCCGGCGGTCTCGATCATTCCGCCCGGGGAGCACGCCTGGAACGTGCCCAACGTGGTCGTGCTGCCGGCGGCGACGCTCGTGCTCGCGGTCACCCCGTACATCAGCCGGATCATGCGCGGCTCGATGGTCGAGGTCCTCGAATCGGAGTACGTGACGATGGCCCGGCTGAAGGGGCTGTCGAACCGCACAGTGATCTGGCGCCACGCCGTGCCCAACGCGGTCGTCCCGGCGATCCAGGTCTCGGCTCTTCAGCTGGCCTACATGGCGGGCGGGGTCGTGCTCGTCGAGTTCGTCTTCACCTTCCCGGGCATCGGCTCCGCGCTCGTCGACGCCGTGGGCAACCGCGATATCCCGGTCGTGCAGGCATTGGTGATCATCATCGCGGCCGTTTATGTCGTCGTGAACCTCGTCGCCGACCTGCTCACGATCATCGTCACCCCGCGACTGAGGACGGCAGGACGATGAGCACCCCCACGATGACGGTGGACGAAGTCGCGACCAACATGCCGGCGATGCGTAGCCGCCAGTGGGCGACGCTGCTGCGGGCGACCCTGCACCAGTGGCGTGGGCGTATCGGGCTGGTGATCGTCGTGGTGCTGGTGCTCATCGCGATCCTTGGACCGCTGTTCGCCCCCCACTCCCCCACCGCGTTCGTCGCCGCGCCCAACAGCCCTCCCGGTCCGCACATCCTGTTCGGCGCCGACTCACTCGGCCGTGACGTCTGGAGCCGCTTCCTCCACGGCGGGCTGAGCGTGCTCGGGCTGGCGCTGGCCGCGACGATCGTCGGCGTCGGCGTGGGGCTCGTCGTCGGGCTGACCGCGGCCTACAGCGGCGGCTGGCTCGACGAGGTCCTGATGCGCATCGCTGACGTGTTCATGGCCTTCCCGCAGATCGTGCTCGCCCTCCTGCTCGTGACCGCGTTTGGGCCCAAGGTGTGGCTGATCGTGCTCACCATCGGCATCTCGCACGCCCCGCGTGTGGCGCGCGTTATGCGCGGTGCCGCCATGCAGGTCGTCGAACGGGACTTCGTCAAGGCCGCCGAGGCGGTCGGCGAGCCGCGGCGGCGGATCATCTTCGGCGAGCTTCTGCCCAACGTGACAAGCCCGCTGCTGGTGGAGGTCGGTCTGCGCCTCACCTACTCGATCGGGTTGATCGCCGGGATCAACTTCCTCGGGCTGGGCCTGCAGCCGCCCGCGTCGGACTGGGGGCTGATGATGAACGAGAACCGCCTGGCGCTCACCTTCCAGCCATGGGGCGTGCTACTGCCGATCATCGCGATCGCCTTGCTGACGATCGGGACCAACCTGCTGACCGACGCCTTCGCCCGCGCCGCGATCGGCATCGACCGAGGGGAGTGACGATGGCAGTCGAGCAACAGCCGCCCCCGGCCGCGTCCCACGCAGTCAACGTCCGCGACCTGAAAATCGTGCTGCTCCGCGGCGGCGAGGACATCATCGACGGGATCGGCCTGGAGGTCGCGGCCGGTGAGGTGCTGGGGCTCGTCGGCGAATCGGGGTCGGGCAAGACGACCGTCGGGATGGCCCTGCTGGGCTACTGCCGCCCCGGCGGCAAGGTCTCGGGCGGCGAGGTTATGATCGACGGGCGCTCGCTTCAGGGACTGCGCGCGGGCGAGTTGCAGCGACTACGCGGTGGCACGGTGTCCTACATCCCCCAGGATCCGGGCACCGCCTTGAATCCCGCCCTGCGGATCCAGCGCCAGCTGACCGAGATCCTCGAGGCTCACATCCCCGATCGGTCAGACGAGCAGCGTCTCGACCGCATCCGCGAGGCCCTCGCCGAGGTGGCACTGCCCCCCGACGAGGAGTTCCTCAAGCGCTATCCCCACCAGCTCTCCGGCGGCCAGCAGCAGCGGGTGGCGGTCGCGATGGCGTTCGCCAACCGTCCGCACGTGATCGTCTGCGACGAGCCAACGACCGGGCTGGACGTCACCACCCAGGCGCGCGTGCTCCAGACCATCCGCGAGCTCTGCCAGCAGCACCAGGTGGCCGCGTTGTACGTCAGCCACGACCTGGCGGTCGTCGCCGAGCTGGCCGACCACGTGGCGGTCATGTACGCCGGACGAATCGTCGAGCGCGGGCCGCGGGACGCGATCTTCTCGGCGCCGCGGCATCCCTACACGCGCAAGCTGCTGCGGGCCGTCCCCGATCTGGAGGGCAAACGCGCCGTCGTCGGCATCGGCGGCCGGGCGCCGCTGCCTGGACAGCGTCCTCCCGGCTGCTTCTTTCACCCTCGATGCGACCTGGCAATCGACGTCTGCCGGGAGACCTTCCCCGAGGCGACGGCGTTCGACGGCGGAGCGCATATCGTCTGCTGTTATCGAGCGGAGGATGCCCCCGCCGAGCTGCCGACGACAGGGGAGGCCGCGGCTGCCACGCAGGCCGGCGACGTCGTCATGTCGGTCGTCAACGTCAATGCCAGCTACGGCTCGCACCACACGCTGTTCGACCTCGACTTCAACGTCCGGCGCAACGAGTGCGTGGCGCTGGTCGGGGAATCGGGCAGCGGCAAGACGACGCTCGCCCGGTGCGTGGCCGGCCTGCATCACCAGTGGACCGGCGACATCACGCTCGGCGACGTGCGCCTGGCCGAGTCGTCGCGCAAGCGCTCCAACGAGGCCCGCAAGCAGATCCAGTACGTCTTCCAGAACCCCTACGCGTCGCTGAACCCGCGGCGGACCGTCGGCCAGACGATCGCCCGCCAGCTGCAGCTGTTCTTTCCGGGCGCCAAGAGCGAGACCGGCCGGCGGGTCGGGGAGTGCCTGGAGCGCGTCGCGCTCTCGGCGGCGGCCGCCAACCGCTACCCCGACCAGCTCTCCGGTGGCGAGCGCCAACGGGTGGCCATCGCCCGCGCCCTGGCCGCCGAGCCCTCGCTGCTCGTCTGCGACGAGATCACCTCCGCGCTCGACGTCTCCGTGCAGGCGGCGATCGTCGAGCTGCTGCGCGACCTGCGGGCCGAGACCGGACTGAGCATGCTGTTCATCACCCACAACCTGGCCCTGATCCGCACGATCGCCGACCGCGTGATCGTGATGACCGAGGGGCGGATCGTCGAGTCAGGTGAGACGCTGGACGTGTTCAACTCCCCGAGCGCCGAGTACACCGGCAAGCTGCTGGCCAACACGCCGACCGTCGAGACCGCCCTCGGCCGATGAACACCGAGGCGTTCATCACCTGTGCCGTGACAGGCGCGGGGGATACGGCGGCGCGCAGCGCCCATGTGCCGGTCACCCCGGACCAGATCGCCGCCTCGGCGATCGAGGCCGCGCGGGCCGGTGCCGCCGTCGTGCACATCCACGTACGCGACCCCGAGACCGGCGAGGGGTCACGCGACGTGGCGCTGTACGAGGCGGTGGTCGACCAGGTGCGCGACGCCGATCTCGACGCGGTCCTCAACCTGACCGCCGGGATGGGCGCCGACCTGGTCCTCGGCGGCCCGGAGACCCCGCTGCCGCTCGACGACGACGGCACGGACCTGGCGGGCGCCACCGAGCGCCTGGCCCACGTCGCGGCGCTGCGCCCGGAGATCTGCACCCTGGACTGCGGCACGATGAACTTCGCCGCCGGCGGCGACTACGTGATGGCCAACACGCCCCAGATGCTGCGGGCGATGGCCGCCCAGATCCGGGAGCTGGGCGTGCGCCCGGAGCTGGAGGTGTTCGACTACGGGCAGCTGGTGATGGTCAAGGACCTGATCGACGAGGGCCTGATCGACGATCCGGCGCTGATCCAGCTGTGCATGGGCATCCGCTACGGCGCGCCCGACGATCCCGGCTCGCTGCTCGGGCTGGTCTCGCTGCTGCCGCCGGGAGCGGTGTTCTCGGCGTTCTCGATCGGGCGGATGCAGCTGCCCTATGTGGCGATGGCCGTGCTGGCGGGGGGCAACGTCCGGGTCGGCCTGGAGGACAATCTGTACGCCGGCCCCGGCGAGAAGGCGACCAACGCCGACCTGGTGGCGCGAGCGGCCACGATCCTCAAGGCGATGAACGTCCGCGTGCTCGGCCCCGCCGAGGTCCGCGACCGCCTGGCGCTGCGCGGCTCCGGTGACTGACGAAGAGCACCTGCCCGGCCGGGTGGGGCTGCTCGGGGCAGGAGTGATCGGCGGCGGCTGGGCGGCGCGCTTCCTGCTGGCCGGCGTCGACGTGTGCCTGTATGACCCGGCTCCCGGCGCCGGCGCTGGGGCCCTGGCCGCGCTGGAGCGCGCCCGCCGGGCGTGGGACAGGTTGGCGCTGACGCCGCGGCCCAGCGAGGGCCGTCTGACGCTGGCCACCAGCGTTGCCGAAGCCGTGGCGGGCGCTGAGCTGGTGCAGGAGTCAGCGCCCGAGCGCCAAGCGCTCAAGTCAGAGCTGCTGGCACAGGGCGCGGCCGCTGCGCCGCCGGACGCGATCATCGCCAGCTCCACCTCGGGGCTGCTTCCGTCTCGGCTCGCGCAGTCGATGGCTGGGCCCGAGCGGTTCGTGGTCGGGCACCCCTTCAATCCCGTGTACCTGCTCCCGCTGGTGGAGCTGTGCGGCGCGGCCCAGACGGAGCCGGAGACCGTGCGCCAAGCGGCGGCGATCTACCGCGCGGTCGGCATGCGGCCGCTGGTGGTCCGCCACGAGATCGACGGCTTCATCGCCGACCGGCTGCTGGAGGCGCTGTGGCGCGAGGCGCTGTGGCTGGTGGCCGACGACGTGGCCACGGTGGAGGAGGTCGACGACGCGATCCGCTTCGGCGCGGGACTGCGCTGGGCGGCGCTGGGCACGTTTCTCACCTACCGGCTGGCCGGCGGGGAGGCGGGAATGCGCCACTTCATGGCCCAGTTCGGGCCGGCGCTGCAGCTGCCGTGGACGCGGCTGACCGACGTGCCGTCACTGGACGCCGCGCTGCTGGACAAGCTGGTGGCCCAGTCCGACGCGCAGGCGGCGGGACGCTCGACGGCCGAGCTCGAGCAGGTGCGCGACGACTGTCTGGTGGCGGTGCTCCGAGGGCTGCGCGGCGAGGGCTTCGGGGCCGGCGAGACGATCGCCGAGACCGAGCGTCGCTGGCTTTCGAGGGCGGCGGGCCGGGTGGCGGACGCCGCGGACGGGGTGCTGCGCCTGCACGAGGCGATCGTCGCCCCGGAGTGGATCGACTACAACGGCCACATGACCGAATACCGCTACCTGCAGCTGCTGGCTGACACCACCGACGCGTTCCTGGCGCGGATCGGGGCCGACGGCGACTACGTGGCGGCCGGCCATTCCTATTTCACGGTGGAGTCGCACCTGCGCCACACCGGCGAAGCCCATGCCGGCGACCGGCTGTACGTCATCACCCGGCTGCTCGGCCACGACGCCAAGCGCCTTCACCTGTTCCACGAGCTGCACCGCTCCGACGACGAGACGCTGGTGGCCACCGGCGAGCACATGCTGGTGCACGTCGACGCGGCGGCCGGACGCTCCGCCCCCGCCGGGGCCAACGTACTCGCCGAGCTGGGACGGATCGCCGAGCGCCAGCACGATCTGCCCGTCCCCGAGGCCGCCGGGCGCCGGATCGAGGGCGAGCGCCTGCGAGTGGGCGGCAGCCGATGAGAAACCCGTTGAACATATTTGTGCAACGGCGGGCGAGCGCCTAGTCTACGTCGCGCCAGTTCGAGCACAACGACGCCGGAGGAGCAGATGCCCGAGAAGATGTGGAGTGGAGAGCCATTCTGGGGACTCGGCTACGAGTGGGACCCGGATTGGGTGCTCACCGATCGTCAGCGTGAGCTCCGCGATCTCCTGATCGAGCTCTCCGAGAAGGAGATGCGCGCCAACGCCAAGGTCTCCGACGACAACCTGGAGTACCCGCGGCGCAACCTCGAGCTGCTGGGCGAGCACGGCTTCCTCGCGCTGACCGTCCCCACCGAGTACGGCGGCCTCGGCGAGGACCACGTCGGCTTCGCCATGACCTGCGAGACGATCGCGCGCTACGCCTGCGCCTCGACCGCCATGTGTTACGTGATGCACATGGCCGCGGTCAACACGATCATGCTGCGTCCCACCGACGCGCTGATCGAGAAGTACGTCAAGCCGCTGGGCAGCGGCAAGATCGGCACCCTCTCCTATTCGGACCCCGAGACCGGCTCGCACTTCTGGTATCCGATCTCCTCGGGCGCCGAGCGCTCCAACGGCGGCTACAAGGTCAACAAGAAGGCCTCGTGGACGACCAGCGGCGGCTTCGCCGACTTCTACGTCGTGCAAACCACTAGTCCTGACTTCACCGGTTATGACGATCTCTCTGTGTTCGTGATCGACGGCGAGGACGTCAAGTCGCAGCCCTCGACCTGGGACGCCCTGGGTCTGCGCGGCAACCAGTCGGGCCCGATCCAGGTGGAGGACGTCTCCATCCCCGGCGACCAGATCGTCGGTCCCGAGGGCGACGGCGCCGCCTCCAACGACGAATCCGTCGACCCGTGGTTCTTGATCGGCTCCTCCTCGGTGTGGAACGGCATCGCGCTCGGCGGGATCGATATCGCCAAGCGCCAGACGACGCGCAAGAAGCACGTCGACGTCGGGCTGCGGGTCGCCGACTACCCGACGATCCAGGACTACGTCGGCGAGGCCGTGATGGACACCAACGCCGCGCGGCTGTTCGTCTTCTCGGTCGCGGAGGCGATGGACGAGGCGACCGAGCACAACACCAAGCGGATGGCGCCGGGCGAATTTGCGCGCGCCAACTTCCTGCACTGGGCGTGGCAGATCAAGTTCGTCGCCGCCAAGAACACCGCCCATGTGGTCGACAAGATGCTGCACGCCTGCGGCGGCTCGGGCTACAAGCGCGACATGGAGATGGAGCGCTACCTGCGTGACGCCAAGGCGGGCTGGGTGATGGGCCCGACCAACGAGGTCCTGCGCCAGTTCGTGGGCAAGGCGGTGCTGCTCGGCTTCGACTCGCTGGACTACTGGAACCAGACCTACAACCGGCGGGCGGTCGAGAACGAGCTCAAGAAGCTCGACGCCGAGGGCAAGCGCAAGCTCGCCGAGGAGCTGTTGGCCCAGGTCGAGAAGGCCTCGGCTCCCGCCTGACATGGCCACGCTCACCGCCCCGGGCCTGCTCGTCGTCGACCGGGCGCTCGAGACCTACCCGGTCCGGGCCGGAGGCGCGACCGTGCTGCAATTGGGCGGCGACGACCAGCTGGCCATCGTCGACCGCCACGGTGGCCAGGTCGCGGAGCTGACCACGCTGGGCGCAGGATTCGGACCCACCCACCCCGCACCGGATGCCGACGCGACCGTCCTGCGCTCCGGCGCACTCGGCGTCCCCGGTCTCAACCCGGCGCAGGCGCGGTGCGCGCGGCTGTTCGGCCCGCATTCCGCGGCGGGCAGCCGGCTGGAGTTCACGGCCGTCGGCGATACCACCGTGGCGGTGGCCGCGCCCGGCGGGCGGGTGATCGACGGTGATGCCCCGGCGACCGAGCTCCAGCTCCAGGTGCGGCGCGCCACCCCGCGCCCCGCCAGCGAAGTGGAGCTGCCGCCGCCGCTGGCCGAGCCGCGACTGGACTTCCGCGTCGACTGCGCCTCGGCGCTCAGCTACGAGGTCCGCGCGGGCGAGTACATCCAGATCATCGACGTGCGCGGCAAGCAGTGCTCTGACTTCCTCGCCTTTCATCGGGCCAAGCTGGACGCCGGCATCGAACGCGGTCTGGACGGCGTCGTCACGCGAACGCTGATGGGCAACGCCTATCCGCAGCCCGGCCTGCACGGAAAGTTCTACGACCTCGACATGGACCCCCTGGTGGAGGTGGTGCAGGACACCGTGGGCCGCCATGACACGTTCGCGCTCGCCTGTCAGGCCAAGTACTACGAGGACCTCGGGTACCCCGGCCACGTCAACTGCACCGACAACTTCAACGCCGCGCTGCGGGAGTTCGAGATCGCGCCCCGCAAGGGCTGGGAGGCGCTGAACTTCTTCTACAACACCGCGTTTGATTCCAGCATGCAGCTGATCTCCGACGAGCCGTGGTCGCGGCCGGGCGACTACGTGATGCTGCGCGCGATCGACGACCTGGTGTGTGCGTCGTCGGCCTGCCCCGACGACATCGACCCTTCGAACGCCTGGGAGGTGACGGATGTCCACGTCCGCGTCTATTCGCCGCAGAACCGCTTCTCGATGGCCATCGCTCGGCGCGTGACCGCCGACGCCGAGCCGGTGCTGACGCGCGAGACCGCGTTTCACCCGCGCACTTGCACCCTGACCAAGAGCTTCGTCGAGTACCGCGGCTACTGGCTGCCGCACTGCTTCGACAATGAGGGCGCGATCGCCGAGTACTGGGCCTGCCGCGAACGGTTGGCCGTTATGGATTTGTCCCCACTGCGCAAGTGGGAGGTGCTCGGCCCCGATGCCGAGACGCTGATGCAGAACCTGGTGACGCGCAACATCCGCAAGCTCAGCTGCGGGCAGGTCGTCTACACCGCGCTGTGCAACGAGACCGGCGGGATGATCGACGACGCCACCGTGTTCCGGCTCGGCGACGACAACTTCCGCTTCGTCGGCGGTGACGAGTACGACGGCATCTGGATGCGCGAGCTCGCCGACCGCCTCGGGCTCAAGGTGTGGATCAAGCCCACCACCGATCAGCTGCACAACATCGCCGTCCAGGGTCCTCTGAGTCGTGAGGCGCTGGCCGAGTTCGTGTGGACGCCGCCCGCCCAGCCGTCATTGGAGGAGCTGAAGTGGTTCCGCTTCTTGATCGGGCGGATCGGCGGGCACGACGGGACGCCGATCATCGTCTCGCGGACCGGCTACACCGGCGAGCTGGGCTATGAGATCTTCTGCCACCCCTCCGACGGCGAGGCGGTGTGGGACGCCGTGGCGCGGGCCGGGGAGCCCCGCGGCATGTTGCCCCTGGGGCTGGAGGCGCTCGACATGCTGCGGATCGAGTCCGGCCTGATCTTCGCCGGCTACGAGTTCGACGACCAGGTCGACCCCTTCGAGGCGGGCATCAGCTTCGCGGTGGCGCTCGACGGCGAGGACTTCGTCGGGCGCGACGCCCTGCTGGAGCGCTCCGAGCACCCGCAGCGCCGGCTGGTCGGGCTCGAGCTGGAGGGCAACGAGACCGCCGGCCACGGCGACGAGGTCTACGTCGACCGTCGCCGGGTGGGCGTCGTCACCAGCGGGACGCGGAGCCCCACGCTGCGCAAGAACATCGCCCTGTGCCGTATGAACGTGCAGTACGCGGAGCTCGACACCGCCGTGGAGGTCGGAAAGCTCGACGGCCTGCAGAAGCGGATCGGCGCCAAGGTCGTACGCTTCCCCTTCTATGACCCGGAGAAGAAGCGCCCGCGGTCGTGACTGAGCACCGCGAGGGCATCGCTCGCCTCACCCGAGTGGCCAAGGTCGCCACGCCGGTGCAGAGCACCGGGATGATGCCCCCGTTTCGTTCCTCGACGTCATCGCGCCCGCCGTCACCGCCCCGGACCGCGATCGAGGCGCCGACGGGGGTCGCCAAGCTGACCCCGAAGTCCGCCGCCGCCGAGGCGGCGGCCCGAGAGTTGCGTCAGGTGATGGGCCGCTTCGCCACCGGCGTGACCGTCGTCACCACCACCCAGCGGGACATGATCCACGGGATGACGGCCAACGCCTTCCTCTCGGTGTCGCTGCGCCCGCCGCTGGTGCTGGTCTCGCTGGGGCGCTGCCGGATGAGCGAGATGCTCCCCCGTACGGGCCACTACGGCGTCAGCGTGCTGGCCTCCGATCAGGAGCACTTCGCCGCCCACTTCGCCGGCCAGCGGGCATCGCCGGTGCAGCCGGAGTTCGTCTGGCACGACGAGCTGCCGCACCTCAAGGGCGCGCTCGCCCATGTCGGCTGTCGGGTGGTCGACGTGCACCCCGCCGGCGACCACGTGCTGTGGATCGGCGAGGTCCAGCACCTCAGCCACCGTGACGGCGAGCCGCTGCTGTTCTACACGGGACGCTTCGGCACGCTGCGCGACGTCAGCGACCGCGCCGCCGAGTCCTGACCCACGCGGCGATCTCCCGGTGCCGGCGCACGACCAGCCCGACGATGACCGCCACGACCACCCATTCCGCCGCCCCGATCAGCGAGTTCCCGAAGGCCAGGCCGAGGGCGACGCCCAGGGCCAGCCAGAGCACGGCCTGTCCCAGCAGCCTGGCCCGATGGATTTGCAGCGGGGACATCAGCTGTCGCCCACGATCCACATGTTGGCCAGGATCAGCGGGGCTCGGGTCTGCGCCGCGCTCTCGATCGCCATCCGCTCGGCGCGAGGATCGACCCGCACCGACAGCGTCGCCAGCACGACCGGCCGGGGCGTGGACGGCACGATCGGCGCCGCGAGTGGCGGATCGCCGGTCGGTCGCGCGGTGTTGACCACTCCTCCAAGATAGACCCACTCTCCCGTTGGAGGGAATCGGTGCCAGATGCGGCTCCACGTGGACAAACTTGTGCAAAGCTCATTGACCCAATTTGTACAAGCGGCGCCCGCCTCCGGGCGTGACGGCGCCGCCCCTCAGCGCTGGGTGCTGGCGGCGGCTGCCAGCCGCGGGCGGATGTCGGCGCACTCGGCGCACACCGACTCGGGCACCAGCCCGATCCGCATCAGCAGCGCGAACGCCTTGCAGCCCAGGCAGTAGCCGAAGATCGACTCCAGGCCGGCGGCCGGCAGGAAGCAGATCAGCACCACGTCGGCGGCGGTGTGGTCGCCGAGCACCAGGCCGAGGATCAGCGCGGCGGTCGACATCACCGCCCCCATCGCCTGCGCGAAGCGCTTGGGCGGTCCGGGGACGGGATGCGGGTCGCCGAGGCGCGGCGCGATCACGTTCATCGCCGTCCAGGCCAGCGGGCTGAGCGTCGGGCCGGTGAGCACACGCGCCCAGAAGCCGTAGGCGAGGGGGATCAGCAGCCAGTAGGCACCCGTGAGCAGGATCACTATGACCGTGACCAGGACCACGCCCGCCACCGTTCTCGCCGCCTTGTCGTTGACCGGGTTGGGGAAGCTGAACACGCCCTACATGTTATTCCTCACCAGATCGGTGCGGTTCAGCAGGGCGCAGACGCTGTTCGTGATCGGCGGGTGGAGCGGCGCGCCCCGGGATCGTCATCTGCTTGGCGGCGTTCTCGCTCTTCAACGCCGGCGCTGAGCCATGGCTCGCAGCGGCGTCGTCAAGCCGCTGGCAGGTCTCCTCGTATAGGCCGGTGACCTGCTGCACAACCCTCGCGGCGGTTCGGAGGTCGCGCTCCGAGACCCCGGCGAGCTTCTGCTCCCAGAGCGACTGCCAGCCGTCGAGCTTTCGCTGCAGCAACCCCCAGCCGTCCTGGGTCAGCGATACGTTGCACACCCGCCGGTCTTCGGTGCTGCGATGGCGCTGCACGATGCCGGACTCCTCCAGGTGGTCCAGCATCGCGGTCACCGAGGCCGGGTTGAGATCGGCGCTGCGGGCCAGCTGTCCCGCCGTCATCTCGCGCTCGCGGCCCAGCGCCGCCAGCGCGCGAATCTGCGCGAAGGTCAGCTCACCGGGGCGGCTGTGGTCACGGCCGCGCAACCGCCGCTCTGCCCCGGACATCCCCGCCAGGGCCGCGCGCAGCTCTTCGATCTCCGGCCGCCGGCCGCCACTGGGCTCCGCGACCTTGTCGCGGCTGCTCATGCGGCCTCCAGCAGAGCGGCGTCCTCGGGCAGGACTGCCGGAGCCTGCTGCTGGCGCGCCCGGCGCTCGATCCGTGTCAGGAGAAGCGTCGGCAGCAGCGCCACCAGGGTGACTGCCATGACCCACCAGTAGGTGTGCCCGAAGCCGGAGGCCAGCGCCGGCTGCGAGTGCGCCTGCTTGATGTGCCCCTCGAGCACGACCGCGATCACCGCGGTGCCCAGCGATCCACCCACCCGCTGCAGGACCGTCAGCTGCGGACTGGCGTCGTTGACCTGCTCGCGGGAGAGGACCGAGAACGCCGCCGTCATCGCCGGCATGATCGCCAGCCCCACCCCGATGCCGCGCAGCCCCATGGCCGCGCCGATCGCCGGGAAGGGCGTGCCGGCCGTGACCAGGATGAACGGGATCGTGGCCATCGCCAGGATCATGCCGCCGAGCAACGAGGTTCGCCCGGCGCCGAGCCGTGTCGTCAGCCGTCCGGAGAGGAACATGCCCAGGCCACCGCCGATGCCCTGGGGGATCAGCAAGAGACCGGTGGAGATGGCGTCCTGACCGCGGACGGTCTGGAAGTACAGGGGCATCAGGATCATGGCGCCGAACAGCGCGGCGCCGAGGCAGAAGGTGACGATGGAGGCGGCGCGGAAGGCGGGGTTGGAGAACAGGCTGAGATCGAGCAGCGGGTACTTGGTTCGCCGCGAGCGCAGCACGAACAGGGCCAGGAGCGCGAGGCCGGCGAGCACCGGCACGAGCACCGAGGAGGCGATCAGGCTTCCCGCCGTCTCGCTCTCGGACAGGCCGTAGGTGATGCCCACCACGCCGGCCGCGGCCAGCACCAGGCCGAGCACGTCAAGTCGTCCCGCCTGGGTGGAGCCGGCTTCGTCGTGCGGCAGCAGCCGCCATGCCATCGCAAAGGCCAAGGCGCCGACGGGAGCGTTGATCAGGAAGATCCACTGCCACCCGACCGTCTGCAGCAGCAGACCGCCGAGCGTCGGGCCGAAGACCGGCGCGAGCACGATCGGCACGCCGATGAAGCTCATCACCTTCGGGAGGTTGCGGGGGCCCGCCGCCTTGACGAGGATCATCTGGCCGATCGGGGTGATCATGCCGCCCCCGATTCCCTGCAGGACGCGGAAGGCGATCAGCTCGCCGCTCGACGCGGCCAGGGCGCACAGCGCCGAACCGGCGGTGAAGACCACCAGGGCGATCAGGTACAGGCGCCGGGCGCTGAAGCGCCGCACCGCCCAGCCGGTCACCGGGATCACCGCCGCCAGCGACAACAGGTAACCCGTGATCACCCACTGGATGCTCCCCAGCGAGGCGTGCAGGTCGCCGGAGAGATCGTGGAGGGCGACGTTGACGATCGTGGTGTCCAGCACCGACATGATCGCGCCGAGGACCACGACGATCGCCACCCTCATCACGTGCGGCTCGATCCGCGGGGGCGGGCCGAGCGTCGAGACGTTTTGCGATGAAGAGGCCGTCGAAGTCATTTGATGACAAAAGATTAGCTGCCAAACCTTTTGATGTCAAGGGACTTCGGTCGCCGGCGGCCTCTCTGGAGCGTGAGCACTTCTCGCACTTCCAGCGCTCGCCGTAGCGCAGGTACCGCGTCTCGCCGAACTCGCAGGTCAGCGTGATCGGCGGCCCGCGCCGAACCGACCTCGGGATCGTCGCCGGCGTCGGTACGGGGGCCTTCATCGGGGCCCGCGCTCAGCCTTCGCTGAGCGCCTCCGGCTGCTCCGGCGCCGGGCGCTCCTCCAGCGGCTCGAAGCCCTGCAGCACCGTCGGCTTGTAGTCGGTGCCGACCATCTTGGAGTCGGCCACCCACGGCCCCAGCTCGGGCTGCGGGAACTTGCAGTACAGGCTCTTGAGCTGGATCCCGTAGGAGTTGCCGCTCTGCAGGTGCTTGATCAGCACCTTGCGCGCGACCTCGTCCTCCCGGCCGGCGGGGATCTCGAAGTAGATCTTGATGAACGAGTTGGAGTACCGGTCGAACACCGCGGGGACGCCGTCCTCCTGCAACAGCGTGACGTCCTCCAGCCAGTTGATGTCATCGCCCGGTGTCGCCGCATCCAGATCGACGTCGTCGATCTCCGACAGGGACTCTTGGTACGCCATCCGCTTGCCTGACAAATACTCGGCGTCGATCGCGAACACCTTCTGCGGCTCGTTCGGCACTCGGCGTACCTCAGTCATGGGCGCCCACCCCCTCCTCGGAAGCCAGGTAGTCGATCGGATTGGCGACGTGCTTCTCCAGCAGCGACTCGATCCGGGCCAGCGTCTTCTCCTCCGAGACGCCGGGGATGTAATCGGTCCCGGCCAGCGGCACGCGCGCCATCGCCGAGGCCTCCGTCGTCAGAGCGCAGAGATCCTCGGGCTCCAGCGAGTGCACGTCGGTCTTCCCGCACGCGCGCGCCAGCATCTGGCACTCCAGCGTCAGCGTGTGCAGGAAGTTGTAGACGCGGGTGGCCGCGGAGTCGACCTCGAGGCGCTTGCGCAGCTCGGGGTCCTGGGTGGTGATCCCGACCGGGCAGCGGCCGGTGTGGCAGTGGTAGCACTTGCCGGCCGGCACGCCGATCGTGCCCTCGTAGTCGGTGACCCCTGGGATCTCCTTGTTGCAGTTCAGCGCCATCAGGGCCGAGTGGCCGATCGCGATCGCGTTGGCCCCCAGCGCCAGGCACTTGGCGACATCGCCGCCGTTTCGGATCCCGCCGGCGACCACCAGGTCGATCTCGTCGGCCAGGCCGACGTCCTCGAGTGCCCGCCGGGCCTCGGGGATCGCGGCCATCAGCGGGATCCCCGTCTCCTCGGCGGCCGTGTGGGGGCCGGCGCCGGTGCCGCCCTCGGCACCGTCGAGGTAGATGATGTCGGGCCCGCACTTGGCCGCCATGCGCACGTCGTCGTAGACGCGGGCGGCGCCCAGCTTGAGCTGGATCGGGACCTCGTAGTTGGTGGCCTCGCGAACCTCCTGGATCTTCAGGCTGAGATCGTCGGGGCCGAGCCAGTCAGGGTGGCGAGCGGGCGAGCGCTGGTCGATGCCGGCCGGCAGCGAGCGCATCTCGGCCACCTGCTCGGTCACCTTCTGGCCCATCAGGTGGCCGCCCAGCCCGACCTTGCAGCCCTGCCCGATGAAGAACTCCACCGCGTCGGCCAGCATCAGATGGTGCGGGTTGAAGCCGTAGCGGCTCTGGATCACCTGGTAGTACCACTTGGTCGACAGGTCGCGCTCGGGCGGGATCATGCCGCCCTCGCCCGAGCAGGTGGCGGTGCCCGCCATCGACGCGCCCTTGGCCAGCGCCATCTTGGCCTCCAGCGACAGCGCGCCGAACGACATGCCGGTGATGTAGACGGGGATGTCGAGCTTGATCGGATTGGCCGCGAAGCGCGCCCCGAGGATCGTCTCGGTGGTGCACTTCTCACGGTAGCCCTCGATCACGAACCGCGTCAGGGTGCCCGGCATGAACATCAGCTCGTCCCAGTGCGGGATCTTCTTGAACATCGAGAACCCGCGCATCCGGTAACGGCCCAGCTCGGACTTGACGTGGATGTCGTCGATCACCTCGGGGGTGAAGATCCTCGAGTGCCCGAGGACGTTGCGAGCGCTGGGTGCGTTCTCGTCGGCAGTTGCCATGACCAGACCTCCTAGAGGACGAGCTTGCGCTCGGAGGGCTCGAGCGAGTCGTAGTTGTAGAGCTTCTTGCCGCACACGAACTTCCTGAACGAGGGCGGCGTGCCCAGCCCGTAGATCCGGAACTTCCGCTCGATGATCTCGGTGTCGGCATCCGTCCATTCGCCCTCGACGCAGTCCACGCCCAGCGACTTGACCTTGCCGGCGACGTAGAACGCGCCGTCGTACATGGAGTCGCCCAGACCGGGTCCGACGTCGCCGCAGATGATCTGGCGCCCGCGCTGCATCATGAAGCCCGTCATCGATCCGGCATCGCCCTGGACGATGATCGTCCCGCCCTTCTGATCGATCCCGGTGCGCGCGCCCACGCGGCCCTTGACCACCAGGTCCCCGCCGCGGATCGCCGCGCCCGTCAAAGACCCCGCGTTGGAGTCGACCACGACCACGCCCGACATCATGTTCTCGCACGCCGACCAGCCGACGCGGCCGGCGATGTGAACCTCGGGACCGTCGATCATGCCCAGCGCGAAGTACCCTAGGCTCCCCTCGAAGCGAAGCCGGCAGCGCGTCAGCAGCCCTGCGCCCAGCGAGTGGCGGGCGCCCGGGTTGCGGATCGTGACCTCCTTGATCCCCTCCTCGTAGAGCAACCAGCGCAGCTCCAGGTTGATCTGGCGGGTGGTCAGCTGATGGGCATCGAAACTGGCCCGCTCTCCGTCGATCTCCGATACGCGCGGTACCCGGGCGTTGAGCTCGACGAGGCCGCGCGCGTCGAACTGCGGCTCGTCCGCGGGACGGTGCTGTGTCACCGGTTCCATACCATCACCGTGCTCTCGTAGGGGTCATAGGTCTCGATCTCGTGGTCGATCACGGCACGGATCGCCATCTCCTCGGAGGCGAGGGCGACCATGTCGTCACCCTCGTAGAGGACCAGCGGCTTGGCGGCCAGCTCGTCCTTGGCCATCCCCAACGCGTCCTCGGAGACGCAGATGTAGGTGAACACCCCGTCGAGCTGCTCGAGCGAATGGTGCATCGCGTCCTCCAGCGACTCGCCCTGAGCCATACGGTCGGCCAGGTACACGGCGATGATCTCCGAGTCACAGGCCGAGGCAAAGCGGTGGCCGCGGGACTCCAGCCGCCGGCGCCATTGGTGATAGTTGGTCAGCTGGCCGTTGTGCACCACGGCGACGTCGGAGAACGGATACGCCCAGTAGGGATGGGCGTTGGCGATGTCGACGTCGGACTCGGTGGCCATCCGCACGTGACCGATGCCGTGCGAGCCGAAGTAATCGTCCAGCTCGTAGGCGCAGGACACCGTCTTCGCGTCGCCGAGGTCCTTGACGATCTCCAGCGAGTGGCCCAGCGACAGCACCTCGGTGTGCGACACCGACTCGACGTGGTCGGCCAGCGTCTTGAGCTCACCGTGGTAGTCGATCGTGGCGCTGAAGGTGTAGTCGTTGACGTCCTCGGTGGACCTGATCTTCGCCCCCGCCGCCCGCAGTTGGGCCTCCACCTCGCGCCGGCGCCGGCGCGCGTTGTCGATGAAGTCGAGGTCGCGCGGCGTGCTGGAGTCGGCCAGGTTGATCCTCACCGTCAGCTCGTGGGTGGGCGCGTGATACAGCGCGTAGCCGGTCGAGTCCGGCCCGCGGTGCTTCATCGACTGCAGCATGGACGTCATGTCGCGGCCGATGCGGTGCCCGCCGTTGTTCGCCCCGTTGCGATAGATGATCCCGGCAATCCCGCACATTTACGGCAACACCTCCAGGTACTCGTCGCGCTCCCAGTCGGTCACGGCAGCGAGGTAGCGCTCCCATTCGTCGCGCTTGTAGCGGTGAAAGACCTTGTAGAGGCGGCCCGGCATCGCCGACTTGATCACCTCGTCGGCGGCCAGCGCCTCCAGCGCCTTGCCCAGGCTGTCGGGCACCTTCTCGATCTCCTGACCCTCGGCCAGCAGGTCGTAGGTGTTGCCCTGCTGCGGCGGGCCCGGATCGAGCTCTCGGCGCACGCCGTCCAGGCCGGCGCGCAGCAGCGTGGCCACCGTGAGGTACGGGTTGCACGAGGAGTCCACGCCGCGGTACTCAAAGCGCCCGCCCGAGGCGACGCGGACGGTCGTCGTCCGGTTCTGCCAGCCCCAGTTCTTGTAGATCGGCGCCCAGAAGCCGGTGTCCCACATGCGGCAGTAGGAGTTGACAGTGGGGTTGCCGACGCACATCAGGGCGGGGAAGTGCTCCAGCATCCCGCCGAGGAAGTACCGGGCGAACTGTGACAGCTGCGCCGGGCCGTCCGGGTCGTGGAAGACATTGTTGCCCTGGTCGTCCATCAGCGTGAAGTGGTGATGGTGGCCGTTGGCCGACACCCCGGTGAACGGCTTGGGCATGAAGGTCGGCAGCAGATCGTGCTTGCGGCCCACGGCGGCACACACCTGGCGATAGGTGGTGATGTTGTCGGCCGTGCGCAGGGGCCGGTCAAAGCGGAAGTTCAGCTCCAGCTGGCCGGGGGCGTCCTCATGGTCGCCGTAGCTCATGTCCAGGCCCAGGGCCTGCCCGTACTGCACCACGTCGAGCAGCACCGGACGCAGCTCCTCGAACTGGTGGATGTGGTAGCAGTAGGGCTTGGTGACACCCTGCGGGGCCTCGCCCTCGCGGGGCTTTCGCAGCCACATCATCTCGGGCTCGATCCCGATCAGGAACTGGTAGCCCAGCTCCTCCTCGAACTCGTGGGCGATCTGCTTGAGGTTCTGGCGCGGATCGGCGTCCAGCAGCGCACCCGTCTCGGTGTCGTAGCAGTCACACATCACCCGGGCCACGCGGGGGTCCCAAGGCAGCACCCGGAACGTGTCAAGGTCGGCGATCGCGGCCAGCTCTGACTCCTCTGGCCCGAACCCGATGTAGTTGCCATAGCGGTCGGTGAACAGGTTGGCGGTGGCGCCGTAGACCAGCTGGTAGCCCTTCGCGGCGACCTGTGAGAAGAACGAGGAGACCACGCCCTTGCCCATCACCCGGCCGGTGATCGACACCTGCTGGAAGTACACGTACTTGATGCCCTGGGCTTCGATCAGCCGCGTCAGCTCTTCGATCTTCTCGGCGCGGCCGGGCGCGGTGCGGGCCTCCTCCAGCGTGGCCGGAGCCGGCTGGATCCGCGGTGTGGACAGGACCGTGTCTACGTTTCCGCCGAACTCCTGCACTCCTGCCGCCATCCCGCTCCTCTCTGGCCGCTGCCGCCTCAGGCGGGCAGCGGCAGTGAATCTGTGACTGCTTACTGATCAGACCGGCCGGCGGCGGTGCCCCAGGCCTTCACCGACGTCGCCCGTCACCGGAGCGAGCACACCGTGCTCGCCGCCGACTGGACGAATTTGTACACGGCGCGTTTATACCAAGCGCCACGTCCGACCGCAAGGCTCGCGGCTTGACATCCGACCGGCGCCGGCGGTAGCCTGTTGCGTTGTCCACAACTGCATTGCGTTATAGGCAACATCGTCCAGAAGGGACTCACGTGCCCGATCGCCTTCCCTCCTGCACCCCCACGCTGGTCATCGGCGCCGGCGTGCACGGCCTGTCCACCGCCTGGCACCTGGCACGCGCCGGAGAGCCCGTGCTCGTCGTCGACAAGACCGACGTCGCCGCCGGCGCCTCGGGAATCGCCTGCGGAATCGTCCGCAACAACTACTTCCAGCCCGCGATGCAGGAACTGATGGCCGCCTGCGTGGAGGTCTGGGAGTCGGAGGCCGAGCGGCTGCACTACCACCCCAGCGGCTACGTCGCGCTCGGCCCGGGCTCCCAGGAGTCCGACCTGACCGAGGTCTGGGAGCGCCATCAGCGGATCGGCTATCCCTCCGAGCTGTTCCTCGGCACCGACGAGGTGAGCGAGCACATGCGCTCGCTGTACAGCGACTGGCGCGCCCCCGGGCTGACCGTCTGCCTGCACGAGTCGGCCGGCGGCTACGGCTTCAACCGCGAGTCGATGCTCGGCCTGGCCGAGCTCGCCCAGGACGCGGGCGCCGAGATCATGACCGGCATCCAGGTGACCGGCTTCGATTTCGATCAGTCGGGATCCGTGACGGCCGTGCAGACCAGCGCCGGGACGATCGAGGTGGAGCAGCTGGTGGTCGCGGTCGGGCCGTGGATCGCCTCGCTGTGGTCGATGCTGGGGCTGCCGGACCGCCTCGACGTGCGCCAGCCCAACGGCGGCGTGCTCGCCGACCAGGCGATGTGGACCTACTGGTACCTGCAGGAGGGCGAGGTCGAGTTCGACCCGTCGGTGTTCGTAACCAACGACGGCCGCTCCTCACCCGTGCTGCACGTCGACTCCGACCAGCCGCTGTACGCGGACGACGGAACGCTGATCACCGACGACGCGTGGGGCGTGTACTTCAAGCCCGACCGCCACTCGATCCAGGGCGGCGCCCAGCCGCTGACCGTCGGCCCGACCTTCCAGGTCGACCCCTACCCCACCGGCAGCGTCGACCCCGGCTTTCCGGACCTGTGGTCGGCCTCCCTGTCGCACTGCCTGACGCGCTTCGAGGGCGCCCGCGGGCGCTATCGGCAGACCCGCTCGGGCGGAGTGGGCGCTTCCACGGCCGACAACTTCCCCATCTTCGACCACATGTGCGACAACGTGTTCGTGGCCGCTGACTCCAACCACGGCTACAAGATGATCGCCGTCGGCAAGGAGATCGCCCGCGTGCTGCAGGGCGAGCACTCCTCGCTGCTGCACCCCTTCCGCTACGGCCGCTTCGCCACCGGCGACCTGCATCCGGTGTCGCACAGCCCCTACCCCTGGAGCTGAGCTACCGGTAGCCGAGCGCCGTGCCCAGCTGGACCGCGGCGGCCAGCAGCGGCTCGCGCACGGTGCGCCGGGCGCTCGCCGGCAGCCGCGCGGACGGGCCCTGCAGCCCGAGGATCGCCGTCAGGTCCCCACGGCGCGCGAAGACCGGGACGCCCACGGCAGTCAGGTCGGGCTCGCGCTCGCCGACCGCCTCGGCGTAGCCTCGCTCCCGCACGGAATCCAGCTCGGCCGCCAGCGCCGCGGGCTCGGTGATCGTGCGCTCGGTGAAGCGCGGAAGCTCCCCGGGCGGCAGATGGCCAGGGGCGAAGGCCAGCATCACCTTCCCGACCGCCGTGGCGTGGGGCACGCTCGGTCGCCCGACCCACGCCATGCTGACGACGCTCGACGGCGAGGGCACGAAGTCGACCGTGATTGCCTCGCGCTGCCCGGGTACCGACAAAGTGGCCGTCTCTCCGGTCTGGGCGACCAGCGCGGCCAATAGCGGGCGGGCCAGCTCTCGCACGTCGAGCTGGGCGAGCACTCGATCAGACAGCGTCAGGAGCTTCAGCCCCAGCCGGTAGGGACCGCCGTCCACGCGCGTCACCAGCCCGGCTTCAAGCAGCGTCGCCAACAGGCGCGAGGCGGTGCTGGCGTTGACCTCGATCCGCCGCGCCAACTCGTTGACGCCCAGGCCGTGCTCGCTGGCCGCCAGTGCGTCCAGCAGCGCGATGGCGCGCGCCACCGAGCCCACCGAGCGGCGCGTGGCGGGAGGATCGCCGGTCGTCACGGAGCGCTAGCGACGGCGGCTGCCCGAGCGGCCGCCCTCGTCGGGTACGGGCGATCCGCTCGCGGCGCCCCGCTCACCGACGATCCGCGCCGGGCGGGGCGAGTCCAGCGAGCGCATCACCATCACGTCGATCCCTCCGGGGGCGAAGAGGTCACGAGAGTAGGCGACGGGCACGTCGCGGCTGGCGAAGATCAGCTCCTCCAGCTCCAGGCAGGCGGTGGTGCCCTGGATGCCCAGGCGCTTGCCGGCCCGCTCGCGCCCCGACACCAGCGCCGGCATCACCCGCGTGCGCGCGAAGGTGATCGGCACCCCGGCCTCGATCAGCACGTCGAGCACCATCTGCCCGGCTTGCAGCGCCGCCCGCAGTCGCGAAGGCTCGGGCAGCTCCACGTCGGGGTGGACCACGTCGTACATCGTCGCGACCGCCGATCCGCCGGTGACGATCGTGCGCGTGATCGTCATCGTGCGGGCGCCGGGCGGCAGCCCCAGCGCCTCGCCGGCCTCCTGCTCGACGGCGCGCTCCTCGATCTCCAGGTCGACCGCCGTCAACGTCAGTCCGCGGCGCCGCGCCACCGACGAGTACGGCTCCAGGCGCTCCAGCCGCTCGCCGAACGCGGTCGGAAAGCCCATCCGGCCCACGAACGTGCCGCTGCCCTGCCGGCGCACGATCTCCCCGCTGCGCTCCAATCGCTGCAATGCACTGCGCAGGGTGCCCCGGGAAACGCCCAGCATCGCGGCCATCTCGTGCTCGGGCGGCAGCCGATCGCCCTGGCGATAGCGGCCGGGGGCCAGCCAGTTGCGCAATGCGCTCTCGGCCCCGTCGACCAGCGACGGGCGCGCGGCGACGCCCTCGGCGGCGACCGCTTGGCTCATTCGATGCGCCCCACCTCCTGCCATCCGCTCGATGCTCCCCCATGTTCGTGACCGGTCAATCGTATTTGCTCGGTCGGCGCCGGTGGAAACCCACCGCGCACTGACGGCCGGGGGCGGCCGCTGGATCAGCGGTAGAGCTTGTGGCCGCTCTCGTTGAGACAGCGGCGCGGCTGGAGCTTGGGCGCGCAGATCGTCTCGGCGATTCCCTCGCGGGGGGAAACGACGGGGGGGCGAACCGGCCGGGACCGACGTGAGAACAGCGATGTCAGGCGACGCATCAGAACCTCCATGTTACTTCTGTACCCAGACGCTATTTCCTGCGTCTCTACCCATTCTTCGACGCAATCAGGCAGCGGCTTTAGCAAGCGTCTCCGCGCGCGACTCGGCGGCCGACCGGACCAGCACGGCGACCTCGGTGAGCCGCGGGTCGCCGGCCGCCCCGGCCAGGTTGATCTCCACCAGCCGGGCGGCCGCCCGGCAGGCCCCCTCGGCCAGCTCGGAGGCGACGACCGCCTCCCCCACCAGCTGATCGGAGACGCCGTCCACGGTCTCGGCGGCGATGCCCGCCAGCTGCGCCCCGACCGACGCGATCGCCAGCGGGGCCGTGGAGGCTGCCGCCAGCGCGCTCGCGAGCCGCGTCGCCCGCTCGGGGTCGGAGCTGGGCAGGCGCAGCGCCTCCAGCACCGGCGCATATGACTCGAGCTCGCGCTCGGCCAGCTCCAGCGCGCGCTCGCGCAGCGCTCCGGCGCGCACGCCGCAGGCCGATCCCATCGGCGAGCTGTCAAACGCGGCGGCCATCTCCAGCAGCGCCGCGGCCAGCCCGCATACCAGCGCGGCCGTGGAGCCGGCACCCGGCGCGGGCGTCTTCTCCGCGAGCCGGTCCAGCACCTGGCTCAGCGGTAGATCAGAAAGTGGACGCGTCCCGGACTCCATGACATTCACACTAGAACAACCCGATCGTGCGCCCGTTCTCGTCGATGTCGATCTTCATCGCCGCCGGGGTCTTGCCCAGGCCTGGCATCTGCGTGATGTCGCCGCACAGCGGAACCAGCCAGCCCGCGCCCGTGTAGGCGCGGATGTCGCGGATCGGGAGGGTGAAGTTCTCCGGCGCGTTGAGCAGCGTCGGATCCGACGACAGCGACAGGTGGGTCTTGGCCATGCAGATCGGGAAGTGGCCTAGGCCCTCGCGCGTGAACTGCCCGATCTTGGCCTCTGCCTCGGGATACAGGTAGACGTCCTTGGCGCCGTACACCTCGCGGGCGACGGTCTCGATCTTGTCCTGGATCGGCTCGTCGTCCTGGTAGAGCTGGTGGAAGGTGTTCGGCTGCTCGCAGGCCTCGACCACCGCTTCGGCCAGGTCGGCCGCGCCGGCGCCTCCCTTGGTGAAGCCCTCGTTGACCTCGGCGGCGAACGCGCCCGCCTCCTTGGCCAGGCGCTTGACGAGCTCCACCTCCTCACGGGTGTCGCCGGGACGGCGGTTGACGGCCACCACCGCCGGCACGCCGAAGCCGTTGATCGTGCGCAGGTGGCGGCGCACGTTGGCGAAGCCCACCTCGATCGCGTTCAGCGAGGCCGCGCGGTCGATGCGCGGGTCGTCCTCGACACCCGAGTGGTGCTTGATCCCCCGCACGGTGGTCACGAGAACCGCCGCCGACGGCGTCAGCTTGCCGAAGCGGCAGACGATGTCGAAGAACTTCTCCATCCCCATGTCGGCGCCGAAGCCCGACTCGGTGACCACGTAATCGCCCAGCTTCATCCCGATAAGGTCGGCGATCAGGGAGTTGTTGCCGTGCGCGATGTTGGCGAACGGCCCGCAGTGCATCAGCACCGGCTGGCCCTCGAGCGTCTGCACGAGGTTCGGCTTGAGCGCGTCCTTCAAGAGCACCGTCATCGCGCCGGCCGCGCCCAGGTCCTCGGCGGTGATCGCCTTCGCGCCGTCGAAGGAGTACGCGGCGGTGATCCGGCCGATCCGCTTGCGCAGATCCTGCAGGTCGCGGGAGACGGCCATGATCGCCATCACCTCCGACGCGGCCGTGATGTCAAAGCCCGTCTCGCGCGGGTAGCCGTTGGGCCGCCCGCCGAGGCCGACCGCGATCTGGCGCAGCGCCCGGTCGTTCATGTCGACCGCCCGGCGCCAGCCGATCCGCAGCGCGTCGATCTTGTGCGGGTTGCCGTGCAGGATCGAGGCGTCGATCATCGCCGCCAGCAGGTTGTTGGCCGCCCCGATCGCGTGGATGTCGCCGGTGAAGTGCAGGTTGAGGTCCTCCATCGGGACCACCTGGGTGAGCCCGCCGCCCGCGGCGCCGCCCTTGATCCCGAACACGGGACCGAGTGAGGCCTCGCGCAGGCAGGCCACCGGCTTGGAGCCGATCACACCCAGACCCTGGGTGAGACCGACCAGCGTCGTCGTCTTGCCCTCGCCCGCCTTGGTCGGGGTCATGCCGGTGACGCAGATCAGCTTGCCGTCGGGGCGGTCGGCGAGCCGCTCGAGCACCGACATCGAGATCTTCGCCTTGTGGCGCCCATAGGGCTCGATCTCGTCGGGTTCCAGGCCAGCCGACGAGGCGATCGACTCGATCGGCTCCAGTACCGCGTCCTGAGCGATCTCCAAACTGCTCTTCATGATGTCTCTCCTCGATGAACTGCTAATGGCTAACTGCTGCCGCGGCCAGCTCGGACACGAGCTTGTCCTCGTAGAACCGCTCCAGCCTGAACGGCTCGATCAGGTCGGGCTGGCGCCCGCTGGCGACCAGCTCGGCGAGCGTCTTGCCGACGATCGGAGCCGCCTTGAAACCGTACGTCCCCCAGCCGGCGGAGACGTGGAAGTTCTCGACCTCGGTCTTGCCGAGAATCGGGCTGTAGTCGGGGCTGAGGTCGCACAGGCCCGCCCAGCTGCGCAGCAGCCGCGCCCGCTCCAGCTGCGGGAACAGCTCCAGCGCGTGGCGGGAAACGTCCTGCAGGAAGTTGAGCGTGCCCTGCATCCTGTAGGTGGTCCACGGCTCGATCTCGGCGCCCATCAGGAACTCCCCGCGATCGGTCTGGGAGATATAGACGTGCATCTGTGAGGAGACGATCACCACGTCCAGCAGCGGCTTCATCGGCTCGGTCACGCACGCCTGCAGGATGTGGGTCGTGATCGGCATCGGCACGTCCGCCATGTCGGAGATCAGCGTGCACCAGCCGGCCGTGCAGTTGAGCACCTGACCGGCGTTGATCGTCCCGCGATTGGTCCTGACCTTGGTGATGCGCCCATTGGAGCGCTCCATCCCCAGCACCTCGGTGTTCTGGTGGATCTCCGCGCCGCCCTGGTCGGCCGAGCGGGCCAGTCCCCACACCACCGCGTCGTGGCGGATGATCCCGCCAGGCGGGTGATACAGGGCGCCCATGATCGGAAACGTCGCGTTGGGGTTGTCGACCTGCATCGCCGGCGCCAGCTGCTTGATCTCGTCCGGGTAGATCAGACGGCTGTCGATCCCCTGCAGCCGGTTGACCTCGGCGCGGTTGGCCATCACGAACATCGCGCGGTCGGCGTGGGCCAGTGTCAGATGGCCGCACTGGGAGAAGAGCAGGTTGAAGTTGAGGTCCTGCGAGAGCCCTTCGTAGAGCTTGACGCTCGCGTCGTAGAACCTCGCGCCCTCGGGCGTCTTGTAGTTGGAGCGCAGGATCGTCGTGTTGCGACCGGCGGCGCCCGAGCCGATGTAGCGCTTCTCGAGGATCGCCACGTCCTTGATCCCGTGCTCGCGCAGGTAGTGCGCGGTCGCCAGGCCGTGCGAGCCGCCGCCGATGATGACCACGTCGTAGGAGCTCTTGAGCTCCGCCTGGCGGCGCCACATCCGCCGCTTGCGAAAGATGTCAAGCACGTTCGGCCTCCATCTCAGGGAGGGCCTCGACGCCGATCGGACCGCCGCCCAGGTGTTCGCCGGCGTCGGCTACGACCGACCACATGTACTCCCCCGTCGCCCAGCCGAACAGGAACAGGTAGCGGTCCTCGTCCTCACGGACGAGGATGGCGGGCTGGCGGCCGATCGACCCCGGACGCAGCGCGCCCACCGGGGTCACGTGCGGGCGCAGGTCCAGCGCGCAGAAGCGGGCGAAGGTCTCGCGGGCCAGCGGCCCGACGATCGTCAGGGCCGCGAAGTTGCAGGTCACGTCGGTCACGTCCACGCCGTCCACGTCGGGCCTCGCACCGATCACCAGCGCGCGGGTCTCCGTGAGCCGGCACCACCAGGCGTCGTCCTGACGGACCGCAGTGCCGAACGACAGCGAGGTGATCGTCTCCGAGGTGCCCTGGAGCTCCAGCTTGGGCAGGTGCGACACGTCGGCCCAGCCCACCTCGCCCGATGCGGGGCCGGGGAACGCAACAGCCACGTTCCAGCCGTCGCGCACCTCGAAGCGGGCGCCGGCTGCACGGGCCAACCCCTCCATCGGCGAGCGCGCGATCACCCCGTCCACCTGCGTGGCCGGAGCCAGGAAGTCAAGGTTCACGAGCGCAGCACCTCGCCCTCGGGGTCGTAGAAGGGCTTGGTCTGGATCTCGGCCACCAGCTGCCGGCCCTCGTCGGAGATCGTGATCTGGGCGCCGTCGTGGGCCAGCGCGTCGGGCACCCACGCCATCCCGATCGTGCGCCCGAGCACGGGCGAGTGCCGGGCGCTGGTCACCTGCCCGGACGGCGAGCCATGCTCGTCGATCACCACCGCGCCCTCGGTGGGCACGTCCCCGTTGGCCAGCGTGAAGCCGACCAGCGCGGTGGTGGGCGTCTGCTGGGCGTAGTGCGCCAGCGCCCACTTGCCGATGAAGTCCTGCTCCTTGTCGAGCTTGACGATCCACGGCATCGCGGCGGCGAACGGCGTGGACTCCGAGTCGGTGTCCTGGCCGACGAGGATGTGCATCTTCTGCAGGCGCAGGATCCGCTGCGGCTCCAGGCCGAACGGCCGCAGCCCATGCGGCTTGCCGGCGGCCATCAGCGCGTCCCAGACGTGCTCGCCGTAAGCGGCGGGGAAGTGGATCTCGTAGCCGACTTCTCCCACGAAGCCGATCCGCAGGATCAGGCACTGCACGCCGGCGACCCGCGCCTGCTTTCCGTCCAGATAGGCGAACGCCTCGTTGGAGCAGTCCAAATCGGTGACGGCGGACATGATCTCGCGCGCCTTGGGCCCGGCGAGATTGACGGCGCTCAGGCCCTGGGTCACATCGGTCAGATGCACCCGGTCGCCCCACGTCGCCTGCCACCAGCCGAACCACTCCTCCACGGCGCCCGCGCCGCTCGAGGTGGTCGTCACGTAGAAGGTCTCGTCGTCGATCCGGCAGATCGTGCCGTCGTCGACGATCCGTCCGGCGTCGGAGCTGATCACGCCGTAGCGGATCCGGCCGGGCTTGAGGTTGGAGAAGCGGTTGGGATATAGGCGGTCCAGGAACTCCCCGGCGTCGGGGCCACGCACGATCAGCTTGCCCAGCGTGGAGACGTCGATCAGGCCCGCGGCGCGGTTGACGGCCAGCGCCTCGCCCTCGGGGTCGCCGTAGTCATAGGCGCGTCGCCAGTCGCCGGCCCACTTGACGGTCGCTCCCAGCGTGCGGTGGCGGCCATGGATCGACGACCGTTTCGCCGGCTCGGCCGGACGGCCGCCGAGGATCCCCATCGGCACCGACACCCACGGCGGCCGGGCGGTGGTGACGCCGACGTCGCCGAGGCTCTGACCGGTCTCCTGAGCCATCAGGCGGACCGCCGGCAGCTGGCACATACGCCCCTGGCAGGGGCCCATCGTCACTGTGGTGTAGCGCTTTGACAGCTCGATCGAGTCATAACCCTCCTCGATCGACAGGTGCACGTCCTTGCTGGTCACGTCCTCGCACAGGCAGGCGAAGCACTTGCCGCGCCCGGCCCCGGAGACGGCCGGGGCGACCACCACGTCGGCGGCGGGCTGATCGGAGAGCTGCGCGCGGATCTCGGTGATGCGCTGGTCGGACGTGTCATCGCCGTGACCGAGGGCGTGGGCGGCCTCGCGGCCGGCCAGCTCGCCGGAGATGGCCGCCGCCTCGTCGGAGTCCGCGCCGGCCACCTCGCCCGCGGCGTACACGCCCTCGGGCAGCCGGCTGATGGCGAAGTGCCCGCGGCGCTCGTCGTAGGCGCTCTGCGCGCCGGCCTGCAGCAGCAGCGAGCCGGCGGGGATCGTCCCGCCGGAGACCAGCACCAGGTCGGTGTCGAACTCGTGCTCGTCTCCTCCGCCGACCGGAGCGAGAACAGCCTGCTCGACACCCTTGCGCCCGCGGGCCTCGATCACCGCGTGCCCGGCGAACACCGGCACGCCGGCCCGGCGCAGCTCCAGGGCGGCCTCGTTGAGCTCCGGGCGCAGGTCGGCGACGGCCACGATCTGCACCCCGGTGGCGCGCAGTGCGACGGCCGCCTCGAGACCGCGATCGGAGGTGGTGGCGATCACCGCGCGGCGGCCGGGGCTGACCGCGTACAGCGAGGTGAGGCGACGGGCTCCGCCGGCCAGCATCACGCCGGGCAGGTCGTTGCCGGCGAATACCAGCGGCTGCTCGATCGCGCCGGTGGCGTACACGTGCTTGGCGGTGCGGATCTGGTGCATGGTCTCGCCCTGCCAGACGGGGACGAGGCCGTCGAAGGCTCCCAGCGCCGAGCCGCAGCCGATGATCTCCACGCCGGCCGCGCGGGCGCGCGTCACCAGCTCGGTTAGGCCGCCGGAGAGCAGCTGCTGGCCTCCGGGCTCGGGGCCCTCGTCGACGAGCACCGTGTCGGCGCCCAGCTCGGCGGCGGCGATGGCCGCGTTCAGACCGGCGATCCCGCCGCCCACGACGAGCACGTCGGCGTGGCGGCGGCGGTACTCGGTGCGCCACTCGCGCTCGGGCTGGGAGTGGCGCAGCTTGCCCAGGCCGGCGGCGTTGCGCAGGATCTTCTCGTACAGCGGCCACAGCTTGCGTGGGCGCATGAACGTCTTGTAGTAGAAACCGGGCGGGGTGAATGGGCCGCCGACGATGTCGGTGGCGCGCATCGCGTCGAACTCCAGCGAGGGCACGGCGTTGACATGCTTGACCTCGATTCCCTCGCGCACCGGCTCGGTGCAGGCCCGCGCGCCAGGAGCCCCGTTCACAGAGCAGATGCAGTTCGGGCACTGACCCGACACACACATAAGCCCCCGGGGGCGATGGTACTTGAAGCTGCGGCCGAATATGCGCCGGCCGGCGGCGTACAGCGCCGAGCCGATCGTGTCGCCCTCGTAGGCCTTGACCTTCTTGCCGTCGAAGGTGAACGTGATCTGCTTGGCGCGGTTCAGGCGCTCGCCGGGCTGGGGGTTCAACCGGCTCACAGCAGGTCGCCCCCGGACTGGATCGCGGTCACACCGGCCTCGCCCCCCGGTCCTCGGCGCCCGGCAATGCCGTGAACTTGACCTCATTGGTGCGCGTGTCGCGCTCGGCGATGAACCAGGCGCGGCAGCCGGAGCGGTGAAACCACCACTCGCGCTGGACGCCGGCGACGTTGCGGCGAAAGTAGTTGTAGGTGTTCAGCTCCCGAAAGCTGGGCTGCCCCTGGGGTCGCTGCGAGATCTCGCCACCGAAGCCGAAGTCTGTGACTTCGCGCACGCCACAGTTGGGGCAGGTCAAGAGGAACGACACCGGCGACTCACGCTAAGCCCGGCGCTTGATCTTGTCCAATATCGAATTAGGATTGATTGATCTGATTCTCGTATCAGAGGATCGAATCGTCGCTGCCATCGAAAGACCGTTCGTGGAACTTCGACAACTGCGTTACTTCGTGGCCGTCGCCGAGGAGCTGCACTTCCGGCGCGCGGCCGCGCGGCTGCACATCTCCCAGCCGCCGCTCAGCCAGCAGATCAAGGCGCTGGAGGAGGAGCTGGGCTGCCGTCTGCTGACCCGCACCCGCCGGCGCGTCGAGCTGACGGCCGCCGGCGCGGCGTTCCTGCGCGACGCCCGCGCGATGCTGGCCGAGCTCGACGTGGCCGCCGCCACCGCCCGCGCGATCGACGCCGGGCAGGCGGGCGTGCTGCGCGTCAACTTCGTGGGCTCGGCGCTGCTGTCGATCGTGCCCGGCATGGTGCAGCGCTTCCGCCGAGCCCGGCCCGGCGTCGAGGTCGAGGTGCGCGAGCGCTCCACGGCCGACCAGCTGCGCGCGCTGGCCTCCGGCGTGGTCGACGTCGCCCTGGTCCGCCCCCCGATCGAGCCCGACCCGGCGCTGCACTGCGAGGTTGTGATGCGCGAGCGCACGGTCGCCGCGATCCCCGAGGGCCACCCCCTGGCCGCCCTGCGCCGCGTGCCCCTGCGCCGGCTGGCCGGCGAGCCGCTGGTGCTGTTCCCCCGCCGGCAGGCGCCCGGCTTCCACGACCTGCTGATCGGCCGCCTGGCGGCCACCGGCGTCTCGCCCCAGGTGGTCCAGTACGCGCCTGAGATGCTCACCATCATCGGCCTGGTGGCCGCCGGGATCGGCGTCTCGCCGGTGCCCGCCTCGGTCGCCGCCCTGGCGCTGCCCGGCGTGGAGTACCGGCCGCTCAGCGGCGCCCCGGACACCGAGCTGGTGGCGGTCACCCGCGCCGACGACGAGTCCGCGCTGGTACGCGCGTTCGTGGCCGACGCCCGCACGCCCTGAGCGTGCGATCGGCGCCGCCGGGCGTCGCGCCAACGCCGACCTGGTGACGCTGGAGAAACCGGCCGGTTCTTGACAGCGGACCCGGGGCTGGGCGACCGTGTGCGCATGTCCGCCACCGACGAGAACGGCTCGGGCCTCCCGGCCCTGACCGAGACCCTCGAGTCCTACCTTGCCGAGGTGCCGCCGGCCGACCAGGCCGATGCCCTGCACCAGGTCTTCTACGGCTTCTACACCCGCATCGCGATCATCGATCGAACCACCTACGAGCTGGCCGATTGGGCCAAGAGCTACGCGGCCAAGTCGCCGGACGCTCCCGCGCCGTTGGCCGAGGCGCTGCGCGACAACGCGTTGTACGTCGGGCAGGAGATCTTCACCAGCCGCCTGCGGGCGATGAGCGCGCTCGCCTATATCTCCCGCCGCCTGGCCGAGGTCGTAAAGCGAAACCCGCCGACCGGCCCGTACACGCTCACGCATGCCGTGGCCTTCGACCAGTCCGAGGGCCGGATGCGCACGTATCCGCTGTCCGAGCCGGGCGGGCATCCGGACCTTCCCTACGACCCGCTCGCCTACGATCCGCACGCCGAGTAGGTCCAGGGACGGTTAGGGTGGGCGCCATGACCCTCGCCCCCCTGAACCCACCCGAGCGCCTGCTCTGCGGGCCCGGCCCCGCCAACGTCTCCCCGGCCGTGCTGGAGGCGATGCAGCGTCCGCTGCTGGGCCACATGGATCCTGACCTGGCCGAGATCAACGCCGAGGTCGTGCAGCTGCTGCGCGCCGCCTACCAGGCGCCCGACGCCGGGCTCGTGCTCCCGCTACAGGCGACCGGCACGTCCGGGATGGAGGCGGGGCTGGCCCATCTGCTGGAGCCCGGGGACACCGCGATCATCGGCGTCAACGGCTTCTTCGGGAAGCGGATCGTGGAGATCGCCGGTCGGCTGGGCGCCGAGGTCGTGCCCGTGGACGCCGACTGGGGACAGCCCGTCGCCAACGACGACCTCCTGGAGGCGCTCGACGCGCACCGCAACGCCCGGCTGATGACGGTCGTGCACGCCGAGACCTCCAGCGGCGCCGAGCACCCACTGGCGCAGCTGGGCGCCCAGCTGCGCGGCCGCGACGTGCTGCTGATGGCCGACTGCGTCACCTCGCTCGGAGGGGTCGAGCTTGCCTTCGACGAGTGGGGCGTGGACTTCGCCTACTCGTGCACGCAGAAGTGCCTGGGCGCGCCGCCCGGGATGTCGCCGCTGGCCGTCTCGGAGCGTGCCCTGGAACGAGTCCGGTCGCGCACCCACCCGGTCCCCTACTCGCTCGATCTGCAGCTGCTCCATGATTACTGGGTCAAGCGCCCGCCCGTCTACCACCACACCGCCCCGGTGCTGCACGTCTACGCGCTGCACGAGGCGCTGCGCGACGTGGCCGCCGAGGGTCTCCAACCGCGCTGGGAGCGCCACGCCCAGGCCGGCGCCGCGCTGCGCGAGGGCCTGCGCTCACGCGGCTTGGAGCTGCTCGCCGACCCGGCCCACCAGCTGCCCCAGCTGACCGCGGTGCTGGTACCCGAGGGCGTCGACGACAAGCAGGTGCAGACCGCTCTGCTGCGCGAGCACGGGATCGAGATCGGCGGCGGGCTGGGGCCGTCTGCGCCCTCGATGTGGCGGATCGGCCTGATGGGCCACAACGCGCGCGTCGAGGTGGCCGAGCGCGTGCTGACCGCGCTCGACGCCGTCCTGTAGGCCCCGGCGCTAGGCGGCCTGGGCTTGCGCAGCGGCCAGCGTGTTGGCCAGCAGCATCGCGATTGTCATCGGACCGACCCCGCCGGGCACCGGCGTGATCAGCCCCGCGACCTCGACGGCCGAGGAGAACTCCACGTCGCCGACCAGGCCGGCGTCGGTGCGATTGACGCCCACGTCGATTACGGCGGCGCCCGGCTTGACCCAGCTGCCCTTGACCATCTCCGGGCGCCCGACGGCCGCGATCAGCACATCGGCGCGGCGGCAGACCTGATCCAGGTTACGAGTGCGCGAATGACACGTGGTCACGGTGGCGTTCTCGGCCAGCAGCAGCGCCCCCACCGGCTTGCCCACCAGGTCCGAGCGCCCCACGATCACGGCCTCGGCGCCCTCCAGCGCCACGTCGTAGCGGCGCAGCAGCTCGATCACCCCCGCCGGCGTGCAGGGCCGCAGGCCGGGGAGACCCTTGGCCAGCAGACCCGCCGACACCGGGGTAAGCCCGTCGACGTCCTTGGCGGGGTCGATCAGCGTCGTCAGATGCGAGCCGTCGACGTGCGGCGGCGTGGGCAGCTGCAGCAGGATGCCCGACACGCGCGGATCGGCGTTGAGCTGGGCCAGCACCTCGACCACCTGCTCCTGCGTGGCGTCGGCCGCCAGGTCGTGCGCGGACCCTTCGATCCCCACCTCGACGCACGCCTTCTGCTTGCCGCCCACGTAGACCGCCGAGGCGGGATCGTCGCCGACCAGCACCGTGGCCAGCCCGGGACGCTGCCCGCCGCCGGCCACCCACGCTTCTATCCTCTGGCGCACCTCGGTGCGCACCTGCTGGGCCACGGCCTTGCCGTCGATCAGCTGAGCGCTCATCGAACGAATTGGTACATGATTATGAAGGCGGCCGTCAACCAACCGACATCCGCGCAGTTGGTCCGCGAGCCGCTGCAGAGCACAC
Source organism: Solirubrobacteraceae bacterium (assembly GCA_017882405.1). Next base: position 27,589 of record JADGPO010000104.1, on the reverse strand, counting down.
TAACGGCCGTCGAGGCGCTAGAGGCGCTGAGCGACGAGCGGATGGCGTTCGCGCTCGTCGGCCAGTGGGCGGGCGGCGGCGCGATCGTCGGCTCCGAGCCGCTGTCGGTGGCCGACGAAGATGACGACCCGTTCGCGCTGCTGGACCGGCTGCCGGCCATCGTCGGGGTGGGCGGGGCCGGATCCGTCGCGCCCGGGGCGGTGGGCGGGGGATGGTTCGGCTGGCTCGGCTACCGGCTGGGCGGCCGCGTCGAGCGGGTTCCGGAGGGTCCTCCGCGCCCGGTGCCGATGCCCGACTTCCACCTCGCCTACTACGACCACCTGCTGCGCCTCGACCCGGACGGGCAATGGTGGTTCGAGGCGCTGGCCACCGAGCCACGCAGCAGCGAGCTGGCGGCCCGCAGGCAGCACCTTGGGCGGCTGCTGCGCGAGGGACCCGCTCCGCCTCAGCGCGCGCCGGTCGACGGCCCGCCGGCGCTGGCGCTGAGCCGCGCCGCCGCCGCTCACCACCTCGCCGCGGTCGCCGCCTGCCGCGAGCGGATCGCCGCCGGAGAGATCTTCCAGGCCAACCTGTGCGTGCGCCTCGAGGCCGAGTTCCACGGGACAGCCGCCCAGCTGCTGGTCCGCGCGATGGCCGAGGTGCCGCCGGTCTATGCGGCCAGCTTCGACACGCCACACGGCTCGATCGCCAGCCTCTCCCCCGAGCTGTTCCTGCGCCGAACCGGCGCCAAGCTGGTCACCGGCCCGATCAAGGGCACGGCCCCCCGCGATCTAGACCCGGCGGTCGCGGCCGGCCAGCTCGCGCGCCTGCGCAGCTCGACCAAGGACGCCGCCGAGCACGTGATGATCGTCGACCTGATGCGCAACGACCTGGGGCGGGTCTGCAGGTACGGATCGGTGGTCGCCCCGCGTCTGCCGACCGCCGAGGCTCACCCCGGGCTCTGGCATCTCGTTTCCCGCGTGCGCGGGACGCTGTGGACGGGCGTGGGCAACGGCGACGTGCTGCGTGCCACGTTCCCGCCAGGCTCGGTCACCGGCGCGCCGAAGGTGCAGGCACTGCGGGTGATCGCCGAGTCAGAGCTGACCGGCCGCGAGGTCTACACCGGCGCGATCGGGTACGCCAGCCCGGTGGCGGGACTCGAGCTCAACGTCGCGATCCGGACCCTGGAGCTCCGCAACGGCCGGGTGTGGCTGGGCGCCGGGGGTGGGATCGTCGCCGACTCCGATCCGCAGCACGAGCTCGAGGAGGCGCTGGTCAAGGCCCGCTCGGTCGCCGCCGCGATCGGCTCGTCGGTCGCCGTGGCGCCGAACACACAGCTGCGGGTGGGCTGACGTGCCCGATCCGGCGGAGGGCGTGTTCGAGACGCTGCTCGTGCGCGACGGCCGCGTCCAGGCTCTCGACCGCCATCTGGCTCGCCTGGGCCGCTCCTTGCGTGAGCTCTACGGGCAGGCGCCGCCGGACGGGCTGCGGGCCACCGTGCGCGAGCGAGCGGCGGGGCTGAGCGGCTCGCATCGGCTGCGCCTCGACGTGATCCCCGACGCCCGCGGGCTGCGGGTCGCCGTCGAGACGACGGCGCTGGATCCCAGCCGCCCGCGCCACTTCGCGTGCGTGCCGGTGACGGTCGCCGGGGGGCACGGGCCACACAAGTGGCGCGACCGCCGGGCGCTGGGCGGCGATGCGGGCGTCCCCCTGCTGGTCGACGAGGACGGATCGGTGCTCGAGGCCGCGTGGGCGAACTTCTGGCTGCTGGACGGGCGGCGGCTCAGCACGCCGCCGGCCGACGGACGGCTGCTGGCCGGCGTGACCCGCGCCCGGCTGCTGGAGCTCGCCCCGTCGCTGGGGCTGGAGGCCGATGAACGGCGCATCTCGCTCGACGAGGCACGCGCCGCTCCGGCGGCCCTGTTGACCTCGTCGCTGGCGCTGGCGGTCGCCGCCGCGGTGGACACCGACCCGGGTCCCGGCGGCGAGGTCGTCGAGACGATCCGTCTCGCCCTGGAACGCCACGACCGGGACGATTGCGCTCCGTGCTGATCCGCCACGCCGACCCCGACCGCGACGCCGCCGCCTGCGCCGAGATCTACGCACCCTCGGTCCGTGACGGCGTCGCCTCGCTGGAGGAGCGGGTGCCCGAGCCGCGCGAGATCGCCGACCGGATCCGCGCCATCTCCCGCAACTGGCCGTGGCTGGTGGCCGAGCTCGATGACCGGGTCGCCGGCTACGCCTACGGCTCTCAGCACCGCGAGCGCGCCTCCTACCGGTGGTCGGCCGACGTCACCGTCTACGTGTCGGCCGCCGACCACCGCCGCGGCATCGGCCGCGCGCTGTACGAGCCGCTGCTGGCACTGCTCGCCCGCCAGGGCTATCACGAGGCGTGCGCCGGGATCACCGTTCCCAACGACGCCTCGGTCGCCCTGCACGAGTCCCTGGGCTTCGTGGCGGTCGGCGTGTACCGAGACATCGCCTACAAGCACGGTCGCTGGCGCTCGGTCGGCTGGTGGCAGAAGACGCTGCGCCAGCCCCGGCCCGGGGAGAAGCCGGGCGAGATCCGCCCGCCCGCGCGCCTGCCGGCCGGCTAATCCGCCAGCGGCAGCTCGAGCGTGAACGCCGGCCCGTCAACCAGCACCCGCCCCGAGTGCTGGGCGGCGATCGCGGCCACGATCGACAGCCCCAGTCCGGCGCCGGGACGCTCCGAGGTCCCGTCGCCACGCCAGAAGCGCTGAAACAGCTGATCGTGCTCGGCCGGGTCGGGCCCGGGCCCCTGGTCGCGGACGGTCACCCGCGCGCGCCCGCCGGCGCTCGTGACCGACACGGTCACCGCGCCCTCCCCGTGGACGAGCCCGTTCTCCACCAGGTTGGCGACGGCCCGCGCCAGCGCCGCCGGGTCGCCGGTCATCCGCGCGGCCTGGACCCCGTCGAGGATCACCCGCTCGCCGGCCCCGGAGTCCGCGACCACCGAGCGCACGAGCTCGTCGAGCATCACCGGTTCGCGCGCGCCGGTCCCGGGCGTCCCCGCGCGCTCCAGGACCAGCAGCGAGTCGACCAGGCGCGCCAGCCGCTCGGCGTCGTGGCGCAGGTCGTCCAGCACCTCGGCGTCAGCGCCGTGGCGCGCCGCGTAGTCCACGTTGCCCAGCAGCGCGGTCACGGGGGTGCGCAGCTCGTGCGAGGCGTCGGCGAGGAACCGTCGCTCACCGGCTCGAGCCTGCTCCAGCGAGGCCAGCATCCGGTTGAGCACGCCGGTCAGCTGACCGATCTCGTCGCGCGACGGGGCCTCGGGCAGCCGCCGCGAGGGATCGGCAGTGCGCTCGATCTCCCCCGCCCCGTCGGCCAGCAGGCTCAGCGGCCGAAGCCCGCGCCGGGTCAGCGCGGCTGCCGCGATCGCGGCGAGCACCACCACCCCCGCCCCACTGAGCGCCACCACGACCCCCAGGTTGCCGGTCGTGTGGGCGATGTCCGAGGTGTCGGAGGCCACCAGCACGACCCCGCCCGAGGCCGGGGTGCCGGCGTCGGCGATCGGCGCCGCGTAGATGCGCAGTGGCCGCCCGCCGACGCGCACTGTCTCCACCCCGGCGCGCCCGTGCAATCGGGCGGCGCGCTCCAGCGCGTCCTGGGGCAGCAGCTGCGCGCCGAGTGCCAGCGAGCGGGCCACCAGCCGCCCGCGGGCGTCGATCACCTGGACCGAGATCTGCCGCCCCGAGGAGGTGCCCTCCAGCGCGCCCGGGTCGTTGAGCACCGCGGGCGCCGAGATCGCCAGCTGGGCGACCTGGAGTGCGCGATCGCGCAACGCGGTGTCCAGGGAGCCGCGCAGCTGGTGGTCGACGACCAGCACGGTGATCACCGCGAACAGCACCACGGCGGCCAGGATCGCGGCGCTCGCGGCCAGCGCGATTCGGGCTCGCAGCGTGCGCACGAACCTCAGCAACGCCCCTCCGCATGCGTTAAAGCACCGTTTATGACGCTTTTGCTAACAAAAGCTACAATTGCTCTTAAGATCTTGTCATTGGCAACACGGAGGTTGGCACACAGATGACACAGGATCCCGCGGGCGTCAGCAAGCCCGCACGAGTCCTGTTGGTCGAGGAGGATCCGCGCTCGGCGATGAAGATCGTCGAGATGCTCCGTGCCGTCTGGTCCCAGGGGCTGCTGATCACGCACGCCCAGCACGTGGCCGACGTTTCGCAGGAGCTGCTCGAGCGCGGCGCCACGTGTGTCCTGCTCAACCTGCCGCGGGAGCGCAGCGAGCCATTGCACGCCCTGGCGCAGCTGAGCGCCTCTGCCCCGAGCACGCCGATCATCGTGCTCTCGGAATACGGCGACGAGCTCGGCGTGGAGGCGGTGCGCCTCGGAGCCCAGGACTACCTGCTGGCCTCCGAGCTCACGCCGGCCACGCTCGGGCGGGCGGTCCGCTATGCCGTCGAGCGCAAGCGCTCCGAGGTCGAGCTGGCCCGCCAGGCCCTGCACGATCCGCTGACCGGGCTGCCCAACCGCGCGCTGTTCCTGGACCGGCTCACTGTGGCGCTGGACCGATCGCGTCGCACCGGCGCCGCGGTGTGCCTGCTGTTCTTGGACGTCGATACGTTCAAGCAGGTCAACGACACGCTTGGTCACGCCGCCGGCGACCTGCTGCTGACGGTGCTCGCCGAGCGCTTCCGCGGCCTGCTGCGCCCGATGGACACGGTGGCCCGCTTCGGGGGCGACGAGTTCACGTTCCTGTTCGAGGGCCTGGAGGGCGACCCTGAGGCGATGCTGATCGCCGAGCGCGTCAGCCACTCGGCGAGCCTGCCGCTGACGCTGGGCGAGAACGAGACGTCGGTGGCGGTCAGCATCGGGATCTCGATGGTGAGCGATCCCGAGACCTCGCTTGAGGAGGCGATCCGCGACGCCGACGCCGCCATGTACCGGGCCAAGGAGCTGGGCGGCTCGCGCTTCGAGCTGTTCGACGATCGCTCGCGTCGCCGCGTCGCCCAGCGATCGACGCTCGAGGCGTCGCTGCACAGCGCCCTGGAGCTCGCCCAGCTGCGCGTCCACTACCAGCCGCGGGTGTCGATCAACGGCGACACCGGGCTGGTCGGATTCGAGGCGCTGGTGCGCTGGGAGCATCCCGAGCGGGGGCTGATCACGCCGTCGGAGTTCGTGCCCATGGCCGAGGAGACCGGGCTGATCGTGCCGATCGGCGAGTGGGTGATCGAGCAGGCGCTGGGCCAGGTGCGCCGCTGGCGCCAGTCGCGTCCCGGGATGACGATCTCGGTCAACCTGTCGGCTCGCCAGCTCGCTGATCCGCACCTGGTGGTCAAGCTGGAGCGGGCGCTGCAGGCGGCCGGAGCCGATCCCGGCGTGCTGTGGCTGGAGGTCACCGAGGACACCGTGCAGCGGGATCCGATCGCCGTCGGCAGCGCGCTGGGCGCGCTGGACCGGCTGGGGGTCAACCTCGCGCTGGACGACTTCGGCATGGGCCACTCCTCGCTGCAGACTCTGCGCGAGCTTCCCGTGGACATGCTCAAGATCCACCAGAGCTTCGTCACCGCGCTGGACGCCGAGCCCGACGCCTCGGCGCTCGTGGGGGCGGTGGTCGAGCTCGGCCACGCGCTCGGACTGACCGTGGTCGCCGAGGGCGTGGAGACCGACGTGCAGCTCGCCCACCTGCGCGAGCTCGGCTGCGACGGGGCCCAGGGCTTCCTGTTCAGCCGGCCCGTCACCGAGGACGGCGTGCACGAGCTGCTCGTCAGCCGCTGATCAAGCCGCTCAGGCGCGCAGCTGAAAGCCGGTCCCGCGCAGCGTGCGGATCAGCGGCGGGTCACCCAGCTTCCGGCGCAGGCGGGTCACGTAGCGGTCGACGACGTTGGGCTCAGCGGCGTCGTCCCAGATCTCGGCCAGCGCCCGGTCGCGGGTCACGGTGTGGCCGCTCTCGCGCAGCAGCAGCTCCAGCAGGGCCACCTCGCGACCCGTTAAGTCGATCGCGCGCCCGGCGCGGCGGGCACTGCGGGCCGCCACGTCGAGGGTCAGGTCGGCATAGGCGAGCACCGAGTCGGTGGAGCGCCCCCGGCGCGTGAGGGCGTGCAGCCGAGCAACCAGCTCGGGCACGGCGAATGGCTTGACCAGGTAGTCGTCGGCGCCCGCCTCCAGGCCGGCCACCCGGTCGGCAACCGCGTCGCGGGCGGTGAGCATCAGGATCGGAGTGGCCAGGCCCTTGCCCCGCAGCCGCCGCGTTACCGACAGGCCGTCGATCGCCGGCATCGCCACGTCGAGCACGATCACGTCGGGCGCCGCGCGCTGCACCTCCACCAGGGCGGCGCCGCCGTCGGGCGCGACCGTGACATCGAACCCCTCGGCGCTGAGCGTGCGCGCCAGCATCCGTCGCAGCGGCGGGTCGTCGTCGACGACCAGCACGCGCTCGGCTGCGAGCTCTGACCTTGCCTCAGCCACCCGCTACGTCGCGCCGGATGAACACCAGGAACGCGGCACCGATCGCGGCGCCGCCGTAGAGCGCGCACACCCACGCCGCGCGGATGATCGGGGTCCAGTCGATCGGCGTGCGCAGCAGCCCCTGCCAGGCGTTGAACTGCGTGCTCAGCAGATAGGGCTGCACCGCCCCCAGGCCGGGCAGGATGCCGACCAGCTGGAACAGCAGCGAGACCATCAGCGTGCCCACGACCGCGGCGGCGCTGTTGCGGGTGACCGATGACAGCAGCAGCCCGATGCACACGATCGCCGCGATCGGGATCAGGTACAGCAGCAGGCTGACGTACACCAGCCCGAGCGCCTTGGGCGCCGAGACGATCGTGCCTGAGAGGCTCTGCAGCGGATTGAAGCCCGACTGCAGGCTGCCCGCTATCACCGCGACGGTGCCGCACAGCAGGATCGCGACCACCGCATAAGTGGTGGCCACCAGAGCCTTGCCCACGAACAGCTGCCAGCGCTCCAGCGAGCGGGTGAGGATCGTCTTCAGCGTGCCGTTGTGATCCTCGGAGGCGAAGATGTCGCCGGCCACCAGCGCCGCGATCAGCGGAAACAGCCAGATCGCCCCGAACAGGAGGACCACCAGCGGGATCGCCAGACCGCTCTTGTCCACGTAGTCAGAGAACGCGAAGCCCCCTCCGCGCTCGTGATGGCGGCGCAGAGACACGGCGAGCACGAACAGGATCGGGACGATGATCGCGATACCGAGGCCCAGGTAGGTGCGCTTCTGGTGACGGAGCTTGAACAGCTCCCAGCGGTAGACCGTGCCCACGCCCGGCATCAGTGGGCCACCGGAGCGCTCGGCGCCGCGTCCCGTGCCGTGCCGGACGGCGGCTGCTGGACGGCGTCGCCCTCCGTGAAGCGGAAGAACAGATCCTCGAGGGTCACCGTCTGCGGGGCCATCGCCCTGATCAGCGCGCCGGACTCCACCAGCGCCTGCGACAGCGGCGCCACGGCCGCCTCGTCGGCACTGAACGTGATGTGGCCGGCCTCTTGGTTGACGTCAGCGATGCCCGCCTGCGCCCGGCACACGGCCAGCGCGCGCTCGTCGTCGGTGGTCTCGAGACGGTAGGCGGTGCTCGCCCCGCGCTTGAGCGCCGAGATCTCGCCCTCGTAGACGATCCGGCCCGCGCGCACGATCGCCACCCGGTTGCAGAGCTCCTCCACCTCGTTCATCAGGTGGCTGGAGAGCAGCACCGTCATCCCCTCGTCGGCCAGCCGCCGGATCAGCAGACGCATGTCGCGCATGCCCGCCGGGTCCAGACCGGTGGCCGGCTCGTCGAGCAGCAGCAGCTTGGGATCGCGCAGGAGCGCGGCGGCGATCCCCAGGCGCTGGCGCATGCCGTGCGAGTAGCCGCCGACGCGGTCGTTGGCCCGGCCTGTCAGCTCGACGGTCTCCAGCGCCCCGGCCACCCGGTCAGACGCGTCGCCGCCGTCGAAGGCGGCCATCATGTCGAGGTTGCGCCGCGCGGTCAGGTACGGATAGAAGGTGGGCGCCTCGACGAACCCCGCCACTCCCTCCAGCGCGTGGACGGTCTGGGTGGGGTCGTTGCCGAACAGGCGGATCGTGCCCGCGGTCGGCGAGATCAGGCCCAACATCATCCGCAGCGAGGTGGTCTTGCCGGCCCCGTTGGGCCCGAGGTACCCGTACACGTCGCCGGCGCGGACCGTGAGGTCCACGCCGGCCACCGCGGTCAGCTCGCCGTAGCGCTTGACGAGGCCGCGGACCTCGATCGGAGGTGGTCCGTCGGTCACGGCGCCAGGGCCCGCGCTGCCTGCTCGGCCGCCGCGGCTGGCACCGAGCCAAGGACCGTGTAGGCGACGCCGCCGCGGGTGAAGCGGACCACCGTGCCCAGCGCGGTGGAGAGCTCCTGCCCGGTGGAGCCGTTGATCGACACCGTCGGGAGGCTCAGCCCGGCCGGACCACCCTTGGTGCTCGCCTTCGCGGACTTGGAGTCCGCCGCCTGCTCGATCACGACCATCCCGCCGAGGTTCTGGCCATAGGTAACCAGTGCTCCCGGCTTGCCACCGAAGTCCAACAGGGTGGTGTCGTGGCGCGGCAGCCCGACGAGCGAGGCGGGCGCGGCCAGGGTGAAGGGCACCTTGCTGGCCACGGCGGCCACACCCGACACGTGAGCGTGCTTGCCGTGCTTGGCCTGCTTGGAGGCCTTGTTCGCCTTCTCGGCCTTGCCGGCGGTCGAGACCTTGACCACTTTGGAGCCGGCCCGCGGGGAGACGGAGAGGTCAGAGGCCGCCACCGGCCCGTAGGAGATGTTCGTCGCCTTGATGTCCAGGACCGGCGTCGTGTTGCCGCGGGCGTAGATCCCGACCTCGAGCGGCACGCCCTTGAGCGCGTCCCACGCGACCCGCGCCGAGCCCAGCAGCCCGCCGTCGTGCTTGGGCGAGACCTTCACCCGGTAGGCGGCCTGGCCACCTACGTCGGTGGGGTGAGCGCCGGACACGTTGACGCGCTGCATCAGCTTGGTCAGCTCGGACTGGATCTTGGCGACGGAGGGCACGCCCTGGTCGGCGGACTTGGTCTTGTCGGTCTTGGCCTTGTCGGCGGGCAGCGTGCCCTCGTAGACCGTGTTGGACATCGGGTCCGAGATCCAGAACGAGTTCCCGTTGACGACCACCTGCGAGTCGCCGTTGTCGGACTGCAGCTCGATCCGCAGTTGGCGATCGCCCGACAGCCACAGGCGCCCGCTGGCGCCCTGCAGGATCGGATCCTTGTTGTCCCCGCTGAAGTCCGAGGAGTCGATCAGGTTGTTGGTGAAGCTGATGTTGGCGGTCACGCCCTTCACCGCGGACGCCGTCAGGCCCTGGTGCAGCGCCTTGGCGAGAGGCTCGGGCTGGGGCACGGGGCCCGATCCGGTGGCCGCCACGGCGATCGCCGTGCCGGCGCCAATCGCGACCACGAGGCCGACGATCGTGGCCAGGAGGCGGCCGGTTGAAGCTGTGCGCAGGAATTTCATCTCTAAGACTCCACCTTTCGAACGATCAGTCCAAGATCGCAGGCAACCCTGAAATTACTCTGACAGACCTTTGTGTAGCTAAGGTCGCGTGAATGTGCCGGCTATTCGGGATGAGCGGGGGCTCCGAGCCCGTCCGGGCGACGTTCTGGCTGCTGCAGGCGCCCGACTCGCTGGCGCAGCAGAGCCGCCGTGAGCCCGACGGAGCCGGCATCGGCTGGTTTGACACCGACGGCCGGACGATGGTGGACAAGCAGCCGCTGGCGGCCTATGAGGACAGGGACTTCGCGCAAGAGGCCAAGAATCTGGAGTCGCGCACGTTCGTGGCGCATGTCCGTTACGCCTCCAACGGCGCCCTCACCGTGCCCAACACCCATCCGTTCGAGCAGGACGGCCGGCTGTTCGCGCACAACGGGGTGATCGGCGACCTCGAGCAGCTGGAGGCTGAGCTCGGCGAGGCGCGGGAGCTCGTCCACGGCGAGACCGACTCCGAGCGCTTCTTCGCGCTCATCACCCGCGAGGTCTCCGTCGCCGGGGACGTCGGCGAGGGGATCGCCCGGGCGGCACGCTGGGTGGCGGCCAACCTGCCCGTGCTGTCGATCAACTTCGTGCTGACGACGGCGAGCGACCTGTGGGCGCTTCGCTATCCCGGCACCCACGAACTGTTGATGCTGGAGCGCGACGCCGGGGGCGGCGCGCTGGAGCACGCCAGCGCGCACCGGATCCGCGTCTGCTCGTCGGACCTGGGCGACCGACCCGCGGTCGTCGTGGCGACCGAGCGCATGGACGACGATCCGGGCTGGTCACCACTGCGCTCCGGAGAACTGCTGCACGTCGACGGCGAGTTGCGCGTCCGCCGCCGGCAGGTGCTCGACTCCCCGCCCGCGCACCCCCTCACCCTGGCCGACCTCGGCGACCGCGCGGCGGCCTCCCAGGGAGGCGTCACCCGGTGAGCGCGACCGCACCCCCGGGGCCGCGCCTTCACCCGCTGCTCCAGACAGCCGGGTTCATCTTCTTTGGAGCCCGCTTTCTCGAGGCGATGCGCCGACGCTACGGCGATGCGGTCACCCTGCGCACGGTCTTCGACGAGCGCTTCGTCATGGTGTTCGACCCCGAGCTGGTCAAGCACGTCTTCCAGGGACCGACCACGCGGCTGCACGCCGGCGAGGCCAACGCGCTGCTCGGTCCGATTCTCGGCCAGCGCTCGGTCCTGCTGCTCGACGGCGCCGAGCACCTGCGCCATCGGCGGCTGATGCTGCCTTCGTTCCACGGCCGGCAGATGCTCGCCCACGCCGAGACGATGCGCGACTGCGCGGATGCCGAGATCGACAGCTGGCCGGTGGGCGAGCCCTTCGCGATGCTCGAGACGATGCAGTCGCTGACGCTGGGCATCATCCTACGAGCCGTCTTCGGTTACGGGGTGGGCGGGATCCAATTCGGACAGGACGAGATGCGCGCCCGCCTGCGAGCGATGGTCGATCCGCTGGCACGTCCCCGCGCGCTCATGATCGCCACTGCGCTCATGCGCGGGCGCGGCAACGGCCGAGCCGCCCGCGAGTTCCAAGCGCGCAAGCAGGCTGTGGACGAGATTCTCCTCTCGGAGATCGCCCGGCGCCGGGCCGAGCCCGACCTCGTGGAGCGCGATGACGTCTTCTCGGCGCTCCTGCTGTCCCGCGACGACGCAGGCAACGGACTGAGCGACGAAGAGGTGCGCGACGAGCTGCTCACCCTGCTGCTGGCCGGACACGAGACGACGGCCACCGGGCTGGCCTGGACGTTCGATCTGCTGCTGCACGACGCGCGAGTGATGCAGCGCGCCGCCGAACGCGACGAGCGCTACCTGGACGCGGTCGTCAAGGAATCGCTGCGCCTGCGCCCGGTGATCGCCGGCGTGGGACGAGTGGTCAAGGAGTCGCCGTTCCCGCTCAACGGCTACGAGGTCCCGGTCGGACTGGAGATCAATCCCTCGATCCGCACCATCCACCGGCGTGCCGATCTCTATCCCGAGCCGGAGCGTTTCGTGCCCGAGCGCTTCCTCGCGCCGGGGGGCGGGCCGGACACCTACAGTTGGTTGCCCTTCGGCGGAGGCAGCCGGCGCTGCCTCGGCGCGAGCTTCGCGCTCATGGAGATGCGCATCGTGCTGGACCGTGTGCTGGAGCGGTGCGTTCTCATTGCCGCCGACGCCGGCCCGGCGGAGGCGCAGTTTCGCATGATCACGCTGGCGCCCAAGGGCGGAGTGCGGGTGCGTCTCGAGGACGCTCCCCGCCCCGCGGCTGGCTGACCTGACAACGAACTCGTAACGCGCGACGGGGCACGCTCCCTTTACGCTTAGCTGACGCGGGCCAGGCTGAGACCATCGTGTCTCGGTCCCGGATGGGGACGTTTGTCCACAAAGCGTCGAGAGAGCCATGCGGGACACTTTCCTCATATTCGGGGGTCCGACGATCGGCGATGCCGAGATCGCCGAGGTCGTCGACTCCATGCGCTCGGGGTGGATCGGCACCGGCCCCAAGGTTCAACGCTTTGAACAGATGCTCGCCGACTACGTCCGCGCGCCGCATGTTCGCTGTCTCTCGTCGTGCACGGCAGCGCTGATCCTCGCCATGGAGGCGCTCGGGATCGGCCCCGGCGACGAGGTACTCGTCCCGGCCATGACGTTCGTCGCGTCCGCCAACGCGGTCGAGCACGCCGGAGCGACGCCGGTGCTCGTCGACAGCGTGCCGGGCACGGGACTGATCGACTTCGACGCCGCGACGGCGGCGATCACGCCCCGGACGCGGGCCGTCATGCCGGTCCACCTCGCCGGGCGGCCGGTCGACATGGAGCGCCTGGCGGCATTTCGCGACCGCCATGGCCTCGTCGTGATCGAGGATGCCGCGCACGCGATCGGGGCCGAGTTCAAAGGCCGCCGGATCGGCGCCTTTGGCAACGTCGCCGCGTTCTCGTTCTACGTGACCAAGAACATCACGACGATCGAGGGCGGTGCGATCGCCACCGATTCCGTGGAGCTCGCCGAGGAGATCGAGCGGCTGGCGCTGCATGGCCTCAGCCTCGGTGCCTGGCAGCGCTTCTCCGACGTCGGCTTCAAGCACTACGAGGTGATCCGGCCCGGCTACAAGTACAACATGACCGACGTCCAGGCGTCGCTGGGGCTGCGACAGCTGCCACACCTGGATGAGTGGATCGACCGCCGCGGGGAGCTGTGGGGTCGCTATGACACAGAGCTGACGGGCCTCCCGCTGAGCACGCCGCCGCCGCCCGAGCCCGACACCCGTCACGCTCGCCACCTCTACCAGGTGCTGATCGAGCCGGACGCCCCGCTGGCTCGCGATGAGCTGCTGAACGCCCTCAACGAACGCAACATCGGCACCGGCGTGCACTACCGCGGCGTGCATCTGCACCCCTACTACCGAGATCGCTACCACCTGGCCCCCGAGGACTTCCCGGTGGCCAGCGCGATCTCCGATCGCACGCTCAGCCTCCCGCTGAGCCCTCGGGTTTCGGACGCCGACCAGGACTCTGTGGTGCAGGCGCTGCGGGAACTGCTCGTGCCGTGAGCACCTCGGGGTACCGAGCGCCGAGGCTGGCCGGGCACCGGCCGCCCGTCGTCGATCGCCTCCGCGAGGTCAGCCTCGAAGGATGGGTTCTGCTCGGTCTGGTCGTGGTGGCGGCGGCGATTCGGATCATCACGATCGACAACCAGAGCTTCTGGGCCGACGAGGCGCTGACGGCCTACGAGTCGGGCCAGTCGTTCGCCGGAATGCTGCACACGGTCACCAGCATCGAGACCACGCCACCGCTGTACTTCGTCCTGATCTGGATCTGGTCCAAGGCCTTTGGGACCGGCGAGGTGGCGCTGCGGTCGATCTCCGCCATGGCCGGGGTGGCGACGGTGCCGATCGCCTATCTGTGCGCCCGAGAACTGATCGACCGGCGAGCCGGGCTGATCGCCGCCGCCCTGGTGGCGGTCAACCCGTTCATGATCTGGTACTCGCAGGAGGCCCGCGCCTACATGCTTCTGGCGGCCCTTAGCGGCGCGTCCTTCTTGTGGTTCCTGCGGGCCCGCCGCGACCCGTCCGGCCGCAATCTCGCATGGTGGGCCGGCTTCTCGGCCGCCGCCCTGATGACCCACTTCTTCGCCGGCTTCGCGATCGCGCCCGAGGCGGTGTGGTTGCTGTGGGCGTCCCGCTCGCGGGCGACCGTGCTCGCCGTGGGCGTCGTGGCCGCAGTCCAGGTCGCGACGCTCCCGTTCGCGATCGTCGATGCCTCGCCGTCCCGGGGTGTCGGCTGGATCGGGCGGATCTCGCGCGCGCACCGTATCGGCCAGGCGGCGATCGAGTGGGGGGCCAGCAATCTCTACCGCCGCACGACCACGATCGAGGGACTGATCGCCGGTCTGGCGCTGGCTCTGATCCTCGTGATCCTGCTCGGGTTGGGCGGTGACAGGCGCACCCGGCACGCCGCGGCGGTCGCGGGGTCCGTGGCCGCCTTTGTGTTCCTGGCCCCGCTCGCCGTCGCCCTCGCCGGACAGGACTACTTCCTCTCGCGCAACGTGATCCCCGCCTTCGTGCCGGTGGTGGTGCTGGTCGCCGCCGCCTGCACCGCACCCCGGGCGCGGAAAGCCGGCGATGTGCTGGCGATCGTGCTGCTGGCGATCTTCTGCTTCGCGTCGGTCGACGTGCAGACGCATCCGTACCTTCAGCGCCCGGCTTGGCGCCGCGTGGCGCGGTCGCTGGAACCCGGAATGCTGCCGCGGGCGATCCTCGCCGCGGACGGAACCACGGCCGATGCCCTCAAGATCTACCTGCCGGGAGCGAGCTGGACCACGCGACTCGCCCGACCGACGCTGATCCGGGAGATCGACGTGGTCGGCGCGACCAAGCGTCTGCGGCTGATTGGACCCCCTCAGCCGCTGCGCGGCGCCGTCCGGACCGGGCATGCGCCCAAGGGCTCGCCGGTGCCCAGGAGCGTCGCCGCACCCGGCACGACCTTGGTGGCCCGTTTCCGGGTCGCCAACTGGGTGGTGGCGCGGTTCGCGCTCACGCATCCCCGCCGGGTCAGCGCCGACCAGCTGGCGCGGACGGCATCGCGTTTCTTTCGGCGCACGCCGGCCGCTCTGCTGATCTTCTTCCAGCGCCCACGACGATGAGGTCCGCAGGATCGGTTGCGGCCGGCCATGGGTGGCTCTGAATGAGGATGCGACCGATACCTTGGGTCCTACGTGGCGTTATGGGTCCGAATGTCTCGCTTGCGCTTGACTCTCCGGCTGGTGGCCGCTCTCCTGGGAGCGGCGATCGCCCCCTGCTCTGCGGGGGCAAGACTGACGCGCAGCAACAACACGCCGTTTCCCAGCAGTCCGCTGATCACCGGCGCGAGCTGGATCAGTCCCCGCTACGGACCCCCCCGCAACCAGAGGGGCGACATCCTTCCCACGGTCTGGGCCGACGACGGAGACCAGTACACGATGATGGCCGACGGGGGCACCGGCGAGCCGGCCGGCAAGTTCTGGAAGCAGTCGCTGGCCCAGATCGTCGGCACGCCGCCCCGGATCTCGTTCGCTCACGTCGGCGACCCGGACGTACCCGCCCCGGCCTCGTCTGGCGAGATCAAGGCGAACCGTTCCCTGTGGACCGGCCCCTTGGGTCCGTACTACTCCAGCGGGCTGGTCGAGGCCGACCACGTGCTGTTCGCCACCCAGGAGAACGACTGGCCCTGGGGCACCAACGGGCTGTTCGCCGGCCTCGCCGGGATCGCCTACTCGACCGATCTCGGCCAGCATTGGACCAGCGCGGCCAAGCCCTTCCCGGCTCCGTTGGGCAATCTCAACTGGGTGCAGCGGGGACGCGGGGGCAATTACGTGGACGGCTATGTCTACGCCATCGCCACCGAGCGCGAGTTCAACGCGACCCATCTCATCATGGGGCGCAGCCTGCCGGACGTCGCCGATATGACCGACCCGACCAAGTGGCAGTGGCTGTCGGGCTGGCAGCCCGTCAACGGCGTGCCCTGGCCAGCCTACTCCGGCTCACTGAGCGCGGCGGTGCCGATCGCCAGCTGGCCGGGGCACATCACATATCCGCAGATGTCCTACGACGCGCCGCTGCACCACTATCTGCTCACCTTCACGCACTCCTACGGCGCGCAGCCACCCGCGATCTGGCGCTGGGGCTCAGAGCTCGACATTCTCGTTGCGCCCCATCCGTGGGGGCCGTTCTCGTTCGTCGCGCGCGAGACGAACTTCGGGCCCTCCAACGGATACGATCCTGGCTTCCCGCTCAGCTGGATCAGCCACGACGGCCGTCGGCTGTGGCTCAAGTGGGCGGCCAACTTCGACGGCTGTGCCGGCCTGGACTGCTCTGGCGCGTACGGCTTCAACTATCGCCAGATGCAGCTGACGGTGGCCGGCCAACCCGCAGCCAAGACGGCGAACACTCAACGCAAACAGAAGGCTCGCGCGATTTTCGCGCCGGGCTCCGACAATAGGCGCCAATGGCCGGTCTCTCCGAAAGCCCTCCTCAGGCAGGCGAACTTGAACTGAGCGTGGTCGTGCCCGTGTACGGGTGCGGAGACTGTCTGGTCGCGCTGCACGATCGGCTGACGCGCAGCGTGGCCACGATCACGGATCGCTATGAGCTGGTGTTCGTCGACGACCGCAGCCTCGATGAGGGCTGGAGCGTGCTACAGCGACTGGCCCGAGCGGACGCTCGCGTCCGGGCAGTGCGCCTGAGCCGCAACTTCGGACAGGACGCCGCGATCACCGCCGGGCTGTCGGAGGCGCGCGGGAACCGGGTGGTCGTCATGGATTGCGATCTCCAGGAAGCGCCCGAGGACATTCCGCGACTGTGGACGGCGGCCCAGGAGGGCTACGACGTCGTCCGGACGATCCGCCGCGGGCGCCGTCACGCTCCCCTGAAGCGCTGGGGGAGCCGGCTCTACCGTCGCCTGACCTTCGAAATCGAGACCCGCGCCGACTACAGCACGCTGAGCCTCATCTCGCGCCGCGTCGTCGACGCCTATCTGAGCCTGCACGATCAGGATCGCGAGTACATGATCGCGCTCGACTGGCTGGGATTCAGTGCCACGGCGGTGGAGATCGCGCACGCCGAGCGCCATGCCGGAAAGAGCATGTATACGCCGAGCCGGCTGATCCGCGTGGCCCTCGACGGGATGTTCTTTCGCAGCACCCTGCTGCTCCGGCTCGTCGTCCTCGCCGGCTTCGTCATCGCGCTCATCGGCATCGCCGTCGCCGTGTTCGAGGTCGTCGACTACTTCGCCAGCCCCAACCAGACCGTCCCCGGCTACACGAGCCTCGCCGTGCTGCTGCTCTTCCTGGCCGGGGTCATCATCATCAGCGTCGGCGTGGTCGGCCTGTACGTGGGCAGGACCTTCCAACAGGTCAAGAACCGTCCGCTGTACGTCATCGACACCCGCGCGGAGGGTCCGACGCTCGAGCCATCCGTCGGAGTCCGGGATCAAGCACGAACACCTTCTCGCGACCCCCGTGAATCGGGAACGCGGCGATCGTGACGTCCGCGTAGCGAGCCATCAGATCGTCGAACGATTCCTCATCGAACCGCTGCTCGTGCCCGCCGGCGCCCGCATCGGTGCTCCGCCGCGAGAGCGAACCCAGGAGCGGTATCGCGCTCGTGGACAGGTTGCGGATCGGCTCCGCGACGATCACGCGCTGCCGCGCGGCCGCAACCATTCGATCGACCATCGCGTCAGCGTCGGGCAGGAAGTGATACAGGCTGGCCTGCATGATCACCACATCGGCCCCGGGCAGGTCGGCGCCCTGGCCGAGATCGCGCACGAGAGCGTGCGCCCCCAGCCTGCGCAGGCGGGCCACGAACCGCACGTTCACGTCGATCGCGGTGTAGGCGCCGCCGCGCCGGCGCAGATGACGTACGTACAGGGCGCCGGGACCCGGACACAGCTCGAGCACCGAGGCGCCGGGCGGCACGTGCTCGGCGACCGCGCGCAGGCGGTCGGCGTAATGGCGGCCGTAGAGCGCCCGCATCACCAGCTCGTAGCCCAGCGCGCTGCGGTAGACGAGACCAGTCACGACCGAGGATCCTGCCAGGAGGGCCGCAAATGCGCTCGAGCGCGCTGACGAGGCTCGCCCTCGGCTGGGCGCTGCTGGCGGTCGCGTGGGTGTTCGCCAACCCGCCGTTCGCCGCTCCGGATGAGATGGACCATTTCGTCCGCACGGTCGGGATCGCCGAGGGTCAGCTGATCGGCGCCCCGGCGCCGGATGTGAGCATTGGCGCCGACCCTGCCGAGATCCGGTTCGACAAGAGCACGCAGCGCGCGGTGACGGTGCCGGCCGATCTCAATCCGACACCGTTCAACTGCTACATCGCCAACCCCCTCCTCTCGGCCGCCTGTCTGCACCGCCCGCCCCTGCACGGCCCTCGGGTCAGGCTCATCACGTCGGTCGGCGACTATCCACCGCTGGGATTGCTGGCGCCCGCGGCGGTGATGCAGGGCGCCCACAATCCGCTGCAGGCCGATCGCCTGGGCCGCGTGGCCGCCGTGGTCATCGCCCTGGTTCTCCTCATCGCCGCCGCCGCGGCGGTGTTCGACCCTGAGGACGGCTGGCTGTCGCTCGTCGGCGTGCTCGCCGCCTGCACCCCCACGGCCATCTTTCTCGCCGCCAGCCTGAACCCGAGCGGCCTGTCGGTGGCCGCCGGCGTGGCGCTGAGTGCGGCGCTGCTGCGCATCGGACGCCCGGGCGCCACCCCGGGGTGGGTGTGGGTGCTGCTCGGGCTGGGCGGGTCCGCACTCGTCTTGGGCCACCCCACGGGACTGGAGTGGGCAACGCTCCTCATCGTCGGCTTCATCGCCTTTGAGGGTCTGCCCACGGTCCGCCGACTCGTCCGCGAGCGCGCCCGCCCGGCGTCGGTGGGAATCGGTCTGCTCGCGCTGGGAATCCTCGCCGCGCTGGTCTGGCAGGAGCTCTACGGGCCGATCACGCCCATCGCCTACCGCGCGATCCGCCTCGCCCTCGGCCGGGCTCCGGGCTACACATGGAACGGGCTGCGGGATCTCGTCGCCGGTTTCGGCTACCTGGAGTTCCGCGTCCCCCTACCCGTCTACCTGCTGTGGTTCGCGTTCGTCGGCGCGCTCGCCGCCATCGCCCTGCGCGTGGGCAGCCGGCATGAGCGCCGCGCCGTCGTCGTCGCCGCCGTGGTCGCCGTGCTGCTCGAGCCCGCCGTCTGGATCGTGTTCGGACGGGCCGCCGGGATCGGCATCATCGGCCGGGAGTACCTCCCGGTGCTCGTGGCCTTCCCGATGCTCTGCGGCGAGGTGGTCTACCGCCACCGCGCCTCGCTCGCGGCGCACGACGCCACCGCCTTGGTGTCGCTGGCGACGATCACCGCCCTCCTTCAGTTCATCGCCTGGTACCTCAATGGTCGGCGCTCGGCGGTCGGGATGAGCGGGTCGTTGCTGTTCGCCTCCCACGCCGGGTGGAGTCCGCCCCTCGGGTGGGTCGTGTGGCTGGCCGTCGGCGCCTGCGGAGCCCTCCTGCTCGCCTCGGTGCCGCTGAGCCGGCTCGCGCCGGCGCGCATGGCGCCAGCCCCCGTACGACCGCTGGGCATCAGCGACGAACCATAGGCTGCCGTCCGTGGCGCCCGAGGGCGGGCACCGTAGGGCCTCACGTCACGTGAGGGTCAAGGGCTAATCGGTCCACCAGCCCGGCTGCATCTCGGCGTCGCCCTCGGCGTGCCCGCCGAAGGCCAGCATCTCCATCCCGTCCTCGCCGGCCTCCCACTCGCGCATCGCCTTCGGCGCGACGTAGACGACGTCACGCGGGGCGACGTCGAAGATGTCGTCCCCCACCTTGAAGCGACCCGACCCGGAAAGGACGAAGTAGGCCTCCTCCACCTCGGCGTGGGTGTGGCCGAAGCCGACCCGGTTGCCGCCGTTCATGCTGTAGTAGGTGAGGCCGATCTTCTCTGCGCCGAGCTGCTGGCGTGCGAACCGGGCCTCGCCCATCTCGCCCATCCCGAACTGGGGAGCGAGGTCCGTGACCTCTGACAGGTTGATCTTCGTGTATTCGCTCATGGCGTCAACGCTAGGGGTCCGCGACTGAATAGGTGCCGGAATCCGGCGAGTGGCTGGGCGATGACTGGCAATATGACGCCGACCGCGCCGCGGTCGGCGCGGCGGCGGCCGGGGACTGAGCCTCGATAAGCTCTCGCGCGATGCGTGAAGCCCTCATCTGTGAGCCGCTGCGGACCCCGGTGGGGCGCTTCGGCGGAATGTTCCGCGATGTCAGCGTCACCGATCTGGCCACGACGGTCATCAAGGAGCTGCTGAGCCGGACGGGCCTCCCGCCCGACGAGGTCGACGATGTCCTGCTCGGTCAGGGCTACGCCAACGGCGAGGCGCCGGCGCTCGGTCGCGCGGCGGCGCTCGATGCCGGGCTGCCCGTCGAGGTGCCGGGCCTGCAGATCGACCGACGCTGCGGTTCGGGCCTGCAGGCCGTGCTGGAGGCCAGCATGCAGGTGCAGACCGGCGCCGCCGATGTGGTGCTCGCCGGCGGCGCAGAGAGCATGAGCCAGACCGAGCTCTACTCCACCGGGCTGCGGTGGGGCGCGCGCTCGGGCGGGGCGATGCTGGAGGACCGGCTGGTCCGCGGGCGCGTCACCGCCGGCGGCGCCAACTACCCGGTCCCCGGGGGGATGATCGAGACAGCCGAGAACCTTCGCCGCGAGTACTCGATCCCCCGCCAGGAGCAGGACGAGCTGGCGCTGCGCTCCCATCAGCGCGCCGTCGCCGCCCAGCAGAACGGCACCTTCGCGCAGGAGATCGTTCCCGTCGAGGTCAAGGACCGCAAGAACGGCTCCCGGACGATCGACCGCGACGAGCATCCCCGGCCCGACGCCACGCTGGAGAGCCTCGGCTCGCTGCGCCCCGTGATGGGCCGCAAGGATCCGGAGGCGACGGTCACCGCCGGCAACGCCTCGGGCCAGAACGACGGCGCAGCGGTCTGCATCGTCACCCATGGCGACAAGGCCTCCGAGCTCGGCCTGAAGCCGATCGCGCGGCTGGTCGGCTGGTCGGCCGCCGGCGTGCCTCCCCGCACGATGGGTATCGGCCCCGTCCCGGCGACCGCACGGCTGATGGCCCGCACCGGCCTGACGTTGAAGGAGATGGACCTGATCGAGCTCAACGAGGCGTTCGCCGCGCAGGCGCTGGCCGTCCTTCGCGAGTGGGACCTGCCCGATCAGCTGGAGCGCGTCAACGTCAACGGCTCGGGCATCTCGCTCGGGCACCCGATCGGTGCCACCGGCGGACGGATCCTGGCCACCCTGCTGCGCGAGCTCGATCGCCGCGGCGGCCGTTACGGCCTGGAGACGATGTGCATCGGCGGCGGTCAGGGCCTGGCGGCGGTCTTCGAGAACCTCAACGGCGCGTGAGCGCTTCGCCGGAGGGCGAGGCAACGTTGCGCGAGGTGGTGGAGGCGCTGGCGCCGCTGGAGCGCCTCGCCGGCGAGGACGGCGAGCGGCAGGCCGCCGAGTGGATCGCCGAGCGCCTGCGCGCCGCCGGGTGTGGCGCCGAGGTGCAGGAGGAGCAGTTCCTGGACGGCTACGCCGAGGTGATGCGGTCGCTGTCGGCGGCCAGCCTGGGCGCCGGGATGGCCGCGCTGGCGGTGGCGCCGCTGCGCCGCCTGGCGGGAGTCGCCGCCGCGGCCGTGACCGCGGCGATCGCCGATGACGTCTCCAACGGGCCACGCGTGTTTCGCCGCGTCAGCTCGAAGCCCAAGACGACGTGGAATGTCGTCGGCGTATGCGGAGCCGCCGATGCGCCCCGCACGCTCGTGGTGCTCGCCCACCACGATGCCGCCCCCACCGGAGCGATCTTCGACCCCACCTTCCAGGCGTGGCTGGGCGAGACGTTCCCCGGCGTCGTGGAGCGGATCGACACCTCGTTTCCCCTGTGGTGGGCGCTCCTCGCAGCGCCGCTGCTCGTCACCTCGGGCGCGCTGCGCGGGCGCCGCGGCCAGCTCGCCGCCGGGATCGCCGGCTCGGCGGTCGGCCTGGCCACCTTCGCCGACATCGCCCGCAGCCCGATCGTCCCCGGAGCCAACGACAACCTCAGCGCCGTCGCCGTGCTGGTGGCGCTGGCCGAGCGGCTGCGCGCCGAGCCGATCCCGGGGCTGCGGGTGCTGCTGGCTTCCTGCGGCGCCGAGGAGGTCATCCAGGGCGGCATCTACGGCTTCGCCCGCCGCTACTTCCCGCAGCTGGACCGTGAACGTACGTGGTTTCTCAACCTCGAGACGGTCGGCTCACCCAAGCTGGTGATGCTGGAGGGCGAGGGCCCGATGGTGATGGAGGACTACCACGACCGCAGCTTCCGCGACCTGGTG
The DNA here is from genome assembly GCA_017882405.1 of Solirubrobacteraceae bacterium. The sequence continues at coordinate 5,791 of JADGPO010000104.1, read as the reverse complement.
GAGCGGGCGGCGAGCCTGGCCGGGGCACCCGTCCAGCGGGGACTGCGGGCCCGCAACTCCACCGACGCGGTGCTGCCCAGCCGCGCCGGCTACCCCACCGCCACGCTGGCCTCGGTCGACCGCCACAAGGCGCTGTCCAACTACCACCTGATGTCCGACACCCCGGAGAACCTCGACTACCGCACCGTCGCCCAGGCGCTGATCGTGACCGAGGCGGTGGCGCGCGAGCTCTCGGTGAACCCGTGGATCGGGGACCGCTAGATCAAGCGCCAGAGCGCGTCGTCGCCGAGCTGCTCCCGCGTCGCCTGACCCTCGGCGACCAGCTCGATCAGCGCCGTCTCGGCACCTCGGCGGTCTGGGGCGTCATTGCCGGCTGTCATCAGCAAGGCCACCTCCTGCGTGGTCAGCCCGCCGGGGAAGTGGTGCAGCAGCGGCGTGGGCGTCTCCGGAGCCGCCTGGCGCTCCAGTGTCGAATCGAGGTTGGCGATCAGGACGTCGTAGGCCTCGACGGGCTGGAAGCCGCCGGCCTCCAGCCGGGTGCCGTTGGACTGGAAGACGACCGAGGGCGCGGTGTAGCGCACGACGCCGTCGGTGTTGCCTGCCTTGCCCTGGAGCTCGGTGGGTGATCCGGCAGCGGTGCGACTGGCCTCCTTGTCCTTCTCGTAGGCGACGGTCACCTCGTCGGAGTCCAGAGCGTCGATGATCGCGTCGGCGTCGACGCCGGGCACATCGGCCAGCACGGCGCGCAGCCCGTCGTCGTCCTCCAGCACGAGGCCTGTGGTGAAGTTGGCCAGTTGAAGAGCGCGGAAGACCTCCCACTCCGAGCCCGGCGACTGGATCCGCGCGGCCACGACGGCTCGGCAGGCGCGTGCGGTGGCGCTCAGCCGGGACTTGGGCTCGGGCGCGAACGGCATCCCGTAGCGGCGGAAGGACAGCTGGCCGAGCGCTCCACGCAACGGCGTGTAGCCGCGGGCGGCGTACTGCGACGAGTCCTCGGTGAGCCCGATCAGCACAAGCTTCCAGTCCAGCTGATCGCCGTAGCGCCACTCGATCACCCGCAGGGCGGGGCTCTCCGAATAGGCCCACGGGCAGGCCGGATCGCTGTAGAGGGTGGCGCTGATCATGAGGTTGTGGCCTCAAGTATATCCGCCAGCTCGCCGGCCGGGGTTATCGAGGCGTAACCGAAGCCGGCCTCCAGCAGGCGCGCCTCGGCGTCCTCGGCGTCTGAGAAGTGCAGGTACACGCGCCCGTGCGCGGTCGGGCTGATCGCGTCCGAGGAGGCCATCTCTACAGCGACTCCGCCAGACGGTCGAGCAGCGCCACCTGGGCGGCGTTCAGCTTGTCACGCGCCTCGTCGAGCCCGAACCACTGGGCGCGATCGACCTCGGGGAACTCCTGCAGGCGTCCCGACCGCGGCGGCCACTGCATCGTGAAGGTGTTCGACGTGATCCGCTCGGCGTCCAGGTCGCCGGGCAGCGCCCAGGCAATCACCTGCTTGCCGGACTTCTGGCGGATCTCCCCGAGCTCCAGCGGCTCGCCATCGGGCGCCGGCGAGCCAAGCTCCTCGGCGAACTCCCTGCGGGCGGCCTGCAGCGGGTCCTCGTCGTCGCCGTACTCGCCCTTGGGGATCGACCACACGCCGGCGTCGCGGCGCGCCCACACCGGGCCGCCGGGGTGCACGAGCAGCACCTCGAGGTTCTCCCCCCGGCCGCGGTGCAGCAAGATCCCGGCGCTGCGAGCGCTCAATTTCGCCCCCGAACACGATCTGTCAACCAAACGTCAGCAATCATCGGTTCAATCGTCCACTCGCATGACAATTTTCACGGCAGATTTCGGCTCTGCGCCACTTTTGCGCGCGCCGATTCGTCCTAGGCTGCCAAGCACATGGCAAGTGCAGAGGCGATCGAAACCCGGAGGTAGTCAACACAGTGAGAAAACTAGCCAGCTGGTGCTTCAGACATAAATGGGCCACGCTCGCGGCGTGGGTGCTCGCGCTGGTGGCGCTCAACGGCATCCACGGCGCGGCCGGGAGCGCCTACAGCGACAACTTCAAGCTTCCGCACACCGAGAGCTTTGACGCCGTCCGCCTGCTGCAGAAGGCGACGCCGCGCACCTCGGGCGAGACCGATCAGCTGGTGATCGCCGTCAACCACGGCAAGGTCACCGACCCCGCGGTCAAGGCCCGGGCCCAGAAGGTGTTCGCCAACGTCGCCAAGGTGCCGCACGTGGCCGCCGTGGTCTCGCCCTACACGTCGCAGACCAGCAAGCAGATCGCGCCCAACGGAAAGGTCGCGTTCGCCAACGTCACCTTCGACAACGCTTCCAACCACAACAAGATCACGGCCACGGCCGCTCAGCACTACGTCCAGACGGTCACGTCCGGGTCCGGCGGCGGGGTGCAGTTCCAGGTCGAGGGCAACATCGCGCAGGCCGGCAACCCGAACAACCAGGGCTCGAGCCTGTTCTTCGGCTTCATCGCTGCCGCGATCGTGCTGTTCATCGCCTTCGGCTCATTCGTGGCGATGCTGCTGCCGCTGCTCACGGCCGGGGTGTCGCTGGGCTGCGGGATCGCCGTCGTGGGCCTGCTCTCGCACGTGATCGGCATCGCCACCTTCTCCAATGAGCTGGCCCTGCTGATCGGGCTGGGGGTCGGTGTCGACTACGCCCTGTTCATCGTCACCCGTTATCGCCAGGCGATGCTGCGCGGCGCCAGCCGCGAGGACGCCGTCGTCGAGGCGATCGACACCTCCGGGCGAGCGGTCCTGTTCGCGGGGATGATCGTCGTCATCGCGATGCTCGGGATGTTCGTGCTGGGCGTGAGCTTCCTGTACGGCGTGGCCGTGGCGGCATCGGTGACGGTCGCCTTCACGGTGATCGCCGCGCTCACGCTGCTCCCGGCGATGCTGGCGGTCTCCGGCAAGCTGGTCCTGCGCCGCAAGGAGCGACGCGCTGTCCGCGAGGGCGAGCGGCGCGTCAACGACGAGTCGCCCGCCTGGACGCGCTGGACGGCGATCATGAACCGCCGCCCGGCCGCGTTCGCGCTGGTCGCGGCCCTGGTGATGATCGTCATCGCGCTGCCGTTCTTCGGCATGCGGCTCGGCTCCGCGGACGCCGGCACGGATCCCTCCTCCGCCACTACGCGTAAGGCCTACGACCTGCTGGCCAAGGGCTTCGGACCCGGCTACAACGGACCGCTGGAGCTGGTGGCGCGGATCGACAAGCCCTCGCAGCTGGCCGCGTTCTCCAAGGCCGAGCAGGCCGTGGCCCAGACCCCTGGGGTCGTCGCTTCCACGCCAGTGACATTCATCAAGGGCACCGGCGGACGGCCGTCGGTGGCCATCGCCCAGGTCTACCCCAAGGGCTCGCCCCAGGCCGCCTCCACGTCTGATCTGCTGCACCACATCCGCGGTTCGGTGATCCCCGCGGCGACCCGCGGAAGCAGCGTGCGCGTTCTCGTAGGTGGCACGACGGCGATCTTCGACGACTTCAGCCACGTGCTGTCGAGCAAGCTGCCGCTGTTCATCGGGATCGTGGTCGTGCTCAGCTTCCTGCTGCTGATGGCGGTGTTCCGCAGCCTGGTGATCCCTCTCACCGCGGCGATCATGAACCTGCTGTCGGCCGGCGCCGCCTTCGGGGTGCTGACCGCCGTGTTCCAGCACGGCTGGGGAGGGTCGATCATCGGCCTGAACACGACCGGTCCGATCGAGGCGTTCCTGCCGGTGCTGTTGTTCCCGATCCTGTTCGGGCTCTCGATGGACTACGAGGTGTTCCTGATCAGCCGGATCTACGAGGAATGGCACCGTCGCGGCAACAACACCGAGGCGGTGACCCATGGTCTGTCGGCCACCGGACGCACGATCACGGCGGCCGCGTCGATCATGGTGCTCGTGTTCGGCTCGTTCGTGCTCGGCGGACAGTGGATCATCGAGATGTTCGGCGTAGGCCTGGCCAGTGCTGTGCTGCTCGACGCCCTGATCGTGCGTTCGGTGCTGGTGCCCTCGGTGATGATCCTGCTCGGCGATGCCAACTGGAAGATCCCGGGGTGGCTGGATCGCCTGCTGCCGCAGTTCAACGTGGAGGGCAGCGCGGAGCGCGAGCTGGTGGAGGACGCCGGCTCGCGCCGCGGCACGCCGGAGCCCGCCACCGGCTGAGCTACATCGGCCCCCGCGCCCCCGGCTCCAGCGCCGGGGGCGCCCCCGGTCGGGCCCTATGGGCGGACGATGGTGAACGTCAGCTTGGCGGCCTTCGACCGGTTCTTTGCGGAGTCGATCGCGACGATGGTCACGCGATAGGCGCCCTTCTCGGAGAGATTGAGGTGGAAGACGGCGCCGAGCGGAACCCGGGTCAGGCAACCAGCGCCGGCTCTCGGTCCTCCTCCGGGAGCTCGGCCGTCTCGACTTCGGAGACCGGCTGAACGGCGAGCTCCTCGGAGCCCGGCCGCAGGGCCACGACGGCGACCACCACGGCCACCAGGGCAAAGCCCGCGCCGACCACGAACGCCCGGTCAAAGCCGTCGCTGAGCGCCCGCGCGGCTCCCAGGCCGGTCTCGGCCCGGGTCCGCCCGGCGGCGATCGTGGAGAGGATCGCCAGCCCGAGCGCCCCGCCCATCAGACGCGAGGTGTTCAGCACCCCGGAGGCCAGGCCCGACTGCGAGCCGGGAACTCCCGACATCGCGACGATCGTGGCCGGCACCAGTGAGAAGCCCATGCCCAGCGCGGTGAGCAGCGCTCCCACGAGCACGTTGCCGACGTAGGTGCCGCCGGGCGCGATCCCGCTGAGCTCCAGCATCCCGACCGCCATCGCCAGCACCGCCACGCCGATCACCCGCTGCGCGCCGAACCGGGCGACCGCGCGCGGCGCAAATGACGACCCGAGGAAGATCGAGCCGGTCATCGGCAGGAACGCCAGCCCGGCCTCGATCGCGTCGTAGTGCAGCACCTGCTGCAGGTACAGGGTGATGAAGAACCACGCCGGGAAGTTGGCGGCGTACATCAGCAGCACGATCAGGTTGGCCGCCCGCAGCCGGCGCCGGCGGAAGATCGACAGCGGCACCAGCGGCGCCGTGGCCACCCGGGCCTCGACGTAGGCGAACGCGCCCAGCAGCGCGATGCCGGCGGCCAGCGGCGCCAGCACGCCGCTCGAGCCCCAGCCGAGCGTGTCGGTGCGCACGATCCCGAAGGTGGCGAGGATCAGGCTCGACGTGATCAGGGTGGCGCCCAGGGCATCGAAATGCCGCCTGCCGCCGACCGGCGCGATCGCCGGGATCGCAGGGATCGCCCGCAGCCCGAACACGATCACGATCACCCCGAGCGGGATGTTGACGGCGAAGATCGCCGGCCAGCCGAGCCCCTGCGTGAGCACGCCGCCCAGCAGTGCGCCGGAGGAGCCACCGAGGGCGCCCATCGCGCCCCACAGCGCCAGGCCCCGGTTGCGCTCGGGCCCCTCGGGCAGCGTGCTGGTGATGATCGACAGCGTCGCCGGCGACATCACGGCCCCGGCGATCCCCTGCACCCCGCGGGCGCCGATCAGCAGCCCCTGGGAGCTGGCCGCCGCGCAGGCCAGCGAGCTGAGCGTGAACATGGCTGTCCCGGCGAGGAACACGCGGCGGCGGCCGAGCAGGTCGGCGGCCCGGCCCCCGAGCATCAGCAGGCCGGCGAACGTCAGCGTGTAGGCGTTGACCACCCACTGCAGGCCGGTGGTGGAGAAGTGCAGGCCACCACGGATCGACGGCAACGCGATGTTGACGATCGAGACGTCGAGGATGACCATGAACTGGGCAAGACAGACCACT
>JADGPO010000103.1 GCA_017882405.1 Solirubrobacteraceae bacterium | reverse complement strand
ATTACCCCATCATCGGGGCCGCGCTCCTGCTATTCCCGAGCGTGGCGCCGGGCCCGGGCGAACGGCTCCGACTCACTCTGGACTCCTCGATCGTGCTCGTCGGGGGCGGCTTGGTCATATGGCAGACGCTCTTGAGGCCGGCTCTCGAGACGCTGTCCCCGAACCCGCTTGGCGCCGCGCTCTCGCTTGGTTACCCGTTCGGCGACCTCATCCTCCTCTTCGGCGTGGCCGCCCTGGCGCTGCGCCGGCCGGTGGGCATCGATCCCAGGGCGCTCGTGGCGCTCGTCGGCGGCCTCTTGTTCATGTTCGTCGCCGACGTCGGCTACGGCGCGCTGACACTGGCCGGGTCGTTGAACGCCGAGCGCTGGCCCGATGTCGGCTTTTTGAGCTCGTCGCTCCTTATCGCGCTGGCCGGCTATCTGCAGGCGCATCCCGCCCGCACGCAGGCCACACCAGAGTCCCCGGGACTGGGCGGCTGGCTCCACGCTCTGCCATACGCGGGTCTGGCGGTCGGCTATGGAACCGTGATCGTGTTCGCGCGGGGGAGCGTTTCGAGCGGACTACGCGACGTATTCCTCGGCGCCCTTCTCCTGACCCTGCTCGTCTTCCTGCGCCAGGAGCTCGTCCTGCGCGAGAATGCCCACTTGCTGGCCGAACAGGCCCGGCGGGCGTCGGAGGCGCGCTTCGAGGCCCTCACCGCGCACACCACTGATGCAATCGTGCTCGTGGATGCCAAGGGGAAGATAGTCCAGGCCTCGCCGGTGGTCGGGCGTGTCCTCGGAGTGGATGCGGCGAGACTGGTCGGCCAGTCGGTTGTCAGCCTCGCCCATGCAGATGACATTGACCGCGTGCGCGCCCTCGTCGCAGACGTGGTGGCCGGGCGGCCTGCGGCCCGACCGCTTGAATGGCGTCTCTGGGATGCGACTGGCCACTGGCGGCAGGTCGAGACGATCGCCGCCGACCTGCGGGCCGACCCGTCCGTCGGCCAGATCGTGCTGACCACGCGGGACGTCGGCGCGCGCAAGACTCTCGAACGGCAGTTGACGCAGGTCACGCTCCACGACCTGCTGACCAACCTCCCGAATCGAGCGCTGTTCCACGACCGGCTGGGACAGGCCCTCGCGAGCAGCGAGCGGGCCGGGCAGCCGACGACGGTGCTCTTCCTTGGAGTCGACGGCTTCAGGCGCGTAAATGAGAGTCTTGGGCACGCCGCCGGCGATCGGCTGCTCGAGGAGTGCGCGCGGCGGCTCCAGGCCTCGGTTCGGGCGGCCGACACGTGCGCCCGCCTAGGCGGCGACGAGTTCGGTGTGCTGCTCGACGGCGATCCGTCGGCGGAAGATCGGAGCGTCGTGGCCGACCGGATCCTGGCCGCCTTCCGCCAGCCGATGTCCGTCGGTCAGGGGCCGCTCCATCTCACGATCAGCCTCGGCATGGCGACGACTGTCGGGCCCGGCGCCGACGCGATCGGCTTGTTGCGAAACGCCCAGCTGGCGAAGTCGGTCGCGCACGACGCGGGCGGCGATCGGATGGTCACGTTCGAGCCGACGATGCAGCACGCCGCGCAGAACCTGGTCGAGCTCGAGACCGAACTCCGCGGGGCGGTCGCGCAGGGTCAGCTCGTCCTGCTCTACCAGCCCATCGTCGATCTGCAGACCGGCGAGCTCGCCGGGGCGGAGGCCCTCGTCCGCTGGGACCATCCGACCCGTGGGCGGCTCGGTCCCGGCGTGTTCATCCCACTTGCCGAGGAGACCGGGCTGATCGACGAGATCGGGACCTGGGTACTGCGCACGGCGTGCGTGGAGGTCGCTCACTGGGCTCGTCTGGCGCGCGGCCCGGTGCCTCGAGTGTCGATCAACCTGTCGATCCGGCAGGTTGCCGACCCACAGCTCCCGTGGACCGTGCAGGCCGCGATGGCGCAGGCCGGTGCGGCCCCGAATTGGATCACGCTGGAGCTGACGGAGAGCCTGCTCCTGCAGAACACGGCCGCTATCCTCGAGCGGCTGCATGCCCTGCGCGCCCTGGGCGTGGCGATCGCCATCGACGACTTCGGGACCGGCTACTCGTCGCTGGCATACCTCCAGGAGTTCCCCGTCACGTACATCAAGATCGACCGGTCGTTCGTCACACCGCTTGACGATCCGGCCCGAGGCTCCGGTGTGGTGCGCGCCATCATCGAGATCGCGCGGGCGCTCGGGATGACAACCGTCGCCGAGGGCATCGAGACACCGACCCAGCGAGAGCGCCTGCGCGACCTGGGCTGTCCGCTCGCTCAGGGTTTCCTCTTCGCACGACCGCTCGAGGCCGCAGCCATGGCGGAATTGGTCGCTCGGCCAGTCGGGCCGATCTGGTCTGTCGTGTCCAGCAGCCGGCGCGGGAGCCAGAGTCGGCGGCGGCTGCCGGACGTGGTCGTCCGTCCGGCCGAGCCTCACGGCTCGACGGGCGCTAACGGGCAAAGTCCGAAGCGCCCGCTAAAGCTCCAACGGCACACACGCGGCGGGCAGCCATAGCGAGAGCCAGGCCGCCGGACCCGACAAGCGGGACACTCACGATGGTTTCAT
>JADGPO010000102.1 GCA_017882405.1 Solirubrobacteraceae bacterium | reverse complement strand
TAGCGCTCGCCGTCGACCTGCTCGGACTTGGGCAGCAGCGCCTCGACGCGCTCGCGCAGCTGCACGAGCGTGTAACGCGAGTCGGACTGCTGCACGATCCCGGTGATCAGCTCACCGACGCGGTCGCGGTACTCCTCGAACATCATGTCGCGCTCGGCCTCGCGGATCCGCTGCAGGATCACCTGCTTGGCCGTCTGGGCGGCGATCCGCCCGAAGTCGTGGGGGGTGACGTCCTCGGTCTCGATCTCGTGCTCGTACTCCTTGAGCTTCTCCAGATCGATCTCGGGCTCGGGCGCCTCACGCATCTCCCCCGTCTCGGGGTCGACCGTCGGCTGCGCGTCCTCGGTGGCCTCGACGAGCAGCTGCTCCTCGAGCTCCGGCGGGATCTTGAGCTCCCACACGATGAAGTCGCCGCTGTCGCGGTCCATCTCCACCTTGGCGTAGGGAGCCGATCCGGGGGTCTTCTTATAGGCCGACAGCAGCGCGTCTTCGAGCGCCTCCATCAGCTTGTCGGATGAGATGTTCTTTTCCGCTGCGAGGCCGCGTACGGCCTCGACGATCTCCTTGGACATGGATCAGTCTCCGGGGACGAGGTTGGAGCGGACGATCTGCTCGTAGGGGATCGTGAGGATCCCGTCGCCGGCCGCGATCGTGACTTCTGAGTCAGAGGCGCCGACGAGCTCGCCGGTCAGCTGGCTGTGGCCTTCGGCGGCCTCGCGCAGCCGCACGCGCGCGCGGCGACCCAGAAAGCGTGAGTAGTGCTGGGGCTTGGTGAGCGGACGGTCCTGGCCGGGGGACGAGACCTCCAGCGAGAAGCGCTCGCGGTAATCGCTCAGATGACCGGAGACGCGCTCGCAGACGGCCAGGGTCACCCCGTCGGGATGGTCGATGAACAGACGCAGGGTCGGGGCGGGTGGGGCCGTTACCTCCGCCAGCAGCACCTCGACCTCGGGCTCGACGCCGGCGAGGCGGGCTTCGATCTCGGTCTGTAGGGCACTCACGGTCTCCTCCATAAATCTCATAAAAAAAGCGGGCGGGCGCCCACTTTCTGCACTGCGCCGGGACCCGCCCGGCCGGAAAGCTGTGCCCTCAGGGTAGCACCGCCGTGGGGCAGTTCAACACTGCTTAACCGCCGGAAGCCTGGGCTGCACGCGCTCTTGCGCGATCGCGATACAGCCGGTAATCGCGGCGCCCCGGCTGCAGGCAGGCGGCCAGCGCAAGGGGGTGGCGAGCCTCCGCGTGGCGGCCCAGCAGCTGCAGGCAGCGGCCCAGGCAGAACAGCGCGAAGTCGTTGGTCGGCGCCCGTTCCACGACGGCGCGGAACTCCTCGGCGGCCTCCTCGTAACGCTGTATGTGAAACAGCGCGCGGCCCAGCGCCTCGCGCACCGAGGTCTTGTCGGGGGCGAGCTCGCAGGCGCGCGCCAGCGGGATCGCCGCCTGGTGGTTGTGCCCGGCCTCCAGCAGCTCGGTGCCGCGCCGGTACAGGTCGTAGACGTCCTCCATGGCTTAAAAGCTTAGGCGCCGCGGGGGCGTCTACCGAGGCCGTGCGGTCGCGAGGCGCGCGGCCGCGGCGGCAGCGCCCACAGAGCGCGCAGGTGTCCGATCGTGCCCAGCCCGAAGGCCAGATGGCGGCGCAGCGCGCGCCGCTGCGCCGGCGTCGGGGGATCGGGGACGCCGCCGTAGCGGGCCAGACGCAGCGACCGCACGTAGCCGACGGCGGCCGGCGAGTCGGCGAAGCGCTGCTCGAGCATCGCCAGGGTCACGTCGTCAGACAGCGGCCGTCCGGTGCGAGCCATCGCCCGGCGAAGCTCGGACAGCAGCTGCTCGGTGGTTCCGGCGGGATGCAGCAGGATCCACAGCAGCCTCCCGAGCGCCGCCAGCACCAGCAGACCGGGCAGCGCCAGCCAGGGACTGAGGCCCGAGCCCCCGGCCCCCGACACCGTCTTGGTCGGGGTGGCGTTGACCCCGATCTCGTGGCGCGGCGCGGCGGTCGTGTCAGAGCCGCTGACGCCGATGAGGCTCTTGATGATCGGGTCGGCGGCGTTGCCCCCGCGGGCCGGCGCGGACACTGGCGTCGGGTCAAAGCGCACCCAGCCGTAGCGCGGGAACCACGCCTCGACCCACGAGTGGGCGTCGGTGTCGGACACCCGCCAGGTGTGATTCTCGTTCTGGAACGCTCCCGGGGTGAAGCCGGCGGCGACCCGGCTCGGGATCCCGCCCATCCGCAGGAGCATCGCCATCGCGCCCGAGAACTGCTGGCAGTAGCCGACCTTGTGCGTGAACAGGAAGCTCTCCAGGGGGAAGCGCGCCGCCGGCGGGTGCTCGTCGTAGGTGTAGCCGCGCGACAGATAGCGCTTGACGCTGGCCACGAAGTCATAGGGGGTGCGAGCCTGGCCGGCCAGCCGCTGGGCCAGGGCGTACGTCCGGGCGTACGGCGATGCCCGCACCACCTGCTGACCGAAGGCCCCGCCGGCATGCCAGGTCGGAAATTCGATCTGCGTGCTGACCCTGCCCTGACCGGGGCCGGTCTCCGGCATCGTCAGCGTGCGATACGGGGCGGTGGCGAGGTCCGGGTAGGCCCTGGCTGCGACGGCCCGCAGCTGCGCCGCCTGCGGATGGGGGGAGTAGCTCAAGACCGAGTAAGTGGTGCCCGGGCCCAGCGTATGGCGAGCCACCCACGTACCCGGGTCCGAGCCGGGGACGGTGGCGCCGTCCAGCCCGCTGAGCGGCGAGGTGTAGCCGGCGCCGATCACGTCAAGCGTCTGCATCCCGGTGATCGAGACCGTGATCCTCTGCCTCCAGCGCCCCAGCGCCGCGCGGTCGAGAGCCGGCAGCGGCTGCGGATCGTTGACCCCGTCGGAGAGCACCCAGGCGCGCCCGTCGAAGCTGTCGAGGTCCTCGGCCTTCCAGTAGTCGGCGCTGCGCGCTCCGACCGTCAGCACCTGGTGACCCGATCGCGGCCAGCGCAGAGGTCCATAGGTCTGGTTCCAGTTGAACCTGTCGACATGGGTCTTGACCAGCGTGCCGGCCCACGAGCGATAGTCGATCCACGGCTTGTGGGTGTCGATCTGCGGGGCCACCAGGGCGCCGACCAGGCCGGCGACGGCGGCCACCGCCAGCGCCGTGGCCGCCCCGTCGCGACGCAGCCGCTCGCCCCACATGAAGCCCGCGAGCAGCGCGAACAGCACGAACCCTTGGAGGTAGGGCAGCTGGGGCCGCACCAGCGTCGACGGCACGACGGCGAGTGCCAGCAGCGGCAGGGCGGCGGCGGCGCGCCGCCCGTCGCCGAACGTCCGCGGCGCGAACGCGATCACCGCCGCCGCGTCGAGCAGCAGCACGGCCGCGCCCAGGACGAGCACCAGGCGCACGCCGTGGTTGGAGCCCAGGTAGGGCACGAGCGCGTTGGGCAGCGCCTGCAGCCCGGCGCCGATGCGGTCGGCGCTGTGCGCGATCTTCAGGTGCACCACCCAATGCCAGCGCAGGCCCGCCATCGGAAACGCGGCCAGCACCAGCGCCAGCCCGACCGCGGCGGCGACCACGCCGCTGCGCCGGCGCACCAGCGGGACCACGCCCGCCAGCGCCGTCGCGAGCGCGCACAGGCCGATCAGCCGCCAGCCGGGCGAGTGGCGCATCAGCGTTGTCCAGCGCTCGGTCCCGTAGAGGCTCAGCGCGCCGAACGTCGCCAGGCGGACCACGGTCCGCCGGGGACTGGCTTCGGTCGACTCGCGAGTCCGGGCGCGGTCAAAGCGCGCCGGCACGTGGATCGTGTGCGCGCCGGCGCTCATGCGACGGAGCTCTCCGGCACGGGGCGTTGGAGGTCCCGCACGACCCCGAGGCGAAAGCCGCGGCAGCCGCTGACGTCCAGGGTGGCCAGCATCCGCCCGCGCATGCCCCGTGGCCGGCCGCCGGACAGCTGCTGATGGGGCACGACGAGCATCGAGGGGGCGGGCCCCGGCCCCCGGCCCGCTCCGGTGAGCATCGCCGCCAGCCGAGCCGTGGGCGCTGCGACTACGTAGATCGTCGCGCCCTGACGTCCCGCGGCGAAACCGAGGTTCGGGGCGCGAGATCCCGTCCCACCGCTCACCATTGCCAGCCGCGCGTAGGCCGCCGGCCAGCTGATCAGCTCGCGGTCGATCGCGGTGGCGCGCTGCTCGCCGGGCAGCAGCAGCCCGCAGCCCCCGCGGCGGGCGAGGTCAAGGGCCAGCGAGGCGGCCGCGCGGACGGCGGCGTCCAGCAGCTCGGGCGGGGCGTTGGGATCCGGGTTGCGAGCGTCGAGCACGATCAGCGGTCGTGAGTCGCCGTCGGCCTGCAGGCGCCGCTCGATCAGACCGGCGCCGCGGGCGACCGCCGGCCAGTGGATCCGGCTGGCTGGGGTGCCGGGCCGGTAGGGCCGCAGGCCGTCCATGTCGACGGCCGCCTGCGCCTCCGATGAGGCGTGGCCGTCCGGTTGATCGAAGCGCCGCCCGCCCGCGGCCGTCAGCCAGCGCACCGGCTCGGTGCGCGGCAGCACCAGGAGCTTCTGCGGCGGCGCGTGGCTCTCGGTCTGCACGCGAGCCAGCTCGAGCGGGTCTGAGACGACCAGCGAGGGCGGCGCGAGCGTCTGCATCCCGCGGCGCGAGAAGTGCGTGATCACCCGCACGCTCGCCCGCCGGTCGCCGCGCAGGGTCGACAGCGGACCAGCCAGGTCCAGCCGGGAACCGGTGAAGGGATCGATGATCTCGGCGCCCGGCAGACCGAGCCGGCCACGGCGGACCTCGATGCTGGCCTCGAGCGGCTGCTCCTCGACGACCCGCTCGGCGCTGAGCACGCGCTGGGCGTCGGCCCCCCGCGCGCAGGTCAACACCCAGGCGGGAGACAGCACGCCGATCGCTGCGAGCGCGACGCCGGGCACGAACAGCGGCGACGCGTCGAACACGAACGCGACGAGGATCAGGGCCAAGCCGGAGAGCGCCACCCCGATGGCTCGCCGGGCGATGATCCTGAACCCCCCACCCGCCCCACCACCCGGTCCGGCGGACATGGTTACAACGCCCGGGTGTTGGCGACGGCGTCCTGGATCACGTCACCGGCGGCCGCGCGGGGCGTCTCGGGCGCCAGCACCAGTCGGTGGGCGAGCACCGGCACGGCCAGGGCCTGGACATCATCGGGCAACGCGTGGTCGCGGCCGGCCATCATCGCGTGCGCCTTGGCGGCGCGCAGCAGCATCAGCCCCGCGCGCGGGCTGGCTCCCAGGTCGACGCGCGGATCCTCGCGCGTACGCCACAGCAGCCTGACGATGTAGTCGCGCAGCGGGGGAGCGGCGCGCACCCGGGCCGCCGCGTCCTGGGCGGCCAGCACCTCGGCGGCGGTGACCACCGGCCGCAGGGCCAGCACCTGGTCGCCGGTCTCGTGCGCGGCCAGCATCCCCGCCTCGGCCGCGCGGTCGGGATAGCCCAGCGACAGGCGGACCATGAAGCGGTCGACCTGGGCTTCGGGCAACGGGTACGTGCCCTCGTACTCGATCGGGTTCTGGGTGGCCAGTACCAGGAACGGACGGGCCAGCTCGTGGGTGTGCACGTCGACGGTGACGCGACGCTCCTGCATGCACTCCAGCAGCCCCGACTGCGTCTTGGGCGACGCCCGGTTGATCTCGTCGATCAGCACCACGTTGGCGAACACCGGTCCCGGGCGAAACTCGAAGCGCTGCTCTCGCTGGTCGTAGACGTTTGTGCCGACGACGTCGGCCGGCAGCAGGTCCGACGTGCACTGGACGCGCGCGAACTGGCAATCGATCGACCGCGCCAGGGCGCGCGCCAGCGCCGTCTTGCCGACCCCCGGGTAATCCTCGACGAGCGCATGGCCCTCGGCGAGCAACGCGACCAGCAGGTGACCCAACGTCTCTTGCTTGACCTGCACCGCCAGATTGATGTTCGCCTGCAGCGCGCGCCCGACGGCGGCGAACGCCTCAAACTCCTGCGGCGCGGTTCCAGTTGGCTCGGATGGCTCGATCGTCGCTCTCCTTGAGAGTGCTCAAAAGCTGCTGCACCTCTTCCAGGACGCCATCGGCGATCGCGTCCTTCCCAGCCTTGCGGAGCAGGCGCTCGGCGCCCGCCGTGACCACCGTGACCTCGTTGTCGGGAGCGTCGAACCCGATCCCGGGTTGCGAGACGTCGTTGACGACGATCGCGTCCAGACGCTTGCGCTCGAGCTTGTCGCGCGCGTAGGCCAGCGCCCGGTCGCCGTGCTCGGCCGCGAAGCCGACCACCACCTGGCCCGGGCGCCGGCGCGCCGCCAGGGCGCTGATCACGTCGACCGTGGGCTCGAGCTCGATCGTCATTGGGGTGGGTGGGTCTTCGGTTTTCTTGAGCTTGTGGTCGGCCGGGTTGGCCGGGCGGAAGTCGGCGACCGCGGCGGCCATCAGCAGGACGTCGGAGGTCTCGAACTCGCGCTCGCAGGCGTCGCCCAGCTCGGCGGCCGTGGACACCGTTACCAGACGCACGCCCGGTGGCGGGGCGAGCGACACATTGGCGGCCACCAGGGTGACCTGCGCTCCGCGGGCGGCGGCCCGCGCGGCGAGCGCGAATCCCATCCGTCCCGACGAGCGGTTCGAGATGTAGCGCACGCTGTCGATCGGCTCGCGCGTGCCCCCGGCGGTTACCAGCACGCGCCGGTGAAACCACGAGGAATCGGCAGGCTGATCGATGGCCTGCAGGCGTGCCTCGGCGGCGGCCAGCAGCTCGGCCGGCTCGGACAAGCGGCCGATCCCGTGCTCGCCGTGCGAGGCCAGCCCGCCCGTTCCGGGGCCCACCACCGTCACCCCGCGCGCGGTCAGCAGCTCCAGGTTGGCCTGCGTGGACGGGTGGCGATACATGCGGTCGTTCATCGCCGGCGCCACGAGAACAGGAATCCCGCCCACCCCGCCAGCCGCCAGCGCGGCCGTGGTCACCAGGCTGTCGGCGTGGCCGTGGGCGAGCTTGGCCAGCGTGTTGGCGCTAGCCGGTGCGATCAGATACAGGTCGGCGCGCTGCACCAGTGCCAGGTGGCTGATCGGCGCGCGCTCGGGCAGCGGCTCGCCCGGGTAGGCCCCGCGCAGCGGATCGGGTTCGAACTCGTCGACCAGCACCGGTGCTCCGGTGATGCCCGCAAACGACGCCGCGCCCACAAACTTCTGGCTGGTGGGCGTCTGGATGACGCGCACGGCGTGGCCGGCCTTGATCGCCAGCCTGACGGTCTCCAGTGCCTTGTAGGCGGCGATCCCGCCGGTGACGCCGATCAGCAACCGCGACACGGGGGATTGCCCTGCGGGCGAGGCCCTAGCGGTAGTGGTACTTGATCTTGCCCTGAGCGACTTCCTCGAGGGCGATCGTCAGGTAGTTCTTGGAGCGCGTGTCGACCATCGGCGGCGGGAACTCGTCGAACGTGCCCTCGCCGAGGTTGTGGTAGTAGGAGTTGATCTGGCGAGCGCGCTTGGCGGCGACGAGCACGCTGGCGTAGTCGGAGTCGACGTGTTCCAGGAGCTTGTCGATACGGGGAGAGATCACGGAGTCGGTCTTTCGTCGGGAGCCTTCAGGTTAGCGGTACGGCCCCGGCGCTCCGCCAGTGCCGCCTGCACGATCGCCGCCAGCTCGTCGGTCGCCTGCTCGAGGCGGTCGTTGACCACCACGTGGGCGAACTCGGGACGCGCCTCCAGTTCGCGCTCGGCCGTGCGCAGCCGCTGCTCGATCTGCTCGCCGGCGTCAGTGCCCCGTCCCACCAGCCGGGCGCGCAGAGCCTCGGTGGACGGAGGCGCGATGAACACCAGCACCGCGTCGGGCAGCGCCTCGCGTACCTGGCGCGCGCCCTGAACCTCGATCTCCAGCACGACCGGCGCGCCGTCGGCCAGCCGCCGCTCGAGCTCTGAGCGCAGCGTGCCGTACCGCCGTCCGGAGTAGTCGGCGTGCTCGACGAAGTCCCCTGCGCGGGCCCGGCGCTCGAACTCGTTGGCGTCCAGGAAGTGGTAGTCGACCCCGGAGCGCTCACCCGGGCGCGGCTCGCGCGTGGTGGCGGACACCGACAGCTCCAGCTCGGGGACGCGCTCCAGCAGCCCGCGGATCAGCGTTCCCTTGCCGACCCCGGAGGGGCCGGTGATGACGAACACTCTGGCGGCCACGGCGAGGCGGTGGGCCGACGGCGCTTGATCAGCGACGTCGCAGGAGCGCCACGAGCTCGCCCCGTTGGCGCTCGGACAGGCCGCCGAGGGTCTTGCTCGGGGAGATCCGGCACTGCGACAGGATCTTGTTGACCTTCACGCGGCCGTACTTGGGCACGGCCAGCAGAAGGTCGAACACCTTGGCGGTCTGCAGATAATCTGGTGGGTCGAGCAGCAGCTCGTGGATCGGCTGGCGACCCGCCTTGAGGTCGCGCTTGAGCTGAGCCCGTCGGCTGCGGATGTCGTTGGCTCGTTGCAACGCCTCCATCCGCTGCACGAGCGAGCGCTCGGGGGCGGCAAGGGACTTGGGATACGACTCACTGACCGGCGGCATGGGCGGCAACTATATATCGTGCGCCCGGGCGATCAAGGCAAATCCCGATATTCGACTACACCTCAGCTAGAGCTTGAGCATCGTCGAGCCTGGTTGCGCCCAATATTGGGTTTTGCAGGATGTTTTGTGCCAATTGCGGTAGCTTCGCTTACACACCGAGTTACGGGGCGTCGTAGCTGAAAGCGTGGATCTCGGCGGCGATGCGAAGGCCCGCCGCCGGGTCTCGGAAGCTCTCGGTGCCGACCGCCACCAGCGTCGCGCCGGCGCGCCTCAGATCGGCCGCATGGCGCCCGCTCTGCACCCCTCCCATGCCGATCACGGGGATCGAGACGGCCGCGGACACGGCGTGCACCTGCGCGAGGGCGATCGCGCGGGCGGCCGGCCCGGACACGCCCCCGGTGTGGCCGCCCAGCCAGGGCTCGCCGGTCAGCGGGTGAAACGCCATCCCCTTGATCGTGTTGATCAGCGAGACGGCGCTCGCTCCGGCCTGCTCGGCGGCGCGGGCCACCGCCGCCACGTCGGAGGCGTTGGGGGTCAGCTTGACGATCAGCGGCTTGGCGGTCAGCGGTCTTACCGCGGCGAGCAGGCGCGCCACCTCATCCGGGTCGGTGCCCATCACCAGACCGGTCTCGACGTTGGGGCAGGAGACGTTGAGCTCCAGCGCCGCCACCTCGTCGCGGGCGGCGAACGCCGAGACCAGCCGCGCCACCTCGTCGCGGCTGAAGCCCATCACGTTGACGATCAGCGGCACGGGCAGCCGAGCGAGCTCGGGCAGGTCGTGGGCGAGATAGCCCTCCAGCCCCTTGTTGGGCAGCCCGATCGAGTTCATCAAGCCGGCGGGTAGCTCCCACAGCCGGGGCGGCGGATTGCCCTGGCGAGGGGCCAGCGTGACCGTCTTGGAGACGAATGCCGAGAACGGGAAGCGCTCGATCAGCTCCTCGCCGAAGGCTCGCCGGCCGGCGATCGCGTCGAACGTGCCCGAGGCGTTGATGATCGGGTGGGCCAGCTCCAGGCCGCAGAAATCGGCGCTCACTCGATGCGCTCCAGCTGCGCGGCCTTCAGCACGGGCCCGTCCACGCAGAGCCTGAGGTAGCCGTCGCGGGTCGGGACGACGCATCCGAAGCACGCGCCATAGCCGCACGCCATCCCGGACTCCAGCGCCAGCTGGCCGGGCACCGCGCGCTCGTCGCAAAGCGCCCGCACGGCCTCGAGCATCGCCGGCGGTCCGCAGGCGTAGATCTCGGCGTCGCCGTCGTCGGTGCCGGTAGCGTCGAGCGTCCGTTTGAGCAGCTCGGTCACGAGGCCGTGATGGCCGACGCTCCCGTCATCGGTGGCTACCAGCGGCTCGGCGAGCAGCTGAGCCCCCGCGGCGTGCTCGGCATCTCGGAAGCCCAGCAGCACGCTCGCGCGGGGGTCGTCGAGCTGGTCCTGCAGGATCGCCAGCGGCGCGGTCCCCACGCCGCCACCGACGAGCAGCGCACGGCGCCCCTCACGCGGGGCGGCGAATCCGTTGCCCAGGGGTCCGACCAGCAGCAGTTCGTCGCCGGGCTGCAGCTCGCCCAGACGGCGGGTCCCGGGACCGACGTCCTCGAGCATGAACTGCAGCTCGTCGAAGCCGGCGGGCGCGCGCAGCACGCTGAACGCGCGTGGCAGAAACGGGCGCTCGTCCTGGCCGCCGCCCCAGCGCCGGGCGGCGCTCAGCATGTAGAACTGGCCGGCTTGCGGCCGGGGGCCGTCGGGATCGACGCAGCTCACGACGACGTAGGGTCCGTGCTGAGTGCGGGCGGTGATCGCCACCACGCGACGCCCGAACGGGGCATGCACGCGTTCCTCGACGCCGATCGCGCTCACGTGGCCAAGCCGGTCACCGGCCGCTGGCCGTGCAGCTCCTGCAGCGAGACGACGGCCGGCTCGCCCCGGCGGGCGGAGATGATCGCTCGGGCCGCCGCCACCCCGCCCGACATGGTGGTGATGCACGGAATGCCGCGGGTCACCGCCGCCGAGCGGATCTCGTAGCCGTCGGCGCGGGCGCCGGTGCCGACCGGCGTGTTGATGACCAGGTCGACCTCGCGGCGCTCGATCCAGTCGACGACGTGCGGAGAGCCCTCCCCCAGCTTGTTGATCGCGACCGCCGGGATCCCCATCCGGCGCAGCGCCTGGGCGGTGCCGCGGGTGGCAACGATCCGAAAGCCTAGATCGTGCAGTGAGGAGGCGATGCCGGTGGCGGCCGGCTTGTCGGTGCCGGCCACGGTGATGAAGACCGTCCCCTGCTGGGGCAGCTGCGCGCCGGCGGCCGCCTGGGCCTTGGCGAACGCCGTCGGGAAGTCGTCGGCGATCCCCATGACCTCGCCGGTGGAGCGCATCTCGGGGCCGAGCAGCGAGTCGGCGCCGGCGAAGCGGCTGAACGGCAGCACCGCCTCCTTGACGCACACGTGGTCGCAGCTGGGGTGCTCCGGGAGCTCGAGCGAGGCGATCGACTCGCCGAGCATGATCCGACAGGCGAGCTTGGCCAGCGGCAGGCCGATCGCTTTGGAGACGAACGGGACGGTACGCGACGCCCGCGGGTTGGCTTCGATCACGTACAGGCGATCGTCGCCGCGGATCGCGAACTGCACGTTGAGCAGCCCGACGACGCCCAGGGCGCGGGCGATCCCGGTCGTCTGCTCACGGATCCGGTCGAGCATCTCGCCGCCCAGCGTGTGGGGTGGCAGGACGCAGGCCGAGTCGCCGGAATGGATCCCCGCCTCCTCGACGTGCTGCATGATCCCCCCGATCCATACCTCCTCGCCGTCGCACAGGGCGTCGACGTCGACCTCGATCGAGTCCTCGAGGAAGCGATCGAGGTAGATCGTGCTGTTCTCCTGGACGCCCACCCGGTCGAGGTAGTCCTTGAGGCCGGCCACGCTGTAGACGATCTCCATCGCGCGTCCACCGAGCACGTAGCTGGGGCGCACGAGCAACGGGAAGCCGACGTCGGGGGCCCGGTCCAGGGCCTCGTCGGGACTCGTCGCGGTCGCGTAGGGCGGCGCGCTGTAGCCGAGGCTGTCGAGCAGCGCGCCGAACCGCGAGCGGTCCTCGGCGAGGTCGATGGCGTCGATGGTGGTGCCGAGGATCGGGACGCCGGCGGCGTCCAGCCCGGCCGCGAGCTTGAGCGGCGTCTGGCCGCCGAACTGCACCACCACCCCTTCGGGCTGCTCCAGCTCGCACACCGCCAGTACGTCCTCCAGCGTCAGCGGCTCGAAGTACAGGCGGTCCGAGGTGTCGTAGTCGGTGGAGACCGTCTCCGGGTTGCAGTTGATCATCACCGCGTCGCGGCCGGACTCGCGCACGGTCTGGGCGGCGTGCACGCAGCAATAGTCGAACTCGATCCCCTGGCCGATGCGATTGGGGCCCGAGCCAAGGATGACCACGGCGGGGCGCTCGGAGCGGCGGACCTCGTGGCTGGGGCCGCGCGGCCCCGGCCGCTCCCAGGCGGAGTAGTAGTACGGGGTCTCGGCGGCGAACTCGGCGGCACAGGTGTCGACCGACTTGTAGGTCCGCTCCCCGGCGAACACCGCCTCCGGATCGGCCGCCAACTCGGCGAGCTCGTGCAGGAACCACGGGTCGATGCTGGTGCGCCGGTGAAGCTCCTCGATCGTCGTCCCGCGCCGCAGCGCCTCCAGCAGGTGGTCGTAGCGGTCGGCGCCCGGCACCTCCACCAGGGTGAGCAGCGCCTCGTCGTCGGGCGGCGAGACCGGCAGGGTGTCCAGCTCGCGCGAGCGCAGGGCCTTGGCGAACGCCTGCTGGAAGGTCCGCCCCAGCGCCATCGCCTCCCCCACCGACTTCATGTGGGTGGTCAGGCCGGCCTCGGCGCCCGGGAACTTCTCAAAGGCGAACCGCGGCCACTTGACCACGCAGTAGTCGATCGCGGGCTCGAAGCTGGCCGGCGTGGCCTGCGTGATGTCGTTGGGGATCTCCTGCAGCGTGTAGCCGACGGCCAGGCGCGCGGCGATCTTGGCGATCGGAAAGCCGGTGGCCTTGCTGGCCAGGGCGCTGGAGCGCGAGACGCGGGGGTTCATCTCGATGACCACGATCTCGTCGGTCTCGGGATTGACCGCGAACTGCACGTTGGAGCCGCCGGTCTCCACCCCGACGGCTCGGATCACGGCGATCGCCTGGTCGCGCAGGGCCTGGTACTGCTTGTCGGTGAGCGTCTGCTGGGGCGCCACGCAGACGCTGTCTCCGGTGTGCACGCCCATCGGGTCGAGGTTCTCGATCGAGCACACGATCACCACGTTGTCGGTGTGGTCGCGCATCACCTCGAGCTCGAACTCGCCCCAGCCCAGCACCGACTCCTCCAGTAGGACCTGGCCGATCGGCGAGGCGGTGACCCCGCCGCCCACGATCCGCTCGAGGTCGGCTTCGGTTCGGACCACGCCCCCGCCCGTGCCCCCCAGCGTGAACGCCGGGCGCACGATGAACGGCAGCCCCAGCTGGGGCAGCGCGTCGCGGGCGTCCTGGATGCTGTGGGCGATGACGCTCTTGGGGACCCGCAGTCCGGCGGCGGTCATCGTGTCGCGGAAGCGCTCGCGATCCTCGGCGCGGTCGATTGCGTCGTAGTCGGCGCCGATCAGCTCGACGCCGAAGCGCTCCAGGGTGCCGTTCTCGTGCAGCTCCTTGGCCAGGTTGAGCGCCGTCTGCCCGCCCAGCGTGGGCAGCAGGGCGTCGGGCCGCTCGCGCTCGATCACCTGGGTGACCGGTCCGGGCAGCAGCGGCTCGATGTAGGTGGTGGTCGCCACCTCCGGGTCGGTCATGATCGTCGCCGGGTTGGAGTTGACCAGCACGACCTCGTAGCCCTCGGCCTTCAGCACCCGGCAGGCCTGGGTGCCGGAGTAGTCGAACTCCGCCGCCTGACCGATCACGATCGGCCCCGAGCCGAGCAGCAGGATCTTGTGGATGTCGTCGCGGCGGGGCACTAGGCGGCGGCCCTCTCGATCTCGGAGACGAAACGGTCAAACAGGTACTGGGCATCGTGCGGGCCGGGGCCGGCCTCGGGGTGGTACTGCACCGTCGCCCCGGGGACGTCGCACAGCGTCAACCCCTCCACGGTGCGGTCATAGAGGTTGATGTGGGTCAGCTCGGCGGTCCCGAAGTCGGTCTCCCAGCGCACCGGCTCGTCGGTGTCGATCGTCCGTGCGCCGCCCGGTCCCAGCACCGCAAACCCATGGTTCTGACTGGTGATCTCGGTTTGGCCGGTGGCCAGATTCTTGACGGGGTGGTTGGCGCCGTGGTGGCCGAAGGGCAGCTTGTAGGTCTCAAGGCCGACCGCCTGGCAGAGCAGCTGGTGGCCGAGGCAGATGCCGTACACCGGCAGCTTGCCGACCAGCTGGCGAACGGTGTCGACGATGTAGCGCAGCGCCGCCGGGTCGCCGGGGCCGTTGGCGAGGAAGATCGCGTCGGGGTCGTTGGCGGTCAGCTGCGCCGGCGTGTCGGTGCAGGGATGCAGCTCGACGGTCACCCCGCGCCGGCGGAGATTGGCGATGATCGACTGCTTGACGCCGGTGTCGATCATCGCGATCCGCAGGGTCGCCGCGCCGTGGGTGGGCTCGAGGATCGCCGTCTGGCGCGGGGACACCCCGCGCGCCAGGTCGCGGCCGGTCATCTCCGGCTCGGCCGCGATCATCTCCCGCGCCTGGGCCTCGGACACCGCCATCGGAAAGAGCCCGCCGCGCATCGAGCCGCGCTCGCGGATGTGGCGGACCAGCGCGCGGGTGTCGAGGTCGGTGATCGCGGGCACGCCGCCGTCGGCCAGCCAGGTCAGCCAGCCGCCCCTGATCCGACCCCGCCCGGGCGGGGTCCGGGTCTCGCGGTCGGTCCCGGCGCGCATGATCGCCGCGCGGGCATGAATGCCGTCGGACTCCATCGCCTCGGCGCTGACGCCGTAATTGCCCATCTGCGGAAAGGTGAAGGTGATCAGCTGGCCGGCGTAGCTGGGGTCCGTCATCGCCTCCTGATAGCCCGACATCGAGGTGGTGAACACGATCTCCCCCACCGCGCTCTCGTCGGCGCCGCAGGCGATCCCGTCCAAGCGGGTGCCGTCCTGCAGCAGGACGTAGGCGGTGGCCGGTGCAGCGTTGCTCATCGACGGCGGGCGGGGATCGGTTGCACAAGCAGCGGGCGGCGGTGGGCGATCGCTCCGCCGGCCACCGTCAGCACCACCCGGCCGCTGAGCGTGCGTCCGTGAAACGCGCAATTGGATGAGCGGCTGGCGTAGCCGTCCTCTCCCACCGTCCAGCGCGATTGAAGATCGATCAGGCACAGGTTGGCCGTTGCGCCGGGCTCGATCCGCGGGATCGGCAGGCCGTACAGACCACCGCCGGCGGTCATCCGCTCGATCAGGATCGCCAGCGGCAGCTCGCCGGTCCCGACCAGGTCGGTGTGGAGCGCCGCGAACGCCGTCTCCAGGCCGGTGGTGCCCATCGGCGCCTGCTCGAAGGGGACCTCCTTCTCGTGCACCGCGTGGGGGGCGTGGTCGGTGGCCACGCAGTCGATCGTGCCGTCCTTGAGGCCCCGCACAAGCGCTTGGCGGTCGGCTTCGGTGCGCAGCGGCGGGTTCATCTTGAAACGGCTGTCGAGCGTCCGGACCGCGTCGTCGGTGAGGGTGAGGTGATGCGGGCAGACTTCGCCGCTGACGCGCGCGCCATCGGCCTTGGCGGCGGCCAGCGCCTGCACCGACTCGACGCATGACAGATGCTGGAAGTGCACCCGCGCGTCCTCGAACCGCGCCAGCGCTCCGTCGCGGGCGACCATCGTGGACTCCGATACCGAGGGGATCCCCGCCATTCCGAGCCGCGCCGAGACCGCGCCCTCGTGCATCACGCCGTCCTGTGACAGGGCGGGGTCCTCCTCGTGCAGCGCGATGATCCCCCCGCACAGCCGCTGGTACTGGAGCGCCTTGCGCAGCATCCCGGCCGAGGTGACCGGCTTGCCGTCGTCGGTGAAGCCGATCGCGCCGGCCCCGCGCAGGTCGGCCATTTCGGTCAGCTCGTCGCCCTTGAGGCCGTGCGTGATCGAGGCCAAGAAGCCGGTCGGCACCTGCGCTTCAGCGCTCGCGCGGCTGACCAGCGAGCCCAGCACCGAGGCGGTGGCGACGGTGGGGACGGTATTGGGCATCGCCACGATCTGGCAGAACCCGCCGGCGGCGGCGGCCGCGGTGCCGGTCGCGATGTCCTCCTTGTACTCCTGGCCGGGGGTGCGCAGATGCACGTGGGGGTCGGTGAACGCCGGGAACAGGTGCAATCCGCGCCCGTCCAGGGTCTCGACGCCGTCGGGACCGTCCAGCATGTCCGTCGCACCGATCTCGGCGATCTCACCGTCGCGGATCAGGACGTCGCTGGGCTCGTCCAGGCCGGTGCGGGGGTCGAGGACGTGCGCGCCGCGGATCAGCAGATCCGCGGGCGGCCGGAAGGCGGCGAAAAGCCGCGCCGTGCTCATCACGCCACCGCCGCCAGGCTCGGCGAGCCGACCAGCAGCTCGTAGAGGACCGCCATCCGCACTGCCACTCCGGCCTTGACCTGGTCGCCGATCAGCGCCTGCGGCGAGTCGATCGTCGCCGCCGACATCTCGACGCCGCGGTTGACCGGTCCGGGGTGCATCACCAGCTGGCTCGGTGACAGCCGCCGGTCGTTGATCTGGTAGCAGGCGGCGTACTCGCGCAGCGAGGGCACGAACGATTGGCTCATGCGCTCGTGCTGCATGCGCAGCACATAGACCACCCCGGCCTCGTCGAGGCGGTCCAGGGTGGCCGTCGCCTCGCAGCCGAGCGCCTCGATGTCACGCGGGATCAGCGTCGGCGGACCGGCGACGGTGACCCGAGCGCCCATCCGGGTGAAGGCGAGGATATTCGAGCGCGCCACCCGGGAGTGGGTGACGTCGCCGACGATCCAGATGTTGACGCCGTCGAGTGAGCCCAGGCGGCGACGCAGCGTGAAGACGTCGAGCAGGGCCTGCGTGGGGTGCTCGTGCTTGCCGTCGCCGGCGTTGACCACGGCGGCACTGGTCCAGCCGGCCACCAGCTGGGCGGCGCCGGCATGCGGGGAGCGGATCACGATCGCCGCCGGGTCGTACGCGGAGAGCGTCTGCACGGTGTCCTTGAGCGATTCGCCCTTGTCGACGCTGGAGCCGGCCGAGCGGATGCTGACTACGTCAGCCGACAGGCGCTTGGCGGCCAGCTCGAAGCTGGAGCTGGTGCGCGTGGACGCCTCGTAGAAGAGATTGACGATCGTGCGCCCGCGCAGCGCGGGCACCTTCTTGATCTCGCGGCCCGAGACCTCGGCGAAGGACTCGGCGCGGTCCAGGATCCGTTCGATCCCGGCCCGGTCCAGGTCGTCGATCGAGATCAGGTGGTGGAGGCGATGCTCGTTCATGCGGCTTCGATCCTCCGGACCATCCCCCGCCCACCCGGTCCGATCGTCACCTCGTCGACGCCGTCGACCTCCTCGACGCGGACGTTGACACGCTGGTCCTGCGAGGTGGGGATGTTCTTGCCGACGTAGTCGGGCCGGATCGGCAGCTCGCGGTGGCCACGGTCGACCAGGGCGGCCAGCTGGATCTTGGCCGGCCGGCCGTAGTCGAAGACGACGTCGATCGCGGCGCGCACGGTGCGGCCGGTGTAGAGAACGTCGTCGACGATCACGATCGTCCGCGCGTCGACGGAGAAGTCCAGCTCGGTGGCGTGCACCACCGGGAACTCGGGATGGGTTCTCAGGTCATCGCGGTAGAACGCGATGTCGACCGAGCCCAGCGGCACGGGCGCGTCCAGCAGCTCACTGGTCAATGCGTGGACGCGGCGGGCCAGATACGCGCCCCGCCGGTGGATGCCAACCAGCGCGACCGCCCCCTCGGGATTCTTCTCGACGATCTCGTGGGCGATCCGCACCAGTGTGCGGCGCATGTCGTCCCGGCCCAGGACGACCGTGGTCTGCGGTTCCAACTCTGCTCCTTCCTGGCCTCACGGGACCGGGTTAAAGGGGCTGGCGACTTAGTGACGCGGAGCCTAGCAGCGGCCCCGGCAGGCTCCGCGCTCAGGCCCCGCGGGCGGGCGGGCTCAGGCCCCGCCGGGCGGGCGCCGCAGGCGGTACAGGACGTGCGGCAGGCCGGCGTGGAGAACCTCGCGGTCGTAGGCGAAGCCGGCCTTGTCCATGACCCGGCGCGACGCCGCGTTGTGGGGCAACGTCAGCGCCACCACCTCGGCCAGGCCAAGGTCAGCGGAGGCCGCTGCCACCGCGGCGTGGGCCAGCTCGGTGGCCAGGCCCTGCCCCCAGCGCTCGGGCACGATCGCCCACGCGACCTCGACGGCCAGGCCGCCGAGGACATCGGTGTACTGCAGCCCGCCGCGCCCCACCATCTCCCCGGCGCGGTCACGCAGCAGCCACAGGCCGAAGCCGTAGCGTTGCCAGTGGTCCAGCTGGCGGTGCAGGCTGTCGCGCACGTCCTTGAGCGTCGGCGGATCCGGAAACGGCCACAGCGTCACATACACGCGCGGGTCCAGCCCGAGCTGGGCGACCTCCGGCTCGTGGTCGGAGCGCAGACGAACCCCCTCCAGGCGATCGGTCTCCACCCGCTCGGGCACGATCGCCCTCATCGACGATCACGCGGCGGTCGGCTGACCCGCGGGCTGCGCGTCGGCCCGCACATCGGCCTGGACGTCGGCCCGGGCGGCGGCGCCATCCCAGCGCACGAGCCTCGGCTCGCCGCGTTCGGCGAACGGGATCTCGATCGTGTCGAAGTCACGCGGCACGACCGTCGAGGGGAACACGGAGCGGGCCTCGTCACGCAGCAGGCCCAGCGGATGGCGCGTCGAGACGTGGTTGAGTGCCAGCATCGAGACCTCGGCGTCGCGGGCGATCTCCGCCGCCTGGCGCGCCGTCGAGTGCCCGTTGTCGGCCGCTCGCTGGCGCTCCTCGTCGGCGAACGTGGCCTCGTGCACGAGCACGTCGGCGCGATGGGCGGCCACCCGGATCGCGTCGCACGGCCGGGTGTCGCCCGAGAGCACGAACTTGCGACCCGGCCGCGGCGGGCCCATCACCTGCTCGGGCGTCACGCCGCGGATCGTCTCCCCCCGCTGCATGCGGCCGAACTCGGGGCCGGGCGTCAGCCCGCGCTCGGCCGCCGCCCGCGGATCGAACACTCCCGGTCGCTCGTCCTCGAACATCACGTAGCCGAGGCCGGGCCCGCGGTGGTCCACGGCGATGGGCGCGATCCGGTATCCGTCGCGCTCCAGCACGTCACCGGCCTCGACCTCGACCACGTGCAGCTCGAAGCTGGGCCGGCCGCTGATCCGCGCGACCACGCCCATCAGCTCGCGCAGGCCGGCCGGCCCGTGCACGGTCAGCGGACGCTCGCGGCCTCGCAGGTTGAACGTGTTGAGCATCCCCGGCAGGCCCAGCCAGTGGTCGGTGTGAAAGTGGGTGAGGAACACCTCCGTCAGGTCCGCGAGGCCGACCGAGCTGACCAGCTGGCGCTGCGTGCCCTCCCCGCAGTCAAACAGGATCCGATCGCCGCCCCGGCGCACCAGGATCGACGGCAGGCCGCGGCGCGCGCTGGGCACCGAGCCGGCGGTGCCGGCGAAGAAAATCGACAGGTCCATGTCGGTTTCAGTCTGCCACCCCGTCGCGGCGGCCCCGGGATCGGTTCGCTGTCGGCAAACGTCCGCATCGATCCGTCAGCCGATCTGCTCTGGACGTATGCGTCCCTCACGGGCGCAAACGACCGCGTCGCGCTCGCGGCTGCCGCAATCTGGATGTTTGCGCCCGCCGGCCTCAGTTCCGGGGCGTGCCCGATGGCCTCAATCTAGGTCGATGAGCTCGAACGTGAGCCTGCCGTCACCCGCCCGGCAGATCCCCATCGTGTGGCGCGGCGCGCGCCGGCGCTCCGTCGGGCTGCCGGGGTTGAAGATCTGAAAGCCGTCGCCGGCGCGTTCGTGCAACGGGATGTGGGAGTGGCCGAAGATCACCGCGTCGGCCTCGGGGAACTGCCGGCGCATCCGCTCCAGCCGCCCCCGCGACGATCCCGCGTCGTGGATCACCGCCATCCGGAAGCCCCCGGCGTCGAGCGTCGCGGTCTGCGGCAGCAGGGCCCGCACCCCCGCGTCGTCGACGTTGCCGTGCACCGCCACCACGCGCCCATGGGACTGCAACTGCTCCAGCACGGCCAGCGTCGACAGATCCCCGGCGTGCACGATCGCATCGGCCGCCCGCAGGCGCTCCAGGCAGGCGTCGGGTAGGCACCGGAAGCCCTTCGGGAGGTGGGTGTCCGAGACGATGGCGATCTCCACGGTAAGCTGGCCTGCGATCTACCCCGATCGTGAGCGCCCGTAGCTCAGGGGATAGAGCGTCCGCCTCCGGAGCGGAAGGTCGCACGTTCGAATCGTGCCGGGCGCGCTCACGGAAAGCCCCGCAATCGCGGGGTTTTTCTCTTTCATGACCGGGGCTCCAACAACGGCGTTGGTACGTCGGAAGTGATGCTGGTGCCCAATGGTGCCCAATCAGTGCCCGCAACGAGCGCCTTTAGTCGCTCACGCTGACCGTCGTCGGCGGCCATCACGTGCGCGTAGATCCGCAACGTGACCGCTGAATCGGCGTGGCCGAGCATCGCCATCACCCGCGGCAGCTCATATCGACGCGGCTGACAGCGCCCGCTCGGCGACCTTCGCGTTGCGGTAGCGGTCGACCTCGGCGACGGTGATCTGAGTGAGCCGGTGCCGGGCGAAGAACGGCAGCAGATGGTTCGACAGCTGCCACTCGTAGTCGATCTGGGTCTTGCGGCTGAGCTCATCCCGTTTCGAGGCCCACCATTCTGGTGCGAACTCGTGAAACGTCGGGTCGGCCACCGGGGGTGGTGCGGGCTCGGGATGCGGTGGACGCCACACACCGCGGCGAGCCATCACTTCTCCTCCTCGCCACGCTCGCAGAGACGCCGGCCGGCAGCCTCCAGGTCACCGATAGACAGATGCCGATCTGGATCGTCTGGGTGAGGTAAGGCGATGGGATTGACCTTCGCCGCGCCGAGGCGGTCAAGCGCCCATCCGTTGAGCCCGTACACGGTGCCATCTGGCGCAATAAACGTCACTGCGCGGGACTGACAGCTGAGAATCCCCCGCCGCCCAGTCCGCGGCGTCGCTCGGCGTCGACCCGAGTCCCTCGTGCTCGAGCCACTCCAGGGCGAGCTTGCGACTCGCGAACGGACCTGCCTTTCGCTGCAGCGCCGGCTACCGTGCCAGGAACGCGTCGAAGTCGGTCTGGCGGACGCGGACGCGGCGAGACCCCACCCGTACCGCAGGGAGCTCGCCGCGATCTAGCTATCGCCTGGGCGTGTTCATCCGGTGGTAGAGCGCCCGCCTCCCACAACGCCAGCTCGGTCGCGTCGACCTCCACCCTGCGGGCGAGAGCCTCCAGGCTCATTCCGGCCCCCGCGTAACGCAGCTCGCCGATGCGGTTCGCGACACACGGCCGCCGCTCGTCCAGGCGGGCAGCGATGGCCCGGCAGTTGCAGCAGCGCGTCTCGATCGTGACAGCCATCACGCCACCGCCTTCCGCTCACGCGGCGTCAGTCTCGTAGCCAACTGCGGCAGCATCCGGATTGCCTCTTCGGCTGCCCAACGCAGCTCAGCGGCGATGTCGATCACGTCGCCCATCGGTAGAGGGCCGTACTGTGCTGCCTCTCGCAGGCGTTCCTCGAGCAGCCGAATCAGGCCTTCGAGCACGTGGACCAGGGGGTCGGCGCGCGCGATGACGAGGGTGTTCAGCCGCGCGTCGGCAAGCTCCGAGGAGGGCATAGCGCCGTCGTCGATCTCGTTGATCCCGGCGACCTCGTCGGCCGCCTTCCAGCACTCCTCATCCAACGTGCCCTCAACCGTGCACGATGCGTGGTACCAGAGCGCGTACTCGACTGCCCGGCATGTCGCTTCGTCCTTCAGGATGACTTCGGTGGCCATGCTGGCTCCTTAGCGGTTGCGTGGCTATGCCGCGCTCCGAAAGAGCGGTCCTGCAAGAAATCGACCAGCAGAAAGGTCCAACCAGCATTGCCCTCAGGCTTACTTTGAGGAATCGATGCAAAGAGCGCGCTTTCTCGATCGTGGGCGTGAAATAAACAACGATCTGTGGGTAGACGCGGTTCGGGCGCAAGTTCCCGGGCGGGCCCGCTCTGCCCCTCCTCGGGGCGGGCCCTCCGCAGCGCGTCTGCCGGAAAGGGGCGACCCGCGACCCATCGCAGGGGGCTTGCTTGGGGCCGCGGGCCGCGAGCGCGTGCCATGGTAGGGGCTAGGGCACGCGCGGCGCGTCCGTGCGAGCCGGACGGTACCCGCTGTACGCCACAGGTCTGCATAAAGATGTGCAGGTTTGACCAACCTGGACCTGGATCGGGCGTTCTAGCTGATGTACGGGCTAGGGGACGTGGGGCATTCCCAGGGGCAGCGGTGAGCGGGTCTGTCCGGGGCGGGACAGACCCTCAACCGGCCGGGGGCGATCATCCGTCCGCCGGCTTCATCCAAACCCGCTAGCTGGCGGGCGATCTCCGTCTGGGTTTCGAGGATCGCAGCTGCCACTCGCGCGGCTGCCGCGAGTTCATCGA
Source organism: Solirubrobacteraceae bacterium (assembly GCA_017882405.1). Next base: position 11,302 of record JADGPO010000102.1, on the reverse strand, counting down.
GGATGCCGGCCTGGTAGTCGAGCACGGTCGCGAGCTTGATCTCGGTGGCAGACGTCGGCTTCGTCGCCTCCTCGCGTTGCGCTTCGCCGTTGGCAATGACCTGGATGCGCTTCGCGTCCACCGCCCCATCCTGCACGATCACATGAAACGTGTGGCCCTGACCGCCGCCAGCCGGCACCACACTTTCCCCACCATGCGCGATGATGGTTCTCGCCTCGCCTGCCATGCCCGGGACTACGCCGCCCGTGAGGAACGACCCGCCGAACGGCGGCAGGTTCCCGATCATTCCTGAAAGCACCCCGTACTGCGCCTGGGAGACCGCGTACGAGAGCTCGCTCTGCTGCAGACGCTGGGAGAGCAGGTCCGCGAGTTGGCTGCTGGAATCGGTCGCCGACGTGTCTGTGCTCGAGGTGTCCGTAGACGCTGCGCTCGGGCCGACGACGAATAGCGGCTCGCCTTCGGACCAGATCACGTCGGCGTCTTCGCCCCAGACCGACGGGACGTGATCCGGCGCCTCGAGCACGAACGCCTTGCCGTCCTTGAGTTGGCGGGTGACCTGCTCGTAGATGCCTGCCATGAACAGATCGCTCATGCTGCGGCCCTGAGCCGTTCAAGCCGCGGACGCTGATCTAGTGCCTGCACCTCGTAGACGAGCTGCTCCAAGCGCCTGAGCGCGATCGCCATGGCCAGGATCGGCACGCCAAGGAGATCAGCCTCGCCGTCTGTCAAGTGCCATGCCTCGAGCTGGTCGCTGGTGCGCCTTCACTCGGACTCGTACTCGAGCAGCTCCTGCAGGACGAGCTCGAACGCGGCCGGTTCGAAGCGCTCGGGGATGTCGGCCTCCATCACGACCTCGTAGGTGTCGCGCACCGCCTGGACGAGATCCTGGCGTTTGACCGGCTGACTGTCGGAACGGTCCATGATGGCTCCTTGGGCAGGGTTTGACGGTGGATTACAGCAGTTCGCCGCCGACGATCCGGCGGCTGAGCGCCTAGCTGACGACGTGGTCGCGCGCGTAGCTGGCCCGGCAGCCCTCGCCGCAGAACCACACCGTCTCGCCGCCGATCTCCAGGTGCGGGGTGGCGTCTACGGTGGCCACCTTCATTCCGCACACCGGGTCCACCGCGACCCCGGTGACCAGCGGGGTCACCACCTCCACCTCCGGAGTGGTCGAGCGCTCACGCACACCCGTCAAGCCGGGATGGGCGTGGTGAACCGCCACCATCTCGGCGAGGATCGAGATCGCGATCTCCACCGGCGTGCGGGCGCCGATGTCGAAACCCGCGGGCGTGTGCAGCTGCGCCGCCAGCTCCGGCGCGACCGCCAGTTCGCAGCGTACGACTCGTCCACGCTTCGGGCTGGCCACCAGCGCCACATAGGGCACCCCGGCCGCCAGCGCCTCCGCCAGCACCGCCTCCTCTCCACTGCCGTGCGACGCCACGACGACCGCGGCCGCGCCCTCGAGCGCCCCCACGTCGGAGGCGCCGCCCAGCTGGCAGTCGAAGTCCGCGGCCGCCGCCAGCTGTGCCAGCGCCCGTGCGATCGGCGAACCGCCCACCACGACGAGCCGGTTGGCGGGCAGATGGGGCTCCAGGAAGATCTCCAGCGATCCGCCGCTCAGACATGGGTTGTGCTCCACCACCGCCCCCTCGAGCATTTCCGCCGGGCCGCCCTCGCCTTCGACATCACCGGGTACCAGGCGCAGCAGCAGCGCGTCGCCCGTCTCCAGCGCCCGCAGGGCGTGTAGCCGCACGGATGACTCGGCGCACACACCGCCCACGAAGCCCTCGATCGTCCCATCGCCGAGCACGATCGCTCCATCACCGGGACGCACGCTGGTCGGCCGGCGGGCCCGCACCACGGTCGCCACCACGAACGGCCGGCGCTCGGCCACGAGTCGCTCGATCTCCCGGGTCTGCTCCACGGCCATCATTGTGGCGGTACCGCCTTTCCTTGCATAGCGTCCCATACGCGCGCGGGCGTGCACGGCATGTCCACGTGGCGCACGCCGTAGGGGGCGAGCGCGTCGCACACGGCGTTGACGATCGCCGGCGGCGAGCCCACGGTGGCGGACTCGCCGATCCCCTTGGCACCCAGGGGATGGTGCGGCGAGGGGGTGACGGTGTAGTCGGTCTCCCACTCGGGCACCTCCACCGCGGTGGGAATCAGGTAGTCCATCAGCGAGGCGCTCAGGCAGTTGCCCTCCTCGTCGTAGCCGACCATCTCCATCAGCGCGATGCCGACCCCGTCGGTGAGCCCGCCGTGCACCTGCCCCTCGACGATCATCGGGTTGATCTGCGTACCGCAGTCGTCGACCGCGATGAAGCGCCGCACCGACACCTTCGCCGTGCCGGGATCGATATCCACCACGCACACGTAGGCGCCGAACGGGAACGTGAGATTGGGCGGGTCATAGACGGTCTCGGAGTCAAGCCCGGCCTCCATGCCGGCGGGCAGCTCCACCGAGCCGCGGGCCGCCCGGGCGATCTCGGAGATCGAGGCCCCCTGCTCGGGATCGCCGCGGACGAACCAACGCCCGCGCTCCCAGTCGAGATCGGCGGCGGAGACCTCGAGCATTGCCGAGGCCACCAGCCGGGCCTTGTCGCGGACCTTGCGCGCGACCAGTGCCGTGGCGGCCCCCGAGACAGGGGTCGAGCGCGAGCCGTAGGTGCCCAGCCCGTACGGCGTGTTGTCGGTGTCACCGTGGAGCACGTCGACGTCCTCGGGTGCGATCCCCAGCTCGTGGGCGACGATCTGGGCGAACGTCGTCTCGTGGCCCTGCCCCTGGGTCTGCACGCTGATCCCCAGTTGGGCGGTGCCGGTCGGCGAGATCCGCAGTGTCGCCCCGTCGTTCATGCCCAGGCCCATGATGTCCATGTGCTTGCGCGGTCCGGCGCCGACCGCCTCGGTGAAGAACGAGATCCCGATGCCCATCAGCTCGCCCCGTTGGCGCTTCGCGGCCTGCTCGGCGCGCAGCTCCGCATATCCGGCCACGTCCAGCGCCTTGCGCAGCGCAGTGGCGTAGTCGCCGGAGTCATACACCCAGCCGGTCTTGCACTCATACGGGAATTGCTCGGGCGCGATCAGATTCTGAAAGCGCAACTCGGCGGGGTCGACGCCCAGCTCGCGGGCGAGGACGTCGATCAGCCGCTCGATCAGGTAGACGGCCTCGGCGATTCGGAACGAGCAGGCGTAGGCGACCCCGCCCGGCGCTTTGTTGGTGTAGACGCCGCGCACGTGGCAGTGGGCCGCGGCCAGGTCATAGGACCCGGTAAAGACGTGGAAGAAACCGGCCGGATAGCGGCTCGGCTGGGCGGCCGTGTTGAACGCGCCGTGATCGGCGAGTACGTCGACGTCGACAGCAAGGATCTTCCCGGCGGCCGTCGCCGCGATCCGCCCGCGCATCGCGTAGTCGCGGGCGAAGCCTGAGGCCATCAGGTTCTCGGAGCGATCCTCGACCCACTTGACCGGGCGCCCGACGGTCATCGCCCCGACCGCGGCGCAGACGTAGCCTGGATAGACCGGCACCTTGTTGCCAAAGCCGCCGCCGACATCGGGAGAGATGACCCGGACGCGATGCTCGGAGAGACCGAGGATCTGCGCGTACAGCGTGCGGTGGGCGTGCGGCGCCTGGGTGGTCGACCACATCGTCAGCTTCCCGCTGACCCGGTCGAGCTCGGCCACGGCTCCGCACGTCTCCATCGGCGCCGGGTGTGATCTCGGGAACACCATCTCCCGCTCGGCGACCACCTCGGCGCCGGCGATCAGCCGTTCGGTCGCCCGGCGGTCCCCGGACTCCCAGTCGAAGATGTGGTTGTCGTAGCGGTCCGGCTGATCGTCGCGGATCAGCGGCGCGTTCTCGTCCAGTGCCCGTCGAGGGTCGACCACCGGAGCCAGCGGCGCGTACTCGACGTCGATCAGCTCCAGCGCGTCGTGAGCCGAGTAGTGGCCGTCGGCGATCACGAAGGCGACCTCCTGGCCCTGGAAGCGCACCTTGTCGGTGGCCAGGACCGCCTGCACATCGCCCGACATCGTCGGCATCCAGGCGCAGCCGCGCGCCTCCAGGTCGGCGCCGGTGATCACGGCGTGCACCTTGGGATGGGCGAGTGCCGCCGAGGTGTCGATCGAGAGGACGTGCGCGTGGGCGACGGGGCTGCGCAGCATCGCGCCGTGCAGCATCCCCGGGAGCAGCACGTCGTCGAGGTAGCGGCCCTGGCCGCGGATGAAGCGCTCGTCCTCCTTGCGCCGCAGACGGCCGAACCCGACGTCGACGCCGGTCACGGAGACCGTGGCTCCCGGCTGCGGCGGGCGCCCTGCACCGCCAGCTCGGCCGCGATGTTGACCGTCCGGCAGCGGCCGCAGCGGATCCGCACGCGCCGGGTCATGAGCTGCGGGTCCATCCCCGCCGCCAGCAGGCTGCCGCACTCCACGCACACGTAGTCGTACTCCCCGTTGCCCTTGAACACCGGGCGGTCGGGCTGCTCCTGCACGGCGGTGCCGCCGTCGAGCGGCACCTCGCCGGGTTCCACGGCGCGCATTGGGCGGACGACCATGTCCAGATACCTCAGGCGGCCGCCACGAACTTCTCGGCGAAGTCCTTGATCAGCGCCTCCAGCACCGTGGAGACCATGCCCTCGCCCATCGATGCCGCCTTGCCGGTGATCTGCGCCGCGGTGTGGATGTTGCCCCCGCCGTTGGCCAGCGTGAACGTCACGTCGGCGTTGGCGTGGCCCTGGCCGCCGGCCTCGCGGGCCTTGACGCGCAGCAGTGCGCTGTGGCTCTCGGGATCGGACTCGACCACCTCGACCGTCCCCTTGAACTTCATCGACATCGCGCCCATCTTGACCTTGATCTCGGCCTTGACGCTCTCGTCGTCGGTCTTCTCCAGCACGCTGCCGCCCTCCACGCAGGGCACCAGGCGCTCGAGATCGAGCACCAGCCCCCAGCTGTCGTCGATCGGCTTGCTGGTCTCAAACGCGTGATCAAGCTCAACCATTTACGTCCTCCTTTCGTCGTAGAGTTCAGTCTCGGTAGACGGTCTGGGCATCCAGCCCGCCCTCCACGCCCGGCGGCAGCGCTCCGGTCCCGTGGGCGTACATCGCGAGGGCGGCGATCGTCTTGCCGTCGCCGGGATCCTCGGCCGTGGCGAACGCGCCGTCTGACCACTTCACGCTGTCGGGCGGGCTGTCGAGCACCACGCCGGCCAGCAGCTGCGCCTTGGCCAGGATCTTGCCGGTCGCCGAAGTGATCGCCTCCTGGGTGCCGGACGAAGGAGTGGTGTTGTAGCCGTGGCCGTTTCCGAATCGGTCGGTGTCGGCCGGCACGACCTTGACGTCGAGCGCCGGCACGCCGAGCTGGTCGGCCACCTGGCCGGCGTAGTCGGCCTCGTGACCGTCGGGCTCGGTGGTCAGGCTGAGCACCATCTTGCCCGTCGGGTGAATGCGCAGGAACACCGCGCGATAGGCCTCGTTGGCCATCGTCACTCCCCTTCCTCGTTGTCTGACTGCGCCAGGCGCTGGCGCTCCTGATGGGCGGTGAGCACGTTGTGCTGCTCCAGGTCGCAGAAGCTGGGCTGGGGCCCGCCCAGCAGGTGCGGCGCCACGGCCGGGCGATCGCAGCCCGGATAGATGCACAACTTGACCGAACGGGTGCCGGAGCTCATCCGAGGCTCCATCCGGGCGTCGTGCGCCCGCGGCTGGGGCCGTAGCCGGAGGGCATCGCCACCGAGCTGCCGGGTACCGGAGTGGCACTCGCCCACGAGTCCTGCGCCGGCAGGGGTTCGGGCTCGGGCGGACGCCACGTGGTTTCCGGGGCGCGATCGTCTCCACGCTCCGCGCCGATCGCCTCCACGACCTCGTCCAGCGCCCCCAGGCTGTGGCCCGAGACGAGCGCGTCACAGTGCGGCAGCGCCGCTGCCATCCCGCCGGCCCGTGGAGCGAAGCCGCTGGCGGCCGCGCGCGGGTTGACCCACACGATCCGATAGGCCAGGCGAGCCAGACGCTCCATCTCGCGACCCACGAGCCCCGGGTCACCTCGCTCCCAGCCGTCGGACAGGATCACCACCACCGCGCCGCGAGCCATTCCCCGCCGGCCGTGGCGGTCGTTGAACGCCTTCAGGGCCTCGCCGATCCGCGTGCCGCTGGACCAGTCCGGGGCGGTGCGGGCCGCCTGGGCGATCGCCCGCTCGGGGCGCCGCGATCGCAGCGCCCGCGTCAGCCGGGTCAGGCGGGTGGCGAACACGAACGCCTCGTTGGGTGGGTGGGCTCCGCTACTCGCCGCCGCGCAGGTGAGGAACTGCAGATAGGCACGCGCGTAGGGCTCCATCGAGCCCGAGATGTCGCACAGCAGCACCATCCGCCGGCGCTCTGAGCGCCGTCGCCGGCGAGCCAGGCGGATCGGCTCTGATCCGGTTCGCAGGCTCCCGCGCAGCGTGCGCCGCAGATCGACGCGCGCACCGTGGCGCCCGCGCTCGTATCGTCGCGTCTGTCGTCGCGGGGTGGCCAAGGACAGCCGGCTCATGAGCGCGTACAGGGCGGCCAGCTCGTCGGGCTCCAGCGCGTCGAAGCGCTTGGCGCGCAGCACCTCCTCGTCGGAGGCGACAGTCGGCACCGGCAGCTCGCGTGCCTCCAACGTGGCGCCGGGCTCGCGCGAGGGCGCCGGCGTGCCACCCGCCGACCACTCGTCGGGAGAGGCGTCGGCGTCGAGCTCGCGCTGCGAGGGTGGGCGCTCATCGGGCTGCGCCGGTACCTGGCGCACATCCTCGATGAGGATCTCGGGCGCGGTGCCCGACCCGAAGATCTCGGCGAACACGGCGTCGAACGCTTTCACCTGTGACTGCTCGGACACCAGCACCGAGCGGGCCGTCCAGTACAGCCGGCGGCGGGCGACCGGTCGCACGAGGGCGAGCGCCTCGGCCAGGCGGGCGGCGCGCTCGGCGCTCACCGGCACGCCCGCGGCGTGCAGCCGACGGGCGAACGCCCCGACCAGCGGCGGCAGGTCGAGCACAACGGTGCGGACGCGAAAGTCGGCCATCGGGTCAGGCACCCTCTGGCGGCAGCGTGGCCAGGCCGGCGGCCCGGACGACGTCCTGGTCCTCGCGGTACTTGAGCACGGAGCCCAGCGTGCGCTGCACGGCGGGCTCGTCCAGCTCCGCGATCCCCAGCAGGTCCAGCGCCGCCAGCCAGTCGATCGCCTCGGCGATTCCGGGCGGCTTCTGGATGTCCGAAGCGCGCATCGACGACACGGCGTCGGCCACCTGGACGGCCAGCGTGGCTGCCGCGCGGGGAACGCGGCGGCGGATGATCTCCACCTCGCGCTCGGCGCTCGGGTAGTCGATCCACTGATACAGGCAGCGGCGCTTGACGGCGTCGTGCAGGTCGCGGGTGCGATTGGAGGTGAGCACGATCACCGGTGGATAGGTGGCCGTGATCGTGCCGATCTCGGGGATCGTGACCGTCGCCTCGGCGAGCAGCTCCAGCAGGAACGCCTCGAAGTCGTCGTCGGCCCGGTCGATCTCGTCGATCAGCAGCACCGCGGGACGCGGTCCGGGATGCTGCAGGGCGCGCAGCAGCGGCCGTGCCGTCAGGTAGTCCGGGCCGAACAGGTCATCCTCGGACAGCGCATCCCCGTGGCTGTCGGCCAAGCGGATCGACAGCAGCTGGCGGGCGTAGTTCCACTCGTACAGCGCCTCGGCGGCATCGATTCCCTCGTAGCACTGCAGGCGCACCAGCGGAGTGTCGAGCACCCGCGCCAGTGCCTTGCCGGCCTCCGTCTTGCCGACTCCCGCCTCCCCCTCCAGCAGCAGCGGCTGGGGCAGGCGCAGGCTGAGGAAGATCGCGGTGGCCAGCCCCTCGTCGACCAGGTAGTCGACGGAGGCCAGCCGCTGGGCGAGCGTCTCCACGTCGGGGACGAGGTGGCGGATCGGGTGGGCGGGATCCAATTCCTCACCGGTGACCCGTTCTGTCATTGAGGCGGCTCGGGGCGGCCCTGCATCGCCGCCCACACTCGCGCCGGGGTGCAGGGCATGTCGACGTGCTTGACCCCGTGCGTGGTGTGCAGAGCGTCGATCACGGCGTTGACGATCGCCGGCGGGGAGCCCACGTTGGGAGATTCTCCAACGCCCTTGGCGCCCAGGGGATGGTGCGGGCACGGGGTGACCGTCTCCCCCAGCTCGAAGTCCGGGCACTCCAGCGCCGTCGGAATCAAGTAGTCCATGAACGAGGAGTTCAGGCAGTTGCCCTCCTGATCGAACGAGATCAGCTCCATCAGCGCGATCCCGATCCCCTCGGCCAGCCCACCGTGGATCTGGCCGTCGACGATCATCGGGTTGATCCGCACGCCACAGTCGTCGACGGCGATGAAGCGCCGCACCGTGACCTGAGCGGTGTCGGGGTCGATGTCGACCACTGCGATGTAGGCGCCGTAGGGGTATGTCAAATTGGGCGGGTCGTAGATGACCTGGCCGTCCAGTCCGCCCTCCATGCCCTCGGGCATCGGCTCGCCGCTGTAGGCCCGGTGGGCGATCTCCTCGATCATCGCCCCCTTCTCAGGGTCGCCCTTGACGTACCAGCGTCCCTTCTCCCACGCCAGGTCCTCGGGCCGGGTCTCGAGCATCGTCGCCGCGATCAGCCGCGCCTTGTCACGTACCTTGCGGGACACCACCGCTACGGCCGCGCCGGAAACGGGAGTTGAGCGCGAGCCGTAGGTTCCCAGGCCGTAGGGGGTCTTGTCGGTGTCGCCGTGGCGCACCTCGACGTCCTCGGGCGGGATGCCCAGCTCTTCGGCGACGATCTGCGCGAACGTCGTCTCGTGGCCCTGGCCCTGCGTCTGCGCGCTCAGCGAGACCACGGCCTTGCCGGAGGGGTGCACGCGCAGGTCGGCGCCGTCGTTCATCGACATCCCGAGGATGTCCATGTGCTTGCGAGGACCGGCGCCCACGCCCTCGGTGAAGAACGACACCCCGATGCCCATCAGCTCGCCGCGCTCGCGCTTCTCCTTCTGCTCGCGCAGCAGGTCGTCGTAGCCGGCGATGTCCATCGCCACCTTCATCGTCTCGGCATAGTTGCCCGAGTCATATGTCCAGCCTGTGGTCGTCTCATAGGGGAAGTGGTCGGGGCCGATAAAGCTGTTCATCCGCAGATCGATCTGGTCGACGCACATCTCCAGCGCCAGCGCGTTCACCATCCGCTCGACGAGATAGACGGCCTCGGTGATCCGGAACGAGCAGCGGTAGGCCACCCCGCCCGGTGCCTTGTTCGTGTAGACGGCCTTGACCTTGACGTGGGCGGCAGCCAGCTCATAGGAGCCGCAGCAGATGTGAAAGAAGCCGGCCGGGAACTTCGTCGGCTGGGCGGTCGAATCGAACGCGCCGTGGTCGGCGATCACGTCGACTCGCAGGCCGGTGATCCTGCCGTCCTTGGCGCAGATCTCTGACTTCATGATGTAGTCGCGGGCGAAGCCGGTCGACATCAGGTTCTCGGAGCGGTCCTCGATCCACTTGACGGGCGCGCCGGCGACGATCGAGCCGGCGATCGCGCACACGTAGCCCGGGTACACCGGCACCTTGTTGCCGAAGCCGCCGCCGATGTCGCCGCAGCGGATGCGGATCATGTGCTCGGCCAGCCCGGCCACGTGTGCGTAGACGGTGCGGTGCACGTTGGGCGCCTGGTTACCGTTGTAGATGTCCAGCTGACCGGTCTGCGGGTTGAAGTCGGCGATCATCCCGCAGGTCTCCAGCGGCGCCGGATGGCAGCGCGGGTAGATCATCTCGCGCTGCACGACCACGTCGGCCTCGGCGAACGCAGCTGCGGTCGCCTCCTCGTCGCCGGCCTCCCAGGTGGGGCTGGCCAGGTTGTCGAGCTGACCCTCCTTGTCGTCGCGGATCAACGGCGCATCGGGGTCCAGCGCCTTGCGGGCGTCGACGATCGGCGCCAGCGGCTCGTACTCGACCTCGATCAGCGGCAGTGCGTCGCGGGCGATGTACTCGTCGGTCGCGATCACGAACGCCACCTCCTGTCCCTGGAAGCGCACCTTGTCGCCGGCCAGCACCGCCTGCGTGTCATAGGAGATCGTCGGCATCCAGGCCAGCCCCAGCGTCTCCAGGTCCTTGGCGGTGACCACCGCGGCCACGCCGGGCAGCGCCAGCGCCTCGGAGGTATCGATGGAGACGATCTTGGCGTGCGCATAGGGGCTGCGCAGGATCGCGCCGTGCAGCATTCCCGGCAGACGGATGTCGTCGAGGTAGTTGCCCTGGCCGCGGATGAAGCGGGCGTCCTCCTTGCGCTTCAGGCGCCCGAAGCCGATCGGCCGCTCGTGGCCGGGACTGGGGAGGTTCTCCGTAACGGCCATGCCTATGCCTCCTGCTGGATCGAAGCTTCGTGCTCGGCCGCCCAGCGCACGGCGGCGACGATGTTCTTGTAGCCGGTGCAGCGACAGATCGCGCCGCTGATCGCGGTGCGGATCTCGTGCTCGGACGGGTCCGGATTCTCGTTGAGCAGCGCCCGGCAGGTCATCAGCATCCCCGGCGTGCAGAACCCGCAGTGCAGCGCATGCAGCTCGTGGAAGCCCTGCTGGATCGGGTCCAGCTCGCCGTCGACCTCCAGCGATTCGACGGTGGCGATCTCGTGGCCCTCGCACATCGCCGCCAGCGCGGTGCAGGATTTCAGGGGCTGTCCGTCCATCAGCACCACGCAGGCGCCGCAGTTGGAGGTGTCGCAGCCCCAGTGGGTGCCGGTCAGCCCCGGGGTGTCGCGAATGAAATGGACGAGCAGCGTGCGCGGCGCGACGTCGCGCGAGACGGGCTCGCCGTTGACGTTGATGGTGACTTGCACTTTGGTTCTCAGGCCTCCTGTTTGAGCGCGCGGGCCGCGGCGCGGCGCAGGGCACGATGGGTCATGACGCCGGCGAGATGGCGCTTGTAGTCGACGGGACCCCGGCCGTCCGCCGACGGGCTGCAGTCCTCAGCGGCGATCTGGCCGGCCTGGGCGAACAGCTCCTCCGAGGGGGTGGCCCCCCGCAGCAGCTCCTGCGCACGGGTCAGCTCGACGGTCGTCGGGCCCACAGCGGAGAGCGCGATCCCAGCATCGGCGATCGTGCCCCCGTCGATCCACAGCGCGGCCGAGGCGGCGGCGATCGCCCAGTCGCCGGCTCGGCGCTCGGTCTTCTCGTGCGCCGAGCCGCCCCCAGGCCGCAGCGGGATACGCACCTCGGTCAGCAGCTCACCGTCGGCGACGGCGGTCACATACGGTCCGATGTGGAACTTGTCCATCGCCACCACCCGCTCGCCGTCAGGTCCGCGGAGCAC
>JADGPO010000101.1 GCA_017882405.1 Solirubrobacteraceae bacterium | reverse complement strand
GACTGCATGCACTACGGCAGCGAACGAGTCCAGTACCCGCCGTCGAGCGCGCCGCCCGGCGCGCGTGACGTCGATCCGGCTGCTGAGCGCTCCGGCGCCCATCGTCCTAGGCGGTGGCGACGCCGGAAGTGCTCGACGCCGTCGAGATGAGCTCGCTCAGCGCGTCGGCCAGCTCCTGAGGGCGCTCCAGCGGGGACATGTGCCCGGTCTGCTCGAGCACGATCAGACCGGCGGGACGGGGGAGTGCCTCCGTGATCCGGCGGGCGTGCTCGGGCGGCGTGAGCCGGTCGCGGTCACCGGCGATCACCAGGGTGGGGATGTTCAGGCCGGCCACCGCCGACCACAGATTCAGATCGGAGAGCGCGACCCCGCAGGCGGCGCGCACGGCGGCCGGGCAATCGATCAGCATCCGTTCGTAGAAGTCCACGTCGCCGGCGGTGGCGGCCGGTCCGAAGGCGGCGTAGCGAATCACCGCCTGGGAGACCGGAGTCGAGAACGGAAGCAATGGCGCGCGAGAGCCCAGCACGGCACGGCTGACCCGGGGGTGGTTCATCCACTTGGCGAGCTCGCCGAACAGCAGGTGGCCTCTGATCAGGTCGTCCAGCCCGGTATTGACCAGCGCCGCTGCATCGGCACGGGCCGCGGCGTCGTGGGCCTGCGCCCACGCGGCGATCGACATCGCGCCCAGCGAGTGACCGATCACCGTCGCGCGCTCGTCCGCGGGCACTGCGGCGTCCAGCACTGCGGCGAGGTCCTCGCCGAAGCGCTCCAGCGCGTAGTCGCTCCGGGCTGCCGGCGCGCTGCGACCATGGCCGCGCAGGTCATAGGCGACCACCCGCTGGTCCCGGCGGGTAAGCCTCCCGATCACCGGGCCCCACAGGGCCAGCTGCTCGGTCCACCCATGCACCAGCACCACGGTGTGAGCCGTCGGTTCGCCGAACTCCACGGCGTGCAGTTTCGTCCCGTCGGCCGAGACGATTGTCAGCGGGCGTCCGCCGAGCGGCTCGGTCAGCCGGGCGTAGTCGGGGTCCCTCGCCAGCGTCCGCAGATGACGACGCTCCAGTGCGACGCCCGCGGCGGCGACGCCGGTCGCTGCCGCCACCAACGAGAGGGTGCGTCGGCTGAGGCGAGGGCGGGCCGGCATCGCACGAAACCCTAGCGGCGCACATGTGCGTAGGATTTGAAGCTGTGCGTATCGGCATGCTCACCGGCGGGGGTGATTGTCCAGGGCTCAACGCCGTCATCCGCGCGGCCGTGCGCAAGGGGATCGATGAGTTCGGTGACCAGCTGGTCGGGTTCCGCGACGGCTGGCGCGGCGTGCTGGAGGACGTCCAGGAGGAGCTCACGATCGAGTCCACGCGCGGGATCCTGCCTCGCGGAGGGACGATCCTCGGCAGCTCTCGGACCAATCCGCTCAAGCGCGAGGGCGGCGTCGAGCTCGTGGCCGAGACCCTCGAGCGCCACCACCTCGACGGTCTCATCGCCATCGGCGGCGAGGACACCCTGGGCGCCGCCAACCGGCTGAGCGAGGCGGGAATCAACGTGATCGGCGTCCCCAAGACGATCGACAACGACCTCGGGTCCACCGATCAGACCTTCGGCTTCGACACCGCGTTGCAGGTCGCCACCGAGGCCATCGACCGCCTGCACACCACCGCCGAGAGCCACCACCGGATCCTGGTGGTGGAGGTGATGGGCCGCAACGCGGGGTGGATCGCGCTGCACTCGGGCATCGCCGGCGGCGCCGACGTGATCCTGATCCCCGAGATCCCGTTCGACATCGATGAGGTGTGCCGGTTGATCGGCCGCCGCCACGGCCGGGGTCGGTACTTCTCGATCGTGGTGGCCGCCGAGGGGGCGATGCCCAAGGAGGGGACGATGAGGGTCGCCACGGGCGAGCTGGACGAGTTCGGCCATCCCCGGCTGGGTGGCATCGGCCAGGCGCTGGAGAGGGAGATCGAGGCCCGCACCGGCTTTGAGACGCGGGCGACGGTCCTCGGCCACGTGCAGCGCGGCGGCACGCCAACGGCGTTCGATCGCGTGCTGGCCACGCGTCTGGGACTGGCGGCGATCGACGCCGCCCACGCAGGCCACTGGGGGATGATGACCGCGCTGCAGTCCACCGAGATCGAGCTGGTGCAGCTGGCCGACGCGGTAGCCGAGGTTCGGCGGGTCCCGGTGGAGGAGTATGAGCGCTACGGCGTGCTCTTCGGGTGAGGACGGCGGTTCACGGGAAACCAAGCATTTGCGGCGCAGCATCTGTCTATGCTGAGTTTCAGGGGCCACGTCAGCCCGCGGCGGCCCCAGATGTCAACCCATCGGAGCTAAAGCGATGAGCACGACCGAAGCCACAAACGTCAATCCCATTCTTCTCTCCCTGGTGGAGGCCGGCACCAGCCCGTGGCTGGATCTGCTGCGCCGCTCGCTGGTGACGGGCGGTGAGCTGCAGCGCCTGATCGACGAGGACTCCTTGAAGGGGATGACCTCCAACCCGTCGATCTTCGAGAAGGCGATCCTCGAGTCAGACGACTACGACGACCAGCTGTCAGAGCTGGCCGACTCCGACCTCGACGCCCAGGCGATCTACGAGGAGATCGCGGTCAAGGACGTCCAGATGGCCTGCGATGTGCACCGCCTGACGTGGGACTCCTCGCACCACCAGGACGGCTTCGTCTCGCTGGAGGTGGCCGCCAACCTCGCCCACGACACGGAGCGCTCGATCGAGGCCGCCCGCGAGTTCTGGCGCCGCGTGAACCGTCCCAACGTGATGATCAAGATCCCCGGCACCCCCGAGGGCGTCGACGCGATCGAGAAGGCGACCTACGAGGGCATCAACATCAACGTGACGTTGCTGTTCTCCGTGGAGGCCTACGAGAAGGTTCATGACGCCTATCTCAAGGGGTTGGAGCGCCGTCAGACCGAGGGCAAGTTGCTGGATGTCGCGTCGGTGGCCAGCTTCTTCGTCTCGCGCGTGGACACGGCGGTGGACAAGCTCCTGGAAGCCAGCGGCCACGAAGAGCTGTTCGGCAAGGCCGCGATCGCCAACGCGCGTCTGGCCTATCGCAAGTTCGAGGCCGTCCTGGACAGTCCGCGCTGGGAGGGCCTGCACCACGGCGGCGCCCATCCGCAGCGGCCGCTATGGGCTTCCACGGGAGTCAAGAACGAGCGTTATCCCGACACCATGTACGTCGACGAGCTGGTCGGCCCGCACACCGTGAACACGATGCCGATGGCGACGCTTAAGGCGGTGGGGGACCACGGACACGTGTCCGGGCCGACCGCCCGGCGCGATCCCACCGAGGACCTGGAGGCGATCGAGCGCGCCGGCGTCGACCTGGCCGAGGTGACCGAAGAGTTGCTGGTCGACGGCGTCAAGCAGTTCGAGGACGCGATGACCCGGCTCCTCGACGGGATCGAGGAGCGCCGGCGGGCTGGGGTGGCCGGCAAGTCATAAAGCGTGCCGTTGATCGCCAATACGACCCCGCGGAGGTAACGCGTGCAGATCGGCTTTGTCGGGCTGGGCAAGATGGGTGGCAACATGGTCACCCGCATCAGGCGGAGCTCGGAGCACAAGGTGGTGGCCTTCGACTTCTCCGCCGACGCCGTCAAGGCCGCCGAGGAGCACGGCGCCTCGGGCGCTGACTCTCTGGAGGCATTGGTCGATCAGCTCGCCTCGCCGCGCGCGGTGTGGATCATGGTCCCGGCCGGTCAGCCGACCGAGGACACGATCGACACGCTGCTCGGCCTGCTCTCCCCGGGCGACATGATCGTCGACGGGGGGAACTCCAAGTGGACTGAGTCAATCGCCCATCACGCCAAGTGCGCCGAGCACGACATCCGCTTCGTCGACGTGGGGACCAGCGGCGGGGTGTGGGGCCTGGAGATCGGCTACTGCATGATGGTCGGTGGCGAGGACGAGTCGGTCCGGCGGCTGGCGCCGATCCTCGACGTGCTCGCGCCCGAGAACGGATGGGGGCACATGGGCGGTCCGGGCGCCGGGCACTTCGTGAAGATGGTCCACAACGGCATCGAGTACGGGCTGATGCAGTCCTACGCCGAAGGCTTCGAGGTCATGCACAAGTCCGAGTACGGACTGGACAACGAGAAGATCGCCAAGCTCTGGAGCCAGGGCTCGGTGATCCGCTCCTGGCTGCTGGACCTGGCCGCCAGGGCGTTCGAGGCCGACGGCAACGATCTCAGCTCCCTGGAGGGCTGGGTGGATGACTCCGGCGAGGGACGCTGGACGCTGGATGCCGGGATCGCGACCGACACTCCGATGCCGACCCTGGCGGCGGCCCTGTTCGCCCGCTTCAGCTCGCGGGGGGCCGGCAACTACTCAGCGCGGGTGGTGGCCGCCCTGCGCAACCAGTTCGGCGGCCACGCGGTCAAGACGGCGCCCAAGACGTGAGCACCGCCTCACCGCTGAACCTCACCGACACCGACAACCCGCTGGTCGAGGGGCTCGAGCGGCTCCCGGTGCATCCGACCTCGCTGGTGATCTTCGGCGCCACCGGCGACCTTGCGCACCGCAAGCTGCTGCCGGCGCTCTACAACCTCGCCCACGAGGGGCAGCTCCCCGAGCGCTTTGAGATGATCGGCGTCGGGCGCCGCGACCAGGAGCACGAGGACTTCCGCGACGCCGTGATCGCCTCGATCGAGCGCTACTCGCGGCGCATGCCCGATCAGAACGTCCTGCAGGGATTGCTCGAGGACACCCGCTACGTTCAGGGCTCGTTCGACGACGACCAGGTCTACTCCGAGCTTGAGCGCACGCTGGAGGAGTTCGACGAGCAGGCGGGACGCCGGCTCGACCGCGTCTTCTACCTGTCGACCGCCCCGGAGTACTTCCCCCTGATCGCCTCCAAGATCGGGGCGGCGGGCCTCAACCGCGCCGAGAATGCCCAGACGCGGATCGTGATCGAGAAGCCGTTCGGCTACGACCTCGCGTCCGCGCGTGAGCTCAACGCCCGGCTGCTGGAGGTCTTCGAAGAGCACCAGATCTTCCGCATCGATCACTATCTCGGCAAGGAGACGGTGCAGAACCTGATGGCGATGCGCTTCGCCAATGCGCTGTTCGAGCCGGTGTGGAACCGCAACTACGTCGACAACGTGCAGATCACCGCCGCCGAGGACGTCGGGATCGGCGGTCGGGCGGGTTACTACGAACGGGCGGGCGCGCTGCGCGATCTGGTCCAGAACCACATGCTGCAGCTGCTGGCGCTGCTGACGATGGAGCCGCCGACGGCGTTTACCGCCGACCGCCTGCGCGACGAGAAGCTCAAGGTCCTGGAGGCGATCGTCCCGCCCTCGATCGAGGAGGTCCCCCAGATGGCCGTGCGGGCCCAGTACGGCCCGGGAGTGGTCGGCGGCCAGAAGGTGCCCGGCTACCGGCAGGAGGAGGGGGTCGCCCCGGACTCGCGAACCGAGACCTACGCGGCCCTGCGCCTGCACGTCTCCAACTGGCGCTGGGCTGGTGTGCCGTTCTATCTGCGCACCGGCAAGCGGCTGGCCCGCAAGCTCACCGAGATCGCCGTGATCCTCAAGCCGATCCCGCACCTGGCGCTGCAGAGCTCCGGGTCGGTTGGGATCCAGGCCAATCAGGTGGTATTCACGCTGCAGCCCGATGAGGGAGTGTCAGTCTCGATCGGCGCCAAGATTCCGGGCACGCGCATGCGGATACGTCCCGTCAACATGGAGTTCCGCTACGGCACCTCATTCCTGTCGGAATCGCCCGAGGCCTACGAGCGCCTGATCCTCGACGCGATGCGTGGCGATGCCACGCTGTTCACGCGCAACGACGAGATCGAGGGGCTGTGGGGCATCGTCGATCCGATCCTGGAGGCTTGGGCGCGGGACACGACATCGGAGATCCCTGCCTATCCGGCTGGATCCACCGGTCCGGAGGAGGCCAACCGGCTGCTGGACGGTGGCCGGATCTGGCGGCGGTTGTGAGCGAGGACGTTTGGAGCGCGCAGGACACCAACCCCGATGCGATCGAGGCGGCGCTGCGCGAGCTACTGCGTCAGCGCCACGCGGCAAACGAAGCTCTGGCCCCGGCGCGGGTGCTCAATCTGGTGGTGATCGTCGACCGCGAGTGGAAGGGAGAGATAGCCAACCGGCTCGAGCGCGCCGGCCGCTACCACGCCTCGCGGACCATCCTGTGCGCCGTAGAGGAGGGTCGCACGACGCTCGACGCGGTCGCGACGGTCAGCTACGAGGAGCCGAAGAACGGACTCGGAGTCATGCACGAGAACGTGGAGATCGACTGCGGGCCCGAGCACCTGGCGGGGCTGCAGACAATCGTCGATCCGGTGCTGATCGGCGAGATCCCGACCGTGGTGTGGTCGCCGCACGGACATGACGAGGCGGTCAGGGCGCTGCGGGGGCTGATGGACGTGATGCTGGTGGATTCCGACGATCTGCCCGAGCCGGCCGATGCGTTCGACCGCGCCGAGGAGCTGCGCGAGTACGCCTACGTGGTCGACCTGGCGTGGCTGCGCACCACGCCCTGGCGCGAGCGACTGGCCGCCAGCTTCGATCTGCCCGAGCGCCTGGCCGCGTTGAGGCGCATCTCCGAGCTGGAGGTCCGCCATCAGGAGCGCTCCAGCGCCAGCGGGCTGCTGCTGGCCGGCTGGATGGCCTCGCGGTTGCACTGGGGGCGTGCGCATCTGAGCGGCGGCATCGGCATGTTCACCGCCTCGCTGGACCGCGACGATGACCAGGTGACAGTCGAGCTGCGCGCGCTCGAGCAGGAGTCGCCGGGCCTCGTCGGAGTCACGGTCTCGTGCGCCGAGGGAACCTCGCTCGCGCTCCAGCGAGGCCTCGGTGGCCTCGACGCCGCCGAGCGCACCCACGACGGCCAGGAGCGCCGCTGGCAGATCCTGGGAGCGTCGCGTGGCGAGGGCGGAATCCTCGGCGAGGGCATTCGCCAGGCGCTCCTGCGCGACCCGACGTACGTGCCCGCGCTCGACGCCGCGCGGGATCTGTGTCCCGTATGAGTCCCGCATGAGCCTGGCCTTCGAGATCGTCGAGGATCCGGCGCGCGCGTGCGCGGCGCTGCTGGTGAGCGCGGCGATCGGCGGGGGCGAGATCGTGCTCGCGGGCGGGTCCACCCCCAAGCTGGCCTACGAGCACTTCGTCGACGCGGTCAAGGCGACCGGCCTGGATCTGGCCAACAGCAGATTCTGGATCGGCGACGAGCGCTGCGTCGATCCCGAGGACGAGCGCTCGAACTACCGCATGATCAAGGAGAGCCTGATCGATCCACTCGCCGGGGTGACGACCGTCGACGTGGAGCGGATCCGAGGCGAGCTTGGCCCCGAGGCCGCGGCCGAGGAGTACGAGCAACGGCTGCGGGTGGCCGGCCGGCCGAGGTTCGACCTGGTGCTGCTGGGCGTCGGCCCCGACGGTCACACCGCCTCGCTGTTCCCCCGCCAGCCGGCGCTGCACGAGGACCGGCGGCTGGTCGTCGGTGTCCCGGAAGCCGGGCTGGAGCCGTTCGTGGCACGCGTCACCATGACCATCAAGGCGTTGACCTCGTCCAAGCGGATCGTGTTCCTGGCCTCGGGGGAGTCCAAGGCCGACGCGATCGCCGAGGCGTTCGGCCCGCACGCCGATCCGGACCCGGCGGTGCCGGCCTCGTTGCTCGTTCCCAACGCCAAGCTGATAACCGTGCTGATCGATCGCGCCGCCGCCGCGCGGCCTCAGGCGGGGGTCTGACCGTCCGATGAGCGATGTGATCGGCGTCGACCTCGGTGGCACGAAGATCGCCGTCGCCCGCCTGGCCGGACGTGAGCTGGCCGGCTCGCCCCTCGCCCCGACCGATCTCCGCAACGCTGACGTGCTGATCGACCAGCTCGTCTCGCTCGTGGAGAAGTGCCGCGGCGACGAGCTCGACGGGGTCGGGATCGGGGTGCCCTCGGTGGTGAACTTCGAGAAGGGCCTCGTCGTCTCCTCGGTCAACATCCCCTTGGTCGACGTGCCGCTGCGCGAGGTGCTGGGCGAACGGCTGGGCGTGCCCGTGTTCGTCGACAACGACGCCACCGTGGCCGCGCTGGCCGAGGCTCACGACGACGAGCTGAAGATGGTCGCCCGCGATCTGGTGATGCTCACCATCGGCACCGGCGTGGGCGGCGGGCTGGTGCTCGGCGGGCGGATCTACCGCGGTGCCACCGGCGCCGCCGGAGAGCTCGGTCACACGCTGGTGGGCATGGATCTCAGCGGACCGGTGCCCGACGCCGCCGGAAGGTTCCCCCAGCCCGGCTCGCTGGAGGCGGTGGCCTCCGGCCATGCGCTCGACGGGCTGGTGGAGACGTTCGCCGAGGAGTACCCTCAGTCACCCCTCGGGCGCCGGCGCGGCCGCGGCGAGAAGCTGACCGGCGTGGACGCGGTGGAGGCCGCTCACGACGGCGATCGCCACGCCGCTCGGTTGATCGAGCTGTGGGGCGAGCGCGTGGGTATCGGGGTCGCCAACGCGATCAACACCTTCGATCCCGAGGAGGTGGTGATCGGCGGCGGCGCCGCCCGCGCCGGCGACCTCCTGCTGGAACCGGCGCGGCGCACGGCCGCCGCCTACGTGCTGCCGGGTCTGGGCACGCAGACCACGATCCGCGTCGCCCGCCACGGGGTGCAGGCGGGAGTGCTGGGAGCCGCCCTGCTCGCCGTTCACGAGCTGGCAGACGCGCGCGCCCCCTCCCCGATCGAGGAGGTGGCCTAGTGATCGTCGCCTGCGGCTTCGACCACGCCGGCTACGTGCTGCGCGAACGCCTGCTGGGGGTGATCGCCGCCGAGGGGCACGAGATCCTGGACTTCGGCACCGACCGGCCGGACCCCATCGATTACCCCGACAAGGCGCTGGAGGTGGGCCATGCCGTCGCCTCGGGCCGCGCTGAACGCGGGATCATCGTGTGCGGCTCGGGAGCGGGCGTATCGGTGGCCGCCTGCAAGATCCGCGGGGTCCGAGCGGCCACGATCCACGACACCTACACCGCCCACCAGGGCGTCGAGCACGACGACGTCAACGTGCTCTGTATGGGGGGCCGGGTGATCGGCGTCGAGGTGGCGGTGCAGATCGTCGTCGCGTTCCTTGCCGCCCGCGTGTCCTACGAAGAGCGTCATGTCCGCCGCCGCGCGAAGGTCGACGAGATCGAGCGCACGGGCGGCGACGCCGAGTCGCAGGCCGTCTGAGGGACGAGCGTGGCGGACCGGATCTTCATCGTGCGCCACGGCGAGACCGAGTGGAGCGCCGCCGGGAAGCACACCGGCGTCACCGATCTGCCGCTCACCGAGAACGGGCGCAGGCAGGCGGAGATCGCCGCCGACAAGCTCAGGGGGGAGCATTTCGAGCTGGTTCTCTGCAGCCCGCGGCTTCGCGCCCGCCAAACGGCGGAGATCGCGGGCTTCGGCGAGACGGCGGAGCTGTGCGACGACCTGGTGGAGTGGAACTACGGCGAGTACGAGGGATTGACCACGCCGGTGATCTTGGAGCGCCACGATCCCAACTGGGACCTGTGGAGCGACGGCTGTCCCGGCGGCGAATCCCCCGCCCAGATCGGCGCCCGCGTCGACCGCGCGCTGGAGCAGTTTCGGCAGATCGAGGGCGATGGGCTGGCCATCGCCCACGGCCACGTGTTGCGGGTCTTCGCCGCGCGGTGGCTCCGAATGGAGGTGGCCGCCGGCGCGCACTTCAAGCTGGCCACGGCGGCCATCGGCGTGCTCGGACGCGAGCGCAAGACACCGACGATCGACCGGTGGAGCGGATGACACTTGTAATGGGCGATTTCGGCCGAGCGCCACTTACGACAGCGCCCGGCCGAGCTTACGCTGGCCGGCATGAGTTCGAGTCCGACACAATTTCATGTTCAGAGCCCCGCCATCGAGGTGAGCGACCTCCGGCGCTCGTATGGCGAGACGCAGGCGGTGCGCGGGGTGAGCTTCGAGGTCGCACGGGGCGAGGTGTTCTGCCTGCTAAGTCCCAACGGAGCCGGCAAGACGACGATCGTCGAGATCCTGGAGGGCTACCGCTCCCGCTCCGGCGGTGAGGCCCGGGTCCTGGGGATCGACCCCGCCAGCGGCAGCCGCGAGCTGCGCGAGCAGGTGGGCATCGTGCTGCAGCAGTGCGGCGTGCAGATCGATCTGTCGGTCACCGAGCTGGTGGAGATGTACGGCCGGTACCACGTTCGCCAGCTGCCGGTCGACGAGGTCATCGAGCTCGTCGAGCTCACCGGAAAGCGCGATGTGCGCGCCAAGCATCTGTCCGGAGGCCAGCGCCGGCGCCTGGACCTGGCGCTCGCCCTGGTGGGCGATCCCGACCTGATCTTCCTTGACGAGCCCACCACCGGGTTTGATCCGGCGGCCCGCCGCCAGGCATGGTCGACGATCCGGTCGCTGTGCCAGCTGGGCAAGACCGTGTTCCTGACCACGCACTACATGGACGAGGCCCAGTACCTCGCCGACCGGGTGGCCGTGATGCGCGACGGCGAGATCATCGCCTCGGGGCGGCCCGACGAGGTGGGCGGTCGCGGCCTGCGGCCCGCCGAGATCCGCTTCTCGCTGCCGCGGACGATCGCGCTCGGTGACGTGCCCGAGATGCCGTGCGAACGTCGCTCGCTCGACGGCGAGCGCGTGCTGGTGGTGACGCGCGAGCCCGTCCGAGCCGCGCAGATCCTCACCACGTGGGCGGTGGAGCGTGGGGCTGATCTCGGCCACTTCTCCGTCACCCAGCCGACGCTCGAGGACATCTACCTGGAGCTGACCGGTGGGGCAGAGCAGAATTCCTCGTGTGATCACCACCGCGTTCGTCAACCTCGCCATGAACACCGCCATCCTGCGCGACAACGGAGTTCTCAAGCGGATGCAGGGCACGCCGCTGCCCCGGTGGGCCTACTTCACCGCTCGCATCGGCTCGACCTGCCTGGTCACGCTCATCATCACCGTCACCGTGATCGCCGGCGGGGTGGCGATCTGGGGCCTGCACTTCGGGGCGGGCGCTCTGCCGGGCCTGGTGGTCACCATGATCCTGGGAACCGCGGCGTTCACCGCGCTGGGGATCGGTCTCACCCGCTTGATCCCCAACGCCGAGAGCGGCCCGGTGGTCGTCAACCTGCTGATCCTCCCTCTGACCTTCATCTCCAACATCTGGTTTCCAACAGACTCGCTGCCCGCGGCGCTGAAGTCGATCGCCGGCGTCTTCCCGATCAGGGCGCTCGCCAACGGCCTGCAGTTCGTCTTCGACCCGCGGCGGCATGGCGCCGGCTTGGACGGTTCCAGCCTCCGGGTGCTCGCCTTCTGGACGGTGATCGGCGTGCTGATGATGATCAAGTTCCTGCGCCAACCGCAGGGGGAGGTCGCTTGAGCGAAGCCCGGAATCGCATGCGGGAGGGGTCGTGGCTATGCGTTGTCGGCGTTCCAGCTGGCGATAGCGACCGTGCTGACCGTGGCCGACCGGCCATCGTGGGGCTTTCTGTTCACCTACTGCGCGGCGTGCGTGGCGCTGGTCGCACCGTCGCCGTACGGCTTTTCCGCCGTGCTCGTCTACAGCGCGGTAGGGGTGGCCGCCGAGCGCGAGCGCTTCGCTCGCGACCTGCACGACCTGCTGGGTCACAGCCTGTCGGTGGTCACGATCAAGGCCGAGCTGGCGGGGCGGCTGTTGCCTCTGCGGCCGGCGGATGCCGGCGCGGAGATCGGAGACGTCGAGCGGGTGGCCCGCCAGGCGCTGAGCGAGGTCCGCGAGGCGGTCAGCGGCTACCACCAGCCGACGCTGGCGGGGGAGATGGAGGGCGCGCGGGTGGCCCTGTCGGCCGCCGGGATCATCGCCGAGTTCGAGCGCACGTCGATCAAGCTGGATCCCGAGGTGGAGGCGGTGCTGGCCTGGGCCGTGCGCGAGGGGGCCACCAACGTGATCCGCCATAGCGGCGCAAGCCGCTGCCAGGTGCGGGTGCAGGCCGGATTGGCCGACGCCGCCGTCGAGGTCGTCGACGACGGCAGCGGGCCCGCCTCCACCGACGATGACCCCGGGCACGGTCTGGCCGGCCTGACCGAGCGCGCCGAGAGCCTGCGCGGTCGGATGGAGGCCGGGGCGCTGCCCGGCGGAGGGTTTCGCCTCTCGGTCTCGGTTCCGGTCTCGGTGGCCACGCCATGATCCGCGTACTGATAGCCGAGGACCAGGGCATGGTCCGCGGGGCGCTGGCCAGCCTGCTGTCGCTGGAGCCCGACGTGGAGGGTCGTCGCCCAGGTGGCGCGCGGCGACGAGGTGCTGGAGGCGGCAATCGCGTGCTCGCCGGACATCGCGCTGCTCGACATCGAGATGCCCGGACAGACGGGCCTGGACGCCGCCGAGCAGCTGGCGGCCTCGCTGCCCGACTGCCGCGTGCTGATTCTGACCACGTTCGGTCGCCCCGGATATCTACGCCGCGCAATAGAGGGCGGCGCGTCGGGCTTGCTGCTCAAGGACGCGCCGGCGAGCGAGCTGGCCAACGCCATCCGCCGCGCCCTGACGGGCGAGCGGATCGTCGACCCCGGCCTGGCCGCCGCGGCCCTGTCACAGGGCGAGTGCCCGCTGACCCCGCGCGGGCACGAGGTGCTGGCGGCCTCACGCGAGCATGCCACCGTCGCCGAGCTGGCCAAGGCCCTCTATCTGTCGCACGGGACGGTGCGCAACCAACCTGTCGTCGGTGGTGCAGAAGCTGGACGCCCGCAACCGCGCCGAGGCGGTGCGTTTGGCGGAGGAGCGCGGTTGGCTGTAGCAGGCCGCGGTCCCTGGGCCGGGCAAGCCAGCTGAAGAACGCCAGCGTCTGGTTGTGGCACCATCGATTGCCGCGCGCGACTCGCGCCGTGTAGCGTCCGGCGCGCCCGCAGTCGGACAGCGTCGGTCCGGGGAACCGGGTCGGGACGGCCTCGATCGCCGCCACCGACCGCGCCCAGCCGACGCACAGGCGGGCGCGCCAAGCCGCCACCGGTGCCGGCGCATGCGTCTCCACGAGCGCGCTGGCCAGCGCGTAGAGCTCCTGGCGCAGATCATCCGGCAGCCCATCGTTGTAGCCCTGCAGGAACTCCCGCAGCGCGGGGCACACCGAGCGTGGCCGATCGCTGAACGGCTCGCCGTTGAGCATCGAGGCCAGCCCGGAAGCGCAAAGCGGTCTCCGTGTCCGGGTCTTGATGCAGGATGAGGCGCCCGACCCTGAGGAGGAATCTTGATGTTCCTTGGCCTGCGGACCGTCATCTATCCCGCTCCCGACCTCGCCGAACGCAAGGAGTGGTTCGCCAGATTGCTCGGACTTGAGCCGTACTTCGACGAGCCGTTCTACGTCGGCTTCGATGTCGCCGGCTACGAACTCGGCCTCGACCCGCAGGCCGACCCCGCCGAGGGGCCCATCACCTACTGGGGGGTCGCCGACGCTGACCGTGCTCTGCGGCTTCTCCTCGAAGCGGGAGCGAACGCAGGAGGCGCGGTTTCCGAGGTTGGCGGTGGCATCCGGGTTGCGACGGTGCGACTTCCGGGCGACGGAGGCATCCTCGGCATCATCGAGAACCCGCACTTCCAGCTAGCTGAGCCGCCATCGACCGCTAGTTTTCCCGGAGCCGGCAGGTAGGCGATGCGACTGCCCGGCAGGATGGGGGACCTAGCCCGGAGACCGTTCCTGGACGGTCTCCTCGATGCGGCTGAGAGGATTCGAACCTCCACGCCCGTAAGAGCACGGCGACCTGAACGCCGCGTGTATACCAGTTTCACCACAGCCGCGGGACGGTGGAAGTTAGCAACCTTCGCGCCGCGATAACGGTGCTCGGCGATCTAGCGGGGTGGGGGAGGGGGCGGGCGACTAGGGCTGGATCGCCCCGGGGTCAGGCCGACGGCGACCAGGCGGCTGCCCGACACGCGGTCGCGCAGGTGGCGCGCGATCGCGGGCGATGTGCCCCCGCGGGACCGGGAAACGATCATTCTGTTGCGCGATCCGAGCAGCGGCACCCGGCGTGGCTCGTTCGCAGCGGGTTTCGACCCAGATAGAGCACGCTCCTCCTTACGCGGCGAATCGCGCAACGAATCGATCGGGGATTCCGGCGGCACACCCGTATGGAGCCCCCGGCCCGGTCACGAAGGTCGCCGCGTGAGGATCCGATCGCGCACCGGCCCGCACCCTGTCGCCCGATGCGCCCGTTTCTGCGACTTTCGCGACATCACGGGCCACGCTAAGCTGATCAACGCTGAACGGTCGGCGTCCGATCTCGCCTGCCGCCAGCGTCCCTGCCGCTATCGTCTAGGGGACTAGGACGCCGCCCTCTCACGGCGGAAACCCGGGTTCGAATCCCGGTAGCGGTATTCGGCCGATTAGCAGGACTTTTGCGTCGCGGAGGAGTCGCCCCAGAGTCAGCCTGCGGCCTTGCGGGGAACCGAGAGGGAACGGGCTTCGCGGATCTCGGCCTCGGCGTCGATGTTCGACCGGTCCTCGAACTCGTCGAAGAGGTGCCCGTAGGTCGAGAGCAGCATCGCGGTCGAGTGGCCAAGCTGCTGAGCGACCAGCAGTGGTGGTCGCCCCTCGGCCAGCAGCAGCGACGCGAACGAGTGCCGG
>JADGPO010000100.1 GCA_017882405.1 Solirubrobacteraceae bacterium | reverse complement strand
GCGACGTCGAACATCGCCGGCACGCTCGACGTCTGCGCGGTCCGGATCGCCGATGTCTGGGTCGGGACGAGCCACACCGGCGGCAACAGCGGCGCGGCAAGCGGCAGCTTCACCGTGGGGGAATCCTGCGGGGCAAGGGTCACCGACTGGGTCTGGTTGAGCCGGGGATCGATGAAGAAGTCCTCCGGCGCGACGCCCGTGTTGGTGATCGCCACCGGGACGGTCACCGGCTGGCCTGCCCGCAACGCGCGGCCGCGGCCGTGGGGGACGCCGGACGCATGGACGCGAACCGTGTTGAAGCTGATGTCCCCGTGGAAGGGCTGCGAGATCTCGCTGCCGTTCTGGGCCCCGGAGAAGTCGACGATCAGCGTCCAGCGCCCGGGACCCGGGTTGAGCGTATAGGCCGACAACGAGGTGCCCTTCTTGCCCTGCACCGAGTTCTGTCCGTAACCGACCGTGTCGCCGTCGGGGCTGACGAGATACTCGCCGACGGGGTCTGACGGATCGTTGGCGAACGACACATTGGCCCGGATGTCGCGCACGCCCGGCCTCACGTCGAACTCGTAGTACTGCTGCTGGCCCTGGCCGAGCGGGCGGCCGTTTCCGCCCGTCAGCGTGCCGGAAAAGGCCCCCCCGGACGCCGGGTCGACGAGGCTGCGTAGCGTGACCGGAATCGACGTGGTTCCGCCGGAGGTCGGGTTGAGCACGATCGAGCCCGAGCTGTCGCCGGGAGACGACGGATCGTTCGCGCTCACGTTGACCGTCGAGGACTGGCCGGGCGACAGCGTCAGCGTGCTCGGGGACACTGAGCCGAACGGGACGTGCTGCTCGGTCGCCACGCGCCATGGGACCACACCGTTGGTGCCGCCGACGGAGGCGACGTTGCCGAAGATGACTCCGGTCCAGGTGCCGGCAGCCGGCGATTCCACCTCGGCCTCGCCGTAGCTCGCCGGGCCCTGGGGCAGCGAATGGGCGGCGAACTTGCCGTTCGGGTCGATCAGGATCAACCGCACGCGGGAGTTGAGCCCCGTCGTGCAGAAGTTGACGTTGCAGTTGGACTGGTCCACCGGCCAGGCGAGCGAGGCATCGAGCCGGTCGGCGCCCGCAGGCGCGTGGAAGTGGAACGTCTGGTAGTTGTCGCTGGTGCCCGCGAAGTCCGGGAACTTCGGGCTCGAGGCGTCGCTCAGCGTGACGCTGCCCGTCTGCACGTTCTGGTCGGGCCCGAACGTCCGTCCGGCGAGGTTGACCGTCTGCGTGTCGCTGCCCTCGTTGGAGACCGTGAACTGCCAGTGCTGCGATGCGCCCGGAGAGCCGACCGCGTTGAGCTGGGTCTCGGAGGTGGTGAGGGTGTTGCCGGTCGGCTTGGACGTTCCATACGACTTGGCCAGCTCGACGGCCTTGTAGGTGTCCAGCAGGCCCGCGCCCTGCTCGTCGGCGGGAGAGCCGAGATCGGTCGCGGTGCTGACGAGGATCTGCTTGATCAGCACCGGGCTGGGCGCAGCGCCCGCATGGGTCTCCTCGTAGGCCTGGATGACGAGCGCCGCCGCGGCGGCGACGAATGGCGAGGATTGACTCGTACCGCCGCTGCGCTCGACGTCCGAGGGGTTGCCGACGAAATTGGTGCAGTCGGCGTACTGCGCGGTCGGGGTACAGGAGGCAAAGCTCCCGTCCCCGGGAGCGATGAGATCGAGGGTGCGGCCCGTCTCGTCGAACCCGCTCGAGCTCAGCGAGCTGATGTTGTCGTTCAGCCAGCCGCTCGTGGCGAAGTACCGCGCCGCCGCGTAGTTGGTCTGGGCGTAGAAGCGGAAGTTGGTCGACCCGCCGGCCGAGATCACGTTGGGGTCCGTGGCCGGCGATCCGATCGTGTTGAACGGCCCGGCGTCACCGGACGAGACACTGACGGTGACGCCTGCCGCCACTGCGGCGTCGTTGAACTGGTTGGTGGCGTCCAGGGCGGTCACGTCCGGGAATGGGTTGGAGCCGAACGACTCGTTGATCACGTTGACGTGATCGGTTTCCACGGCGTAGTTGACGGCCTGGAGGAAGTTGGACTCCGTCGTGGAGTTGTTCTCGGCGAACACCTTGAGCCCGACCAGGCTCGCTCCCGGGGCGACGCCTTCGATGCGCACGTTGCAGGCCGAGGGGTCCGGCTGGGCGCCGAAGCTCTCGACGTTGTACGTGTGCAGACCCTGACCGGCGATCGCGTTGGCGTCGAGGAACGCCTCACCGCCGGCCGTCGGCGCATTGGGCCCTTCGCCGGTGAAGTCCTGGTAGTCGCCGCCCGTGGACGGGTCGAACGCCGACTTTCCGTCGGCACGGATGAAGTTGACGTTGCTCGTGTCGATCCCATCGGCGATGTAAGCGACCTTCACTCCCGCGCCGGTGATGCCGAGTGAACGGGCGGTCGGCTGGTTGGGGTTGTCGGAGGCCGTGTTGGTGGACGCCAGGCCCTCGGGGTCGAGCAGCACCTTGCCGTTGGGACCGCAGGCGCCGGGGATGACGTTGGCGGCCGGCGGCGCCGTCGCTCGCGAGCGTCGCGCCGATGAGTTGAGCGCCCCGCCCGGTAGCGCTGACGGGGACGTTCCCTTGATCGTCACGTCGGGGATCACCTTCGCGACGTTCGGGTTGCCGGCAAGCGCGGCCCG
Organism: Solirubrobacteraceae bacterium; assembly: GCA_017882405.1. Next base: position 14,628 of record JADGPO010000100.1, on the reverse strand, counting down.
CTCGGCCTTGGACACCGTGGCGGACATGGCATTGAGGAGCTGGAAGCTCTTGATGTGGGTGGCGTGCACCGACCGCAGCTGGCGCACGAGCGGCGCCTGTGCGGTCCTGATCGCCGCCACCCGCGCGGCGGCTGACCGGCTGCCCACGCGGGCTGCTCTGATCTGGCCCTTGAGGATCACGATCACGTGCTGCTCGGCGCGCTTGGACGGCTGCGCCTTGAGCTTCGGCGAGAGCGTGACGGACGTGCGACCACGCGGATTGGCCGAGGCCGAGACCGCCATCGACCCCAGCACCGCCGCGACCGACACGGCCGCCGCGAGGAGCGACGCGATCCCCCGGGGTGTACGCAGCTTCGAACTCACGCCTTCAGAACGCGCTCGCATGATTCCCCTATCTGCTGAGGCGGCAGACATCCGCTCCGCCCAGCCTGTGTCCTGTCCCGCGCGGTCCCAGCCAGCGGGCACCCTGTCAAGTGGAGCGGCACGCTACTACTGCGGTCAAGCGATTTCCAGTGCCGCTTTTGGCCGCGTTTCGAGCTTTGATCAAGGATGCCGAGCGACGACGACCGGGCACGGGGCGTAGCGGATCACGTCGCGGGGGCGATGAGCCGAGGAACACCCGGACGCCAGCCGGCCAGCGCCCGCCGGCTGGTCTCATCGGCGACGATCTCGTACGCGCCGGACGGCCGACAGCTCGTCGGCACCGACGGCGTGGTCGTGCTCGCAGCGCAGCTCGGCGCCCACGCGCCCGCCGCAGTCCTCGTGGTGCAGCTCGATCGGCGCACGGCCGTCCGGCTGCAGCCAGCGGTCGCCCCACTGCATCAGCGCCACCAGCGCGGGCAGGAAGTCGGCGCCCATCTCGGTCAGCCGGTAGAGCTGGCGCGTGCGGGTCCCCGGCTCCTGATAGGGCTCGCGGCGCAGCAGCCCCGCCTGCACCAGCTCACGCAGGCGCGCCGACGTGATCGGCTCGCTCAGTCCCGTGCGCTGCGCGAACTCATCGAAGCGAGTGGCGCCGTAGAAGGCCTCGCGCAGCACCAGCATCGCCGAGCGGGTGTGCACCACGTCGAGCGTCTTGGCCAGCGAGCAGCGCGTGGCGGTCCAGCTGCTGCGGGGCTCCAGCACCCCCGTCATGCGAATCGTGTTCTCCATTTCCATCAGTGTAGCTGACTTAGGGACTACTCAGCCAGCATGATAGGCTGCTGGCTATGAGCCTCCTAAGCCAGCCTCTGCGCCGCCGCGCGGACGCCTCCTCCACCCTGGTCCTGGTCATCGTCTGCGCCGGCGTCGTGCTGGCCAGCCTCGACCTGTTCATCGTCAATGTCGCGCTGCCCGACATCGCGCGGGACCTGCACACTCGTTCGCTGTCCAGCCTGTCATGGGTGCTCAACGCCTACGCGATCGTCTACGCGGCGATGCTCGTGCTGCTCGGGCGCCTGTCGGAGAGCCACCGCCGCGAGAACGGATTCCTGCTGGGCGTGGCGCTGTTCACGATCGCCTCGGCCGCCTGCGGGGCCGCCGACAGCCTGCCGATGCTGATCGTCTTCCGGATCCTGCAGGCGGTGGGCGCGGCGCTGCTGACGCCCACCTCGCTGAGCCTGGTGCTGGCCACCACCGAGCCGTCGCGCCGGTACGGGGCGGTGCGCACGTGGACGGCGATCGGCGGGCTGGCGGCCTCGCTCGGACCTGTCGTGGGCGGGTTGCTGGTGGCGGCCAGCTGGCGCTGGGTGTTCCTGGTCAACGTCCCGATCGGGATCGCCGCGGTGCTCGTCGGCTGGCGGCGACTGCCCCGCGTGGAGGGACATCCCGTGCCGCGGCCCGACGCGCTGGGAGCGGTCCTGGTGACCGCCGGCGTGGCCATGCTGACGCTCGGCCTGGTCAAGGGCAACGACTGGGGCTGGGGGTCGGCGGCGACCGTGATCACGCTCGTCGGCGCGGTGATCGCGCTGGGGCTGTTCGCGCTGCATTGCGCGCGCCACCACAACCCGCTGATCGACGGCGCGCTGTTCAAGGTCCGGACCTTCTCCGGCTCCTCGCTGGTGGCCCTGGTGTTCTCGATCTCGTTCGGGGCGCTGCTGCTCTCGATCGTGCTCTGGGACCAGAACGTGTGGGGCTGGTCGGCGCTGCAGACCGGCCTGGCGGTGGCGCCGGGCCCCCTGATGGTCCCGGTGTTCTCGTTCCTGGTCGCCGGTCGTCTGATCGCCCGCTTCGGGCCCGGGCCGGTGATCGGCGTGGGCGCCACGGTGTTCGCCGCTGGGGCGGCGTGGTGGGTGCTGGCCGCGGGCGTCCACCCCGACTACGTGGGCGACATGCTCGGCGGAATGCTTTTGACAGGCGTCGGGGTGGGGCTGACATTGCCGACCTTCATGGCCACCGGCGCCTCCTCGCTGCCGGCGCAGTCGTTCGCCACCGGCTCGGCGGTGATCAACATGCTGCGCCAGGTCGGCCTGGCGGTCGGGGTGGCCGTTCTGGTGGCCGTGCTCGGCACCCCGGGCTCGCCCGCCGGCGTGCTGGCGGCCTACCGGCACGGCTGGGAGATGATCGCCGGCGCGTCGCTGCTCGCCGCGTTCGCCGGCGCCGTGTTGCTGCGCGCGCCACGGCGGGCTGCGGAGGCAACGCCCGCGCCCGCGGCGGCGGGCGTCACGGCGACGACGACAGCTCGATGAACAGCTCCATCGCGTCGTCGACTCCGGCGCGGTCGCCGCTGGCCAGCAGATCCAGCAGCAGCCCGCGGGTCACCGCCACCCCCAGGCCGGCGGCCAGCGAGCGCAGGCTGAGGTCGGAGATCCCGTGCTCGGCGGCGTACTCGACGGCCGCGGCGAGCAGTCGGTCCCGGGGCGAAGGTGGAGCATCAGGACATGGAGCGCGTGTACGCGTTCCTCGACGTGACGGGAAACCACGAGCAGTTCACCGACCAGATGCTGCGCGTGGGGTTCAGCGTGGCGCGATAGGACTGAGCCTGAGCCACCGCGGCCCTCGGTGCCAGGATGCCCCCGATGCCCGTCGTGCGCACGACATCACGCGGCGAGTACGCGGCGCTGCTGCGCCGCCCGCGCTATCGGAGCTTCGTCGTCACCGTCTCGCTGTCGCGGGTCACCAGCTCGATGTTCATCACCTCGGGGGTGCTGCTGGTGCTCGGACGCACCGGGAGCGCCGCGCTGGCCCGGGCTGACCGCCGCGGCCTCCACGCTGCCCGGCGCGCTCAGTGGCCCGATCCTGGGCGCCTGGCTGGACGTGGCCCGGGGCCGGCGGGTGCTGATCGTGGCCGACCAGCTGCTGAGCGTGGTGGCGCTGCTGGCGATCGTCGCTGTGGCCGGGCACGCGCCGGACTGGACGGTTCCGGCGGTGGCGGTGCTCTACAGCATCACGCGCCCGTTCAGCACGGGCAGCTTCGTGAGCGCCCTCGCCGAGGTGGCCGGCAGCGAGCTGCTGGACCGGGCGAGCGCGATCGAGGCCACCAGCCTGAACCTCGGGATCGTCATCGGCCCCGCCCTCGCGGGGGTGCTGACGGGCGCGATCGGGGCGGGCGCCGTGGTCGAGATCCAGGCCGGTCTGACCGTGGCGGTGGCCGCGCTGATCGCCGCCAACCCGGTGTTCGAGGCGCGTCCGGCGACGCAGGCGGAGTCGCTGCGCCAGGCGCTGAGCGAGGGCACCCGCGCGCTGCTCGGTCACCGGTTGCTGCGCAACATCAGCAGCGCTTCGGTCCTGGCCAACTTCAGCTGGGGACTGATGACGATCGCCTTCCCGCTGTATGCCGCCCAGCAGCTGCACGCGGGCGCCCACGCCAGCGGCTATCTGTGGGCGGCGGTCGCCCTGGGCTCGATCCTCGGCACGTTTGCGCTCGCCGGAACGCCGTCCGCGCGGCGCGTCGGCCTGTCCTATGCCGCGCTGGCCCTGTCGGCGCTGCTCTGGCCGCTGGCGGGGACGCTGCTGGTCGGCTTTCTGCTGATCACCCTCACCGGCTTCATCGAGGGACCCGCCTACTCGGGCACGATCGCGCTGCGCCAGCGTCACATCCCCGCGGCCGTCCGCGGGCAGGTTTTCACCACACTGGGGAGCTTCAGCATAGGCGCAGTCTCGCTCGGCTCGGCCGTCGGCGGTGTGCTGCAGCGCCCCGTGACGACGATCTTCGCCTTCACCGGGGTCAACCTGGTAGCGGCGGCGATCGCCTCGCGCGCGCGTACCGGCGGCCCACCCAACCTCCACCCACCCAATGCTACGGTTCGAATTCCTGATACTCCAGCAGGCGGATAGGAGGAGACACGTGAGCACTTCAGAGACCTCCGGTCTGGTCACCGACATGGCCGGGCTGGGCGCGCTGGCAGGTCAGCACGCGGGCTACACCGAGTGGAAGACCATGGAGCAGGACCGCGTCAACGCCTTTGCCGACGCCACCGACGACCACCAGTGGATTCACGTCGACGTCGAGCGGGCCAAGAAGGACTCGCCGTTCGGGGGGACGATCGCCCACGGCTATCTGACGCTCTCGCTGGTCGCGCCGATCATGGCCGAGCTCGTCAAGGTCACCGATGCCACCGCCGCCATCAACTACGGGGTGGACCGGGTGCGCTTCCCCGCGCCGCTGCCGGTCGGTGCTCGGTGGCGCGGCGGCGCCGAGCTGGTGGAGGTGACCGAGATCGCCGGCGGGCTGCAGATGAAGGTCCGCGTCACCATCGAGGTGGAGGGATCTGAGAAGCCCTCGATGGTCGCCGACGTACTGGTCCGGCTCTACAGCTGATGACGGCCGCCGGCCTGGACCTCGATGCCGTCGTCGCGATCGACGTCCACACGCACGCCGAGCGCAACCACGGGCAGGCGCAGGACGAGGTCACGCTGGAGATCCTCGATGCCGCTGGCAAGTACTTCGGCGGCCATCCGCCGCAGCCGACCGCCCAGGAGGTCGCCGACTACTACCGCGAGCGCAAGATGCTGGCCGTCATCTTCAACGTCGACGACGAGGCCGGGATGGGCCGCCCGCGGCTAGGTCACGAGGACCTGACGGCGGCGGCGGCCGCCAACCCGGACGTGCTGATCCCGTTCGGCTCGGTCGATCCGCACCGCGGCAAGCTCGCCGTGCGCCAGGTCCACGAGCAGATCGCGGCCGGGGTCAGGGGCTTCAAGTTCCATCCCAACACGCAGGCGTTCTGGCCCAACGACCGCGACTTCTACCCGATCTACGAGGCGATCCAGGAGGCGGGGCTGATCTCCCTGTTCCATTCGGGCACCACCGGGATCGGCGCCGGCATACCCGGCGGCGGCGGCGTCAAGCTCAAGTACTCCCAGCCGATGGCCGTCGATGACGTGGCCGCCGACTTCCCTGGGATGAACATCATCCTCGCCCACCCGTCGTTCCCCTGGCAGGACGAGGCGCTGGCGATCGCCGTGCACAAGCCCAACCTGTACATCGACCTCAGCGGGTGGTCGCCCAAGTACTTCCCCGAGATCCTGATCCAGTACACGAACACCCGCCTGCGCGACAAGGTGCTGTTCGGCTCCGACTACCCCCTGATCACGCCCGACCGCTGGCTGTCGGACTTCGAGAAGCTGCCGATCCGCGACGAGGTACGGCCGCTGGTGCTCAAGGAGAATGCCGCGCGGCTGCTGGGCCTCACGTCGGGCTAGAGCACGGGCTAGAGCGGGTCGGCCTCCGTGGGGGTGGCCCGCAGGATTCGCCCGTGGCCGGGATCGACCTCGCGCCCCACCAGCCCGCGCCGCTCGAGCTTGGCCAGGATCTCCAGCATCGATTGCGGTGCGACCAGCGAGCGGCGAGCCAGTTGGGCGTTGGAGAGGCCCGGCCGGGCGCGCAGCACGATCCCGCCCGCCCGCCTCGTGGGACTCGCTGCGCATGGCTCCCATTAAAGTGAGAGCGCCCCGGAACCGGCGGGATATGAGGCCGGGACTCGGGGCGCGCTCGAGGGAGGAGAGGTACTGCGCCAAGCATGATGACACCGGACCTTGAGTAGTCCAAGACGAGTATTTCGAAGGATCTATAGTCTGTACTTATGGATCTCCGGCAGCTGCGGTACCTGGTGGCGCTCGCCGAGGAGCTGAACTTCACCCGCGCGGCCGCCAGCGAGCACATCGCCCAGCCGGCGCTCTCCCAGCAGATCCGCCGCCTGGAGGACGAGTTGGGCCTGGCGCTGGTGGAGCGCACCACCCGCCACGTCTCGCTGACCGAGGCCGGACAGCTGCTGGTGGTGCGCGCCCGGCGGATTCTCGCCGAGCTGGAGGCCGCGGCGGCCGAGCTGGCAGCGGTCCGGGGCGTCGACACCGGCCACGTGACGATCGGGGCGATGCACACGATGGGCCCGGTGGACCTCTCGCTGGCGCTGGCCACGTTCCACGAGCGCCATCCCCACGTGGGGCTGACCGTCCGGGAGGCATCCAGCGAGGAGATGGCCGAGATGCTGCGCGTCGACGAGCTGGACCTGGCGTTCCTTTCCGTCACCGAGCGGGTGGAGTCCCACGGACTGGGTCTGCATCAGCTGGTCTCCGAGGAGCTGGTGGCGCTGCTGGCGCCCGACCATCCGCTCGCCGGCCGCCGCCAGGTGCGGATGGCCGAGCTGGCTGACGAGCCGTTCATCAGCTTCCGTGCGGGCGCGCGCCTGCGTGAGCTGCTGTTCGCCGCCGGTCGCGACGCGGGCTTCGAGCCGCGCGTGGCGCTCGAGACCAACGAGAGCCAGCGAGTGCGTCGGCTGGTCTCACGCGGGCTCGGGGTGGCGATCCTGCCGCGCTCGGACGCGATCGGCCCCGGCGCCGAGGTGGCCGTGGCCGCGCTGGTGGAGCCCTCGCTGCGCCGAGACATCACGCTCGCCTGGCGCGAGGGGCGGCGTCACCCCCCGGCGGCCACCGCCTTCCTGGAGCTGGCGCGTGAGACCTTCCACGGGGCCGAGCACGACTCCGACGAGGAGAGCACGATCGAGAAGCTCTACTTCTAGTCGTGGCAGGGCATCTGGGCCCCGAGCTGATCAGCGGCGCCTAAACATCCAGGCCCGCGTTTGGGCTCCGCAAAAGGGGGCAACTTCCTATAGGCAGGGCTCCTTTGGGGAACGGAGGCCGTTGTGCGCGCTCCATAAGTGGTTCGTAAGCATAGTTCGACAATCATCGAACAAGTGGTACTATTACTGCTGGAGCAAACCCATGCGAAACACGGAGATAGTCCTGAACAGTCCTAATAACGAAGCCCGAGAGGCCACCTCTCACGAGCTTCACGACGACGGCAAGCGCGGACGGACGCGCGGAGAGCACGCCGTTCCGGCGAGCGCCGCTTCCCGTCGGCGTACGCCCCGCCGTCGCCCGGCGACCCGGACTGGCGAGCGCCGCCAGACCGCGGCCGAGGCACGTGCGGCCGGCGCCACGAGTGGCGCCATGACAGAGAACTCGCTTGACCTCTTCCTGCGGGCGGCTCGCGCGCACGCGCTGCTGACCGCTGACGAGGAGATCGAGCTGGCCAAACGCATCGAGCGCGGCGACCTGGCAGCCAAGGAGCGGATGATCAACTCCAACCTGCGGCTGGTGGTCTCACAGGCGCGCCGCTACCAGGGCCATGGCCTTCCGATGGAGGACCTGGTCCAGGAGGGGATGCTGGGCCTCATCCGCGCGGTCGAGAAGTTCGACTGGCGGCGAGGCTTCAAGTTCTCCACCTACGGCACGCTGTGGATCCGCCAGGCGCTGCAGCGCGGCCTGCAGAACCACGGCCGGACGATCCGCCTCCCGGTGCACGTCGCCCAGCGTCAGACCAAGGTGCGCAAGGTCGAGTCCGACCTCAGCACCAAGCTGGGACGTGAGCCCACCGACGAGGAGATCGCGGCCGAGGCGAAGATCGACGTTGAGGAAGTCGCGGAGCTGCGTGAGCTGACCCGCGGTCTGACCAGCCTCGATCAGCCGGTCGGCGAGGACGGCGAGACCGCCTTCGGAGATCTGCTCGCCTCGGATCGGCCCGAGCCGGTCGAGGAGGTCGAGGAGGCCGAGCGTCAGGAACTCATCAGCGGCGCGGTCGCGCAGCTGCCTGAGGGAGAGCGCAACGTCATCCGGCTTCGCTTCGGCCTCGCCGGAGCCGACCCGCTCAACCTCCGCCAGACGGGCATCGAGCTCGGCATCCCGCTGAGCAAGGCCCGCGAGCTGGAGCAGCAGGGGCTCAACCGGCTGGCGAAGACCTCGACCCTCGAGGAGATTCGCCGGGCGGCCTGAGAGCCACCGCCTTTGCCAGAGCGCCGGTCGCGGATTCCGTGGCCGGCGTTTTGTCGTTCTCACCCCTCGTCGTCCTCCTCGGGGGGCAGCGCGCCGACGCGGTCCAGGGTGTTGATCGCTGCCGCGCCCGCCGACCGCGCCGTCAGGGCGTCCGGATCGGGTCGTAGGCGCGCGGAGTAGATCGAGGGCGCCCCGAGCCGCCGGGCGATCACCGTCGCCTCGGTCACGGCCAGCAGCGTCGGGGCCATCAGCGAGTCGAAGTTGCGCGTCAGCTCGAGCACCAGGACGACGCCCGACAGCGGACCCTGCATCGCCGCCGCCAGGAAGGCGCCACCGCCGATCACGGCGTAGCTGCCGATCGTGGAGCCCGGCCACAGGTGGCTCCAGAGCGTGCCCAGCACGCCGGACAGCAGCACGCCGATGGTCAGCGTGGGGGTGAAGAGCCCCCCGGGCGCGCCGGCTCCCAGGCAGGCCGCGGTGGCCAGCGGCTTGAGCACCAGCAGGACGCACAGCGTTCCCAGCGACAGGCCGCCCAGCGCCTCCAGCTGGACGATCCCCTGGCCGTTGCCCAGCAGCTGCGGGTACCGGATCGAGACGACGCCCAGCACCGCGAAGACGAGCACGGGCGCGGCGAGGCGGCCCCAGCCGCGCGGGCGCAGCGCCGTCGCCCGCTGCACGATCCGCGCCCAGGCGATCGCCGCCACCCCGATGATCGGGCCCGCCACGAACGCCCAGGCCAGCTGCGAGGGATGCAGCGCGTAGCGCGGCAGCGAGTAGGTGGGATTGGTGCCCAGTGTGATCCAGGCGACTGCGGTGGCGGTCACCGAGGTCGCCAGCGCGGGCAGCACGAGCGGCAGCGCCACCGTTCCCAGCAGCACCTCCAGGGCGAACAGCGCGCCCCCCAGGGGGACGTTGTAGACCGCGGCGAACCCCGCGCCGGCGCCCGAGGCGACCAGCAGGCGCCGCTGCCAGACGGGCAGCCGGCCCCACTCCGACAGCCAGCTGGCACCGGCCGCGCCGGCCAGCTGGGGCGCGGCCTCACGTCCCAGCGAGACCCCCAGCCCGACGGTCACGATCGAGAGCACGCTGCGGGCCAGGCTGGGCAGGGCGTCGAGCTTCCCGCCATGCAGCCACAGCGCCTCGGACACCTCGGTCCCACCGGAGGTCGGCAGCCGGCCCAACACGACCGTGCCGCCGGCCACCAGCAGAGCCGCCACCAGCAGTGCGACCACGTGGCGCCAACCGGCGGCGGCCGCCACCCCGTCGAGAAACGGGCCCTTGCGGTAGCCGTAGGCGAGATGCTCGACCAGGCGCAGCAGCCCCACCAGGGCCGACGCCGCCACTCCCGTGCCGGCGCCCAGCACGACCACGATCCCCCAGAAGCGCAGGCTGTAGCCGGCAACGATGCCCCGACCGGGCACATTGGGCTGGTACGAGGACCAGCGACGGGTGCGTCGGGCCGCGGTATCGCCGGGGGTCATGTGATGACCGATTATGATCGCGGGGCTCCACACGAGCCCAGAGCCGCTAGGCTTGCGCCGTGTCCTCGCTCCGCTACCGCCGGGTGGTGGTCAAGCTCAGCGGGCGTGCCTTCGCCGGTGCTGCCGACTTCGGCCTGGACTCGGAATCCCTGGGCTACGTCGCCGATCAGCTGATCGCCGCGCGGGCGATGGGCGTCGAGGAGGCGGTCGTGGTGGGCGGCGGCAACTTCTTCCGCGGCAACGTCGCCGACGACTGGGACATCGAGCGCGCCGAGGCCGACAACATCGGGATGCTCGGCACCGTGATGAACGGCATCCTGCTGCGCGGGGTGCTCAAGCATCGCGGTCTGGACGACGTGCGGCTGATGACCGCGCTGCCGATGCCCTCCATGGCCGAGCCGTTCATCCGCCTGCGGGCCGTTTCGCACCTGGAGCGCGAGCGCCTGGTGCTGCTGGCCTGCGGGATCGGCCAGCCCTACGTGACCACCGACTACCCGGCGGTCCAGCGCGCGATCGAGCTCAACGCCGACGCGATCCTGCTGGCCAAGCACGGCACCGACGGGATCTACGATCGGGATCCCCGCAAAGACTCGGGAGCCATGCGCTACGACAGCCTCGGCTACAAGGACGTGCTGGAGCGCGACCTGCGGGTCATGGACCAGCAGGCGATCGTGCTCGCGCGCGACTACGGGCTGCCGCTGCACGTGTTCGACTTCGACGAGCGCGACGCGATCTCGGCCATCTGCCGGGGCGAGAACCGCGGCACGTACATCTCGCCGGAGACGACGCTGGTCACCTCAGCCGTCGCGGCCTAGTTCGGCCACCAGCTCGTCGAGCGTGGCGGCGATCATCCCGCCGCTCTCGACGATGAACGCCTCCACCTGGAGGTTGACGGCCACCCCCGGCTCGCCGCTCTGGCGCAGGTCCGAGCGCAATCCGAAGCAGCGCAGGCCCAGGGCGGCCCCGTAGCCGAGCTCGGCGACCGTGCCGGAGTCCGGCTCCTGGCCCTCGAGATGGGCCACCAGCAGCTCGCACGAGCGGATCGCCTCGATGTTGCGCCGGCCGATCGACAGCGCCCGCTCCCGCTCACAGGCGCCCGGCGCCACGACCACATCCAGCGACCACGGGTCGACGGGCTCGACCACGGTCGCCAGGGCGGGCAGGTACACGCGCTCGTAGTAGTCGCGGCCCGCCTCGTTGAAGCCCAGCGGGCTGGCCACGTAGCAGCGCGGTCTGGTCATGGCGATGCGGCCACGCGCAGCTCCTGGTCGCCGGCCCGGATGACGTCGCCGGGGTGCAGTTGCCGGCCGCGCCGGGTCTCCGGCTCCCCGTTGACGAGCACCGGCTCGGAGGCCAGAAACGCCTTGATCTCGGCGCCGGTGTCGACCACCCCGGCGAGCTTGAGCAACTGCCCCAGCCTGATCATCTCGCCGCGTATGGGGACCTCGCGCCGCATCACCCCAGCGGTGCCAGCGCCTCCAGCAGCTCCGGAACCTTCTCGGGGGGCGCCAGCGGGGACAGCACCGCGGTGTTGACCCCACCGGCCACGAACTCGTTCAGGCGGCCGCGGATCTCGTCGGGGGAGCCGAACACGAAGATCTCGCGGATCAGCTCCTCGGGCGCGAGCTCGATGGCGCGCTGGCGGTCACCCGCCTCGTAGGCCTCGACCATCGGATCCAGCTGCTCAGCCCAGCCCAGCCAGCGGAAGAACTCCGCGTAGACGGGCACGCTCCCGTAGGCCGAGAACATCGCCCGGGCCAGCTGCACGCCCTGGTCGGGGTCACCCGGGATGATGAAGAACCGGCACACGAGCTCGGTGGAGCCCTCGGCACGGCCCCCTTCGCGCTCGCCCGCGCGGTGGGCGTCGACGACCGCCGGCAGACCGGAGAGCGGTAGGAAGTTGGTGAACGCGCCGTCGGCCACGCTGCCGGCCAGGCCGAGCATCTTGGCGCGCAGGGCCGCCAGCACGATCGGCACGGGGGTGGTGACGGGTCGCTCCAGACGCAGGCCGCCGAAGCCCCTCTCGGCGGGCACCGACAGGACCGGTCGCAGCGCCTGCACGGCGTCTCGGACCTTGGAGAGCGGCTTCTCGAACTCCAGCCCGTTGAAGCGCTCGACGATCACGTTGGAGGAGGCCCCCAGGCCGAGCACGAAGCGCCCGCTGCTGGCCTCCTGCATGGCGGCGGCCGTCTGCGCGAGCACCGCCGGCCCGCGCGTGAACGGATTGACGATGCCGGTCGCCAGCCGCATCCGCTGGGTCACCGGGATCGCGATCGACAGGGTGGTGAAGCCGTCGGCTCCGTTGGGCGTCTCGCCCGACCACAGGTCGTCGTAGCCCAGCGCCTCGGCACGGCGATACAGCTCAGGATGGTCGGCCAACGGCACCCCGGTGAAGGGAACGGTCAGCGCCCAGCGCGTCGGCAGGGACTCGGTCACGCGCGCAAAATTACCTGGCCGAGGCGCTCCGGCGCAGCCAGCCCCTCGCGGAAGGCTCGCTCGGCGTCCAGCTCCTCGGCGCCGGCCGCCCCGCCGATCACCAGGTGCGGCTTACCGGCCGCCTCCAGCTGCGCGGCCAGCCCGCGCTCGGGGCGCTGGCCGGCGCACACCACGACCACGTCGGCGGCCACGGCCATGGTCTCCCCCCCCGGATCGCGGATCCACACGGTTCCCGGCTCGATCCGCTCGTACTCGATCCCGGTGAGCGTCCGCACGCCCGCGGCCCGCAGCTCGGCCAGCACGGCCCAGCGCGTCGACGGGCCGATTCGCTCCCCGACACGCTCACCGCGGCGCATCAGGGTCACCGCCCGCACGGGCGGCGACGATGTCTGCTGCTGCCCGCGCAGACCGTAGCGGGCATAGAAGCCGCCGCGATGGCTGAGCAGGTGTGCGACGTCGACCCCGATCCCGCCCGCCCCTATGATCGCCACGCTCCCGTTCACGTCCGGCCGGTCTCCGGACAGCAGCTCCGCGTAGCTGACGACGTGGTCCAGATGCGCTCCCGGCAGGTCGATCTCGCGCGGGGACACCCCGGTGGCCACCACGACACCGTCATAGCCGGCCACCGCGGACGCATCGTCGATCCGCGACCCCAGCGACACCGTGACGCCCAGCGCCGCCAGCTCGGAGGCGAAGTAGTCGCCGGTCAGGCCGTAGTCCTCCTTGCCGGGGATCCGGCTGGCCATCCGGAACTGCCCGCCCAGCCGCTCGCCCGCTTCATACAGCCGTACGGAGTGCCCGGCCGCGGCCAGCGCCCGAGCCGCCTCCATGCCCGCCGGCCCGCCCCCGACGACGGCCAGCCGAGAGCTCCCGCTGGCGTGGCCGAGCTCCAGCTCATAGCCTGCGCGCGGGTTGACCAGGCACGACACCCGCCGGTCGAAGATCGAGCGGTCGATGCACGCCTGGTTGCAGGCGATGCAGACGTTGATCGGGCGACCGGCGCGGCTGCGCTCCACGATCTCGGGGTCGGCCAGAAACGGCCGCGCCAGGGACACGAAGTCGGCGTCGCCCGCGGCCAGCAGCTCGTCGGCCAGCGCCAGTGTGTTGACCCGGTTCGAGGCGATCACCGGCACGCTCGCCGCCTCGCGAATCGCCCGCGCCCACGGACGCCAGGCGCCGTGCGGGACCAGCAGCTGGACGGTCGGCACGCGCGCCTCGTGCCAGCCGATCCCCACGTTCAGGGCATCCACGGCGCCGCCGGCCGCCAGTGCGGCGGCCAGCTCGAGCACATCCTCCTCCGGCGTGCCGCCGTCGACCAGGTCGGCGCCGGAGATGCGATAGACGACGACCTGCCCGGGACCGGCGGCGGCGCGCACGGCGGCGGCGACCTCCAGCGGGAAGCGCATCCGTCGCACGGCATCCCCGCCCCACTCGTCGTCGCGCAGGTTGGTGGCCGGGGCGGTGAACTGGTTGAGCAGGTAGCCCTCGGAGCCCATGATCTCCACGCCGTCGAAGCCCAGCTCACTCGCTCGTGCGGCCCCCCGGGCGAAGTCGGCGATCGTGCCCAGCACCTCCTCGTGGGTGAGCGCCCGCGGCTCGCAACCGCTGAAGCGCGAGTACACGGCCGACGGCGCCACCGGCGACAATCCGAACGACTTCTCGTAGGCATAGCGCCCGGCGTGAAACAGCTGGAGCAGGATCCGGCCGCCGGCCTCGTGCACCTCCGACGCCACCCGCGCCAGCTTGTCGGAGTCGGCGTCGTCGTTGACGAAGCTGTAGTTGCGCCCGCCGGCGCCGACACGGCTGATCGCGGACCCGCCGGTGACGATCAGCCCGGCGTCCCGGGCAGCTCGCTCGCGATAGAAGGCCGCCAGGGCGGCGCCGCCGTCGTCCAGGCCCTCCAGCCCGACGTGCATCGAGCCCATCACGATCCGATGCGGCAGCGCCAGCGGGCCGATCGAGCCGGCCCGCCACACAGAGTCCACTAACTCAGCAGGTCCCGCGCGATCGTCGTCTTCTGGATCTCGGCGGTGCCCTCCTCGAAGCGCTGCGCCCGGGCATCCCGGTAGACGCGCTCGATCGGGCTCGAGGACCAGTAGCCGACGCCACCGTGGACCTGCAGCGCGCCGTCGGTGACGCGCTGGAGCATCTCGGAGGCGAACAGCTTGGCCATCGCCGACTCGGCGTTGGCGCCGCCGTGGGTCTCCCACTGCAGCGCGCTCTGCATGGTCAGCGCGCGGCCGGCCTGGATGTCGGTGGCCATCTCGGCGAGCTTGAAGGCGATCGCCTGACGCTGGGCGATCGGCTTGCCGAACGTCTCGCGCTGCTTGGCGTACTCCAGCGCCAGGTCCAGCGCGCGCTGGCCCAAGCCGACACAGGTCATCGCCACCGAGATCCGGCTGGGCGCGAGGAAGCCGGAGAGCGCCACCCCCAGCCCGTCGCCCTCCTCGCCCAGGCGGTTGGCGGCGGGGACCACGACCTCGTCGAAGTGCAGTTCGGCGGTGTTGCTGCCCCGGATGCCGAG
>JADGPO010000099.1 GCA_017882405.1 Solirubrobacteraceae bacterium | reverse complement strand
GTCGGCCGGTCGCCCTCGTGGTTGGTTGGTTCGGTCATCGAGTCTCCTTGGTGGGTCCGAATCTGTCCGGATGCACCCCTTTCTACGAGATCGCCCGCTGCCCGGATCACTGTTGATCCGATCTAGTTAGCCGCTCGTAGAGCTGGGCCTGACGACCAAACTGACCTCCGCGATCGCCCTGGGCTCGCCTCGCTGGCGCTGGCCGCCTGCGGCTCGAGACAGCGGCTTTGACAGCGGCACGATCAAGCCGGGGGCGAGTGCCACGGTCAAGTTCAGCAAGCCGGGCACGTATCCCTACATCTGCCAGTTCCACGCGTTCATGCACGGGACGGTCGTCGTCCAGTAGCTCAAGGCGCCGGCCCACCGAGCCGATGAAGAGTGTGGGCCGCTTCGCCCCCGATGGGCGTGGCGGCTGCTCATGGGCTCACTTTCCGGCTCTCCGACCGCCACCCTGAACGGGCGCTTCACCGAGCGTCACGCCACCCGCCTGCTGTGGCGCGCGGGTTTCGGGCCCCGCCCGGGTGAGGCGCGGCGGCTGGCGGCGCTGGGCCTGGACGGGGCGGTGGCCTCGCTGACGCGCCCGTCTGGTCGGGCGCGGCTGGTGGGTCGCGCGCCGCACGCCGAGCACGGCCGTCCGCTGGATCCGATCAACGTGTGGGGCGATGACCATTGCTGGTGGCTGGATCGCATGGTGCGCTCCGATCAGCCGCTGGTGGAGCGCATGACGCTCGTGTGGCACGGCTGGCTGACCTCGTCGGTGGCCGGCGCGACGGCGAAGCTGATGCTCGCCCAGAACCAGATGATGCGCGCGCGGGCGCTGGGCAACTTCCATGAGCTGCTGGTGGAGGTCACGCGCGATCCGGCGATGTTGCTGTGGCTCTCGGGGGTGGAGAACAACAAGTACAGCCCCAACGAGAACTACGCGCGCGAGCTGATGGAGCTGTTCACGCTGGGGGCCGATCGCGGCTACTCCCAGAGCGACGTGCACAATCAGGCGCGGGCGCTGACGGGGTTCACCGCCACGTGGAGCATCAGCGGTGGCCCGCACGGCTTCCGGCTGGATCGCAAGCTGCACGACGACGGGGTCAAGAAGATCTTCGGGCAGCGAGGTCGCTTTGACTACCGGGACTCGTGCCGGCTGTGCGTGGAGCATGCGCTGCACCCGTCGTACATGGTCTCCAAGCTGTGGGGGTACTTCGTGGCCGAGCCGATCCCCGCCGCCGTGCTGAGGGCGCTGGAGCGCACGTATGTGTCCAGCGGTTATGAGGTGCGCCCGCTGACGGAGGCGATCCTGCGCCACCCGCTGTTCTACGAGGGGCAGACCATGGTCACCCCGCCCGTCGTGTTCTGCGCCGGCATGCTGCGCGCGCTGGGTCAGACGATCGCCAGCGACGCCTGGGCCTGGATCGCCGATCAGACCGGTCAGAAGCTGTTTGAGCCGCCCAACGTCGCCGGCTGGGACTACGGCCACTGGCTGGACACCTCGCGCTGGGCCGGCCGGATGGTGGCGGTCAACTACGCGCTGCAGGACTCGGGGCTGGACACCAATGCCAAGCACTATCGCACCGACGAGCGCCCCGACCGGGCGCTGGCCAGGGCGCTGGCTCACTGGGGTGACCCCGAGCTTTCGCATGAGACGGTGCGCAACCTGCTGGCCTTCAGCCGCCGTGCCGAGCGCAAGATACGGGCCGACTGGGAGCAGGTCACCTACCGCATCCTGCGCCAGAACGCGCTCCGCGCGCTGATCCCGATGAGCCCGGATTGGCAGACCTGCTGATGGACTCGCGGATTCCGACCTGCTGCGACGGCCTGTCGCGCTCTCAGGTGCTGGCGGCGTCGCGGGCGGGGAGCCCGCGGGAGTCCGCTCCGCGGATGCCCAGGCCCGCGGGGGCGGGGGTCGATCGTCGCCAGTTCCTATTGGGCGCCGCCGGCGGCCTGGTGTCGGTGTACGGCGCGGGGCGGCTGGGACTGGGTGGCCGGGCGATGTCTGAGGGGATCGCGCAGGCGGCGCAGGCGCAGGGATCGCGCAGCCCGGTGCTGGTCTCGATCTTCTTGGCCGGCGGGATCGATGCGCTGTCGGTGCTGGCGCCGACCGAGGACTCCACGTATCGCAAGCTGCGCCCGACGCTGGCGGTGGCCCCGGGGACGGGGATCCCGTTCGGGGAGGATCCGCGGCTGAGCTGGGGTCCGGCGGCGAGCGGCTTTGCCCAGCTGCACGACGCCGGCAAGGTCACGGTGCTGCCGGGGATCGGCTACTCGAGCCCGGACATGTCGCATTTCACCTCGCGCCACTACTGGGAGGTGGGGGAGACGAGCACGACCACCACCACCGGCTGGCTGGGGCGCTACCTGGATCAGGTCGGCAGCCGCGCCAACCCGCTGCAGGGCCTGTCGATGGACTCGGCGATGAACCCCACGCTGGCCACCGCCACCAACCCGGTGGCGGCGATCGATCGCCCGGAGAGCTTCTCGCTGGGGATCGAGGGCGTGTGGGGAGACGTGTTCTCGCTGGCGCTGGAATCGACCTCGCGGCTGGGAGCCGCCCAGCGCCGCTCCTCAGACCGGGCGATCGCCCAGGTCGCCGAGGCGGCCGCCGAGTCGGGGATCGTGCGCCGCGCGCTGGCGCCGTTTCACGACGCAGCGGGCAAGGCGAGCTACAAGAGCCCGGTTGCCTATCCGACCGCGGCCCAGACCGACTTCCCCCAGCGCCTGGCCGGGCTGGCGGCGATGATCGCCGCCGGACTGCCGTTGCGCTGCGTGGCGCTGAGCCCCGAGACGCAGTTCGACACCCACTCCACGCAGGCCTCGACGCTCGGGCCCGGGCTGACGATGACCAGCCAGGCGATCGCGGCCTTCCAGGCCGATCTGGAAGCCCGCGGAATCGCCGACCGCATGCTGATCCACGTCTGGTCGGAGTTCGGGCGCCGCGCGCAGGAGAACGGCTCGCACGGAACCGACCACGGAGCAGCCGGCCTGTCGATGCTGATCGGCAGCCGGGTGACCGGCATGATGATCGGCGAGCAGCCCTCGCTGCAGGATCTCGACGCCAACGGCAACCCCCGGGAGAACGTCGACTTCCGAGGCATCTACTGCTCGCTGCTGGAGCAGTGGTTCGGCCACGACGCCGGATCCGTGATCCCCGACGCGCACCGCTTCCCGCGCCACCAGCTGCTGGCATGAGACGCGCGCTGATCGGAGGTGTGGTGGCGGCCGCCTGCCTTGTCGTGGTGCCAACCGCCGGCGCGGGTCGCCCCGCAGGCCAGCTCCCGTCGCGGATGCTCGTCTACGCCCAGGAGTGGTCGCTGTGGCCCTCGCGGTCCTCCGTGCCGGCGGGCAAGGTGACGGTGCAGCTGTGGAACCGGGGCATGGACGCCCACGACCTGCGCATTCGGCGTCTGGACGCCGGCGGCACGATGGTGGGGCGCGCCCAGGACGTGGCCATCGCTCAGTCCGGGCAGCTGCACCAGTCGACGTGGCGGCTCGGCAGGGGCGCCTACGAGCTCTACTGCTCGATGCCCGGCCACGCGGCGCGCGGCATGCACGTGCGGCTGCGCGTCAGGTAGGGCGAGGCGGTGTCGATCCCGGCGGCGTCGAGCATCGCCTCGATCTGAGCGAGCAGCGCGTCGGCGCTCACCGGATCCGGCGGGAGCGAGGGTCCGCCTCTCACGCCTAGGGGCCGGCGGCCGCGGCCGCCGAGGCAGCGCTGACCTCGACCTCCCGCAGCTCCAGCAGCTCGCCCGGCGGCTCACCGCAGAGCAGCCAACCCTCCTCGTCGGGGAGCACCAGCCGCTGCCGGCCGAGCTCGCTCAGGGCGCTGGTGACGGTCGGACGGCGCGCCGCCACCAGATCCGCGAGCACGGTGTGGGTCAGCGACAGCGGCAGCGCGATTCCCGCGGGGCGCACCCGTCCCCAGCGGTCGGCCAGATGCCAGAACAGCATGTGCAGGCGGACGTTGACGCGCGCCTGGTGCACGATCGCCATGTTGATCGCGAGGTTGCGCGAGCGCTCCAGGGCCCGGTCCACCAGTCGGCCGGTGAGCTCCGGATAAGCGGCGAAGCGCCGCGCGGTCGCCGCGTCGAGCAGCGCCAGGCGAAGCGGCTCGAGCACTCTCCAGCGCGTCGTGAGTGTCAGGGTGGGACGGGCGTCCTCGCTCTGCCAGGGGCGCAGCAGGTCGCCGACGCCCAGCAGTTCGGCGCCGAAGCGGCCGTCGATCCCGACCCGTCGCAGCAGCAGGCCCTCCAGCACCAGCAGCCCGATGCCGTCGCCCAGCCCCTCCGGGCCGGGCGTGGTCCAGCGTCCTCGCGGGATCCGCGCCGTGCGCGCGACGCAGTGCTCCACCGCCCGGGCGCGGTCCTCCGGGTCGATGAGCTCGGCGAGGTCGGGATCCTCGCTCAGGACGTGGCAGACACTCACGCCGGAGTTCGCGTCGGGGGCACTATATGGAGGGTGTATCCGGTGCGCGGAAACGGCAAACCGGTCATCCGTCTGACTGCACTCTCGGACTTGATTTCTTGCACTTTGGTGCCGATAGGTCCGAGAGGGCCGCGGCTCGCAGCCTGCGTCGCATGCGCCGCTCACGCCGCTCACGCCGCCTTCGACGTCTGCCTGATTTGCCGCCGGCCGTAGACTCCCGGGACCGTAGAGCGAAGGGGAGAGGGCGATGAGCGATTCGTATGCGCAGGGCCAGACCGAGGTGGCGCTGTTGGAGGAGACGATCGGCTCCAACCTGGAGCAGACCGTGTCCCGGTTCGCCGACCGCGAGGCGCTGGTGTCCTTCCAGCAGGGCCTGCGCTACAGCTGGAGCGAGCTTGACCGCGCGGTCGACGAGCTGGCCCGCGGATTGATCGCCGCCGGCCTTCACAAGGGCGACCGGGTGGGGATCTGGAGCCCCAACTGCGCCGAGTGGGTGCTCGTCCAGTACGCGACCGTCAAGCTCGGGGTGATCCTCGTCAACGTCAACCCCGCCTATCGCACCTCCGAGCTGGAATATGCGCTTCGCCAGTCGGGTTGCCGGATGCTCATCGCCGCGCCGGCGTTCAAGACCTCGGACTACCGGGCGATGGTCGCCGAGGTCCGCGACGGCCTGACGGCGCTGGAGCGGGTGGTGTTCCTCGACAGCGAGGACTGGGACGCGCTGCTGGCCGGCGCCGACGGGGTCGATCCCACACTGCTGCGGGAGCGCAGCGCCACCCTGGAGGCCTCAGACCCGATCAACATCCAGTACACAAGCGGCACCACCGGCTTTCCCAAGGGCGCGACGCTCACCCACCGCAACATCCTCAACAACGGCTTCTTCGTCGGCGAGGGCGTGCATTACTCCCACGAGGACCGCGTCTGCATCCCCGTTCCCTTCTACCACTGCTTCGGGATGGTGATGGGCAATCTGGCGTGCAGCTCGCACGGCGCCACGATGGTGATCCCCGCCCCGGCCTTCGACGCCGAGGCGACGCTCCAGGCGGTGGCGGCGGAGCGCTGCACCTCGCTCTACGGCGTGCCGACGATGTTCATCGCCATGCTGGACGCGCCCGACTTCGAACGCTACGAGCTCGATTCGCTTCGGACCGGGATCATGGCCGGTTCTCCGTGCCCGGTGGAGGTGATGAAGCGGGTGATCGAGCGGATGCACATGAGTGAGGTGGGCATCTGTTACGGGATGACGGAAACCAGCCCTGTGAGCACGCAGACCGCGACCGACGACCTACTGGAGAAGCGCGTGGGCAGCGTCGGCCGGGTCGGGCCGCACCTCGAGGTCAAGGTGGCCGACCCCGATACCCTCGACACGGTCGCCCGGGGGGAGACGGGCGAGCTGTGCACCCGCGGCTACAGCGTCATGACCGGCTACTGGGAGGATCCCGAGCGCACCGCGGAGGCGATCGACTCCGACGGCTGGATGCACACCGGCGATCTGGCCGCGATGGACCAGGACGGTTACTTCAACATCGTCGGGCGGATCAAGGACCTGGTGATCCGCGGCGGCGAGAACGTCTATCCGCGCGAGGTCGAGGAGTTCCTCTACTCGCATCCTGACATCGGCGACGTGCAGGTGATCGGCGTGCCCGACGAGCGCTACGGCGAGGAGCTGATGGCCTGGGTGATCCCGCGCAGTGGGGCGGTGCTCGAAGAGGAGGTGGTACGCGAGTTCTGCCGTGGCAGGATCGCGCACTACAAGGTCCCCCGCTACGTCAAGTTCGTGGACTCCTTCCCGATGACCGTCACCGGCAAGGTGCAGAAGTTCAAGATGCGCGACCAGGCGATCGACGAGCTCGACCTGGGGGAGCAGGCCACCACGAAGACGGCCTGATCGAGGCTCAGTGCCCCCTGGGATGGTGGGGCGGCGGGATCGTGTCGACCCCCGGCGGCTCCTGCGGCCAGACGAGGACGACGGTGCAGGGCGCGTGGTCGACGACGAAGCGTGTGTGCCGCCCGAGGCTCGGGGGCCCGAGTCGCAGATCGCCGTCGCGGGCGAGCACGAGCAGGTCGGCGTCCGCGCAGGCGGCCACGACCTCGCGCTCGACCCGGCCCCGGCGCGCCACCGTCTCGCAGTCGCGGTCCCACAGCGTCCGGGCGGCGTCCAGCAGCCGGCGCGCCTCCTCGTCGGAGACCGCGCGCAGGCTTCGCTCGGCCGGCGGCGGCCGGCGGCGGCCGAGGAGGCCGGCGCGCCCTGCGGCTGCGAGCTCCTCGACGTCGCTCGGCGCGACGTGCAGAAGGGTCACCTCGGCCTGCTCGTGCACGAGCTCTGAGGCATGCCGGACGCAGGCCTCCCACGTTCCCTCGGCGATCCAGACGACGACGCGCATCACACCACCTGCAGAGCCAACCACAAGCAGACGGTGCAAGCCAACAACGCGGGTACGACGGTGAGCGCGCCGAGCCGGACGAACTCCGCGATGTCGACGGTCTCGTCGTGAGCATGGACGATCCGGCGCCACAGCAGCGTCGCCAGCGAGCCGACGTAGGTCATGTTCGGGCCCACGTTGACGCCGATGAGCATGGCGAGAACCCCGCCGGGTCCGCTCGCGGCGACGACCGGGAGCACGATCAGCGTCGCCGGCAGGTTGTTGACGACGTTGGCCAGGACGGCGCTGACAGCCGCGACCGCCAGGAGCGCGAGGAGCCCCGAGCCATGGGGGAGCACAGCGTCGACGGCCGATGAGAGCCCGTGCTCGCCGGCGGCGGTGACGATCACCCCGAGGGCGAGCACGAACGCCAGGAACGCGGGCTGCGCGGCGAGGACGATCTCGCTCGGCCGCGACCTTGACCCGGCGGTCATCACCAGCGCTGCGAGGGCCGCTACCCACACGGGAGCGACCCCGATCGCCGAGCTGACCGCGAAGCCGGCGAGGGTGAACGCCAGCACGACCAGCGGGAACCGGGGGAGAGGGCGACGGTCCCCAGACACGGGAGCGTCCGTGGATGTCATTCGCAGCTCGGGGCGAAACGCCCGGGTGAGGACGATCCACTCGATCGCCAGCCCCACGAGCCACGGCAGCGCCATCAGCGCGGCGAAGCGCGTGAACGACAGGTGGCTGGCGTGGAAGGCCAGCAGATTGGTGAGGTTGGAGACCGGCAGCAGCAGGGAGGCGGTGTTGGCCAGGTGCGAGCATGCATAGACGTGCGGCCGTGAGCTGACCCGAAGCCCCGCCGCTGTCGCGAACACGATCGGCGTGAGCAGCACGACGGTCGCGTCGAGGCTCAGCACGGCGGTGGTGGCTGCCGCGACCGCGAACACCAGCGCCAGCAGGCGCATCGCCCGGCCACGGGATGCGATCGCCATCGTCGAACCGAGCGCATCGAACAGGCCGGAGCGGCGGCAGCCATCGCCGAGCACGAGCAGTGCCGCGAGAAAGCCGATCGTCGCGCCGAAGTTCGCCAGCGCATGCCGGGCGCCCGCGAAGCTGATCACGCCGGTGGCCAGGAGCAGGAGCGCGCCTCCGAGCGCCACCGCCCAATCCGGCGCCCAGCGGGTGCGGACGACGGCAGCCGTCAGCGACAGGGCCAGAACCGCCAGGGATGCGGTGGCGCTCACGAGACGTCGGGCGGATCGCTGAGCGCGTCGAGGGTGTCGGCTCGCTCGTCGGTGAGCATCCAGATCAGGTCGCCGTTCGTGCCGGCGGCGAGCGCCAGCTCGAGTCCTGTGGTTTGCCATCGGAGCGCCTTGGCGTCCAGTCCGACGTCCGCGTGGGCGGATCCTTGGGGTGATCGTCGAGCGTCCCGTGCCAGCCAGCGGCGACGGCTTGGCGCATCGCGTCGATCGCGTCCTTGAAGCGACCGAGTTGTTGGTAGGCGTCGGCGAGCTCGTCGAGGTACTCGGCTCGGTCAGGTTCGGTCTCGGGTAGCGCGAGCGCCTGTGAGATCAAGCGAACGCGCGCGTCGTTGTCATCTCGTTTGCGGGCCGCGGAGAGCTCCCGCTCGATCGCCGCAAGGTCAGCCACGCACCGAAGGCTAGCCACGAGCGCTGCACGCCGGCTATCGCGCCGAGCGGGTGCGGTGATGGCAAGGAGGGTCGGCGGCGACCCCGAATCGTGGGCGTCAAGTCCCATCGGCCGCGGCCGTTACGAGCGCTTCCACGGCCCTCCCACTCGGGAGTGTGGCTTGTTCACAAGGTGTATCGATCGCGAGATCGGCAACCAGTTCGCCCAGCAGGGATGCCCGCAGCTCAGCCGGGCGTGAGCTCGCGCAGCCGGAAGGCCGGGCGTGATCTCCGAGGTGTGCGGGTGCGAGACCTGGGATGATCGTGGCCATGCGCGGCGATGAGGAGCTTGGTCGTAG
>JADGPO010000098.1 GCA_017882405.1 Solirubrobacteraceae bacterium | reverse complement strand
CGCCGCCCACCGGCATACGCCGGAGATCGAGGAGCAGCTCGCCCTGCTTGCTGCCAACAGCCCCTCGGGCTGGAGCACGCACAGCGCGAAACGCCGGGTCGGCGAGGCACCGCCCGGGCTGGCTGTGCAATTCCAGGCGCACCTCGTGCCGCTCGATCAGGGCGAGCTGGCCAGCTGCTATGTGACGCCGACCCGCAAGGTCGCCGCCGAGGAGCTTTCAGGGCTGTTCGCAGAGGCCTACGCCGCGGAGCCCTTCGTCGAGGTGGTCGACGCTCCACCGGGCGTGCTCGAGGTGCGCGAGACCAACTTCTGCCGGATCTTCGCGGCCTGCGATCAGCACACCGGCAAGGTGCTGGTGTTCTCGGCGATCGACAACCTCTGGAAGGGGACCTCCTCGCAGGCCGTCCAGAACTTGAACGTGATGTTCGGCTTCCCCGAGACCGAAGGCCTGCTGTGAGCGGGTCCGAGCAGGCCGGCAGCGGCATACCCGGAGCCGGGGCGCCCGTGCATGGCCCGCCACAGCCCTTCTTTCACTCGCGCTGGGTGCCCGCGCCCGCGCACGTGCGCGACCTGGGACCGGGCGCGGGACTGCCCGCTGGCTTCCGCGCCGCCGGTGTGGCCTGCGGGATCAAGCCGAGCGGCAACACCGACCTCGGGCTGCTCGTCTGCGACGCCGACCGTGTGGTCAGCGCTGCGCGCTTCACAGCCACGGGCACGCCGGCGGCGCCGGTGCTCGTCAGCCAGGAGCGCTGCCGGCTGAGTGCCCTGCGTGCCGTGCTCGCCAACTCCGGCTGCGCGAACGCCGCCACCGGCCGGCGCGGACTGGACGATGCCGCCAAGACGCAGGGCGCGGCGGCCGCCGCGGTGGCCGTCGATCCAGCGGAGGTGGCGCTCGCCTCGACCGGCGGCATCAGCCACCACCTGCCGGTGGACGCGATCGTGAAGGGCATCCTGGCCGCGCGGCCGCGGCTGAGCGGTCACGGCGACGGGGATTTCCAGCAGGCGATCCAGACGACGGACGCGACGGAGAAGCGGGCGAGCCTCGAGCTCGAGCTGGCGTCCGGACCGGTTCGGCTCAACGCCCAGTGCAAGGGCGCGGGAATGATCTCGCCGCAGTTCGCCACGATGCTGTGCTTCGTCGAGACCGACGCGGCCCTCGCGCCCGAGACGGCGGATCTGCTGCTGGGGGTGTGCGTGAAGCGCTCCTTCGACCGCGTATCGGTGGACGGGCAGCTGTCGACCAACGACACGGCGATCCTGATGTGCTCGGGCGCGAGCGGCGTCACCGTGGTTCCGGAGAGCGAGGACGAGCTGCGCTTCGGCGAGGCGCTCGACGCGCTGCTGCGCCAGCTGGCGATCATGATGGTGGCCGACGGCGAGGGCGCGCGGCGGATAGCGCGCGTGCTCGTGCGCGGTGGGCAGGCCGACGGCGTCGAGGCCGTCGCGCGCGCCGTGGCCAACTCGCCGCTCGTCAAAACGGCGCTCCACGGCGGCGACCCGAACTGGGGACGGATCATCCAGGCCGTCGGGGCTGCCATGGGCGGGAGGGACGCGGCAACTGCGCAGCTGGCGGTGGACCTGTCGATCGAGGGGACCGCGGTGTGCTCGGCGGGCGCCGCCATCGACTACGACGAGCAGGCGCTCGCGCGCGCCGTCGCGCAGCCGGAGGTCGAGTACGACGTCAGCCTGCCGGGCGAGGGCGCGGAAACCGAGGTCTTCTTCTCCGACCTCTCTCACCAGTACGTCACGATCAACGCGGAGTACACGACATGAGGACGGGCATATGCGCGACGTAGGCACGCTGCTTGAGGCGCTCCCGTACATCCGGGAGTTTCACTCGAAGACGGTCGTCATCAAGTACGGCGGCGCCGCCATGGAGGACCCCGCCCTGCGCGAGGAGTTCGCGCGCGACGTGGTGCTGCTGAAGTACGTCGGGCTGAACCCCATCGTCGTCCACGGCGGCGGTCCCGAGATCACCGCCTACATGGAACGCCTCGGCCTGCCGGTCGAGTTCGTGGGCGGGCTGCGGGTGTCTGATGAGGACACCGTCGAGGTGGCCAAGATGGTTCTCGTCGGCAAGGTCAACAAGGAGATCGTCCTGCGCCTCAGCCGCCACGGCCAGGCTGCGGTGGGCCTGTGCGGCGACGACGGATCGTTGTTCCGGGTCGCCCGCCGTGTCGCGCCCGACGGAGAGGACATCGGCTTCGTGGGGCGCGTCGAGCGCGTGAACGTGGGCGTGATCGAGCACATCGCCAGCGACTACATACCGGTTATCGCGTCGGTCGGCGCGGATCGCGAGGGGCGCTCATACAACGTCAACGCCGATGAGGCGGCCGGCGCGGTGGCGGCCGCGATCGGCGCCTACAAGATGGTGTTCCTGACCGACGTGCCGGGATGGCTGGGCAACCCCGAGGACCCGACGAGCCTGATCGGCAAGGCCACCGTCGAGCAGGTGCAGGATGCGCTGGCGAGTCTGAAGGGGGGGATGCGTCCCAAGCTGGAAGCCTGCGTGGATGCCATCCATGCAGGGGTCAGCGCCGCCCACATCCTCGACGGGCGGATCGCGCACTCGCTGCTGCTCGAGCTGTTCACCGACGCCGGGATCGGCACCAAGATCGAGGCGGCCGCATGACCCTGTCGGAGCTCCAGGAGCTCGAGCGCACGAGTGTCGTGGGCTCCTATGCCCGACTGCCGGTCGAGTTCGTCCGGGGCGAGGGTGCCCGCCTGTGGGATGCCGAGGGCAACGAGTACCTCGACTTTCTGTGTGGCATCTCGGTGACGAACCTCGGTCATTGCCACCCGGACGTGGTGGCGGCTGTGCGCGAGCAGGTCGGGCGGTTGATGCACGTGAGCAACCTGTTCTACACCGAGCCGGCGATGCGCCTGGCCGAGCGGCTGTCCGCGTCGAGCCTCGGCGGCAAGGTCTACTTCTGCAACTCGGGCGCCGAGGCCAGCGAGGCCGCGATCAAGCTCGCACGCAAGGCCCGGCCCGGCGGGGATGTT
>JADGPO010000016.1 GCA_017882405.1 Solirubrobacteraceae bacterium | reverse complement strand
GGTTGCTCGGCCCGCCGTGTGCGAGATGGAGCGCGTTGCCGTCCAGGTCGAGAACGGCGGCAAGCGTCTTGGTCGCGCCGCCGTCGACCCCCAGCAGGTAGCGGCCCTCCGAGCGCACGCCCGGCTGCCCGAGGGCGGGCGGCAGCTGTACGAGTGAGTCTCGCTTCATCCCGGCATCCTGCCAGGATTCAAGCGAAGGACTAGCATCGGCGCGATGCCGACGAGTGCGGTCTTCCCGAATGTTCGGCCGCGGGCGGGGATGTATGAGTCCTTCTACCTGCGAGCGGTCTCGCCTGAGGAGCCGGTGGCGGTGTGGATCCGCCACACGGTCCACAAGCGACCGGGACAGCGCCCCGCGGGGTCGGTCTGGTGCACGGTCTTCGACACCCGCCGCGGGCGCCCGTTCATGCACAAGCTGACGGGCGGGGAGCCTTCGGTGCCCGCGGGCGGCTGGATCGAGGTGGACGGCGCGCGCATGACGCCCACCGAGGCCGAGGGGGAGTGCGGGCCGGCACGGTGGTCGCTGCGCTTCACTTCAGATGAGCCCGAACTGCGCCACCTTCCCCGAGAGTGGCTCTACCGCACGCCGCTGCCGCGCACGAAGCTCACGAGCCCGGCGCCCGCGGCCAGTTTCGACGGCACCCTGGAGATCTCCGGGGAGCGTGCGATCGAGCTCCGCGGCTGGCCGGGGATGGTCGGCCACAACTGGGGCTCCGAGCATGCCGAGCGCTGGATCTGGCTGCACGGAATCGCGTTTGCCGAGCAGCCGCGTGCATGGCTCGACGTCGCGCTCGGCCGGCTGAAGCTCGCGGGCCGGATGACACCCTGGGTGGCCAACGGGGCGCTGTCGCTCGACGGCCGCCGCTACCGGATCGGAGGGATCACCGCCCGCGGCCTGCATGTCTCAGAGACGGCTCAAGGATGCGCCGCCGAGCTCACCGGGGCTCACGGGCTGCGGGTGGGAGCCAGCGTCGAGGTGCCCGAGCTTGCGGCGGCGGGATGGCGCTACGCCGACCCCGACGCGGGGCAATCGAGCGCCCACGACGTGGTCCATTGCTCGGTCGCAGCGCTCGAGCTGACCGCCCGGCTGCCCGGCCGGGCAGAGCCGCGCACGTTGCGCACGGCCCATGGCGCCGCCTATGAGCTCGGCGTGCGCGAGCGCGACCACGGCGTCCCGGTGGCGCCGTTCGCCGACGGCTGAGAAAAAAAGCGGCTGGGCCAGCAGGGGGTAGCTGGCCCAGCCGTGAGGGGTGTCCGAACAGCGCGCCAGCGCCGCTCGGACGAGGAGGAGACGAAACGTCCAACGTCCGTCTTGCATCGCCGGGTGCTACCGGCAATGTTCATCAAGTGTATCAGGAAACTGTGGAACTCTCGTCATCAGGCGCCGGCGTCGATCGTGACCGGTGTACCCGGCCCGATCCGTGCCGCCAGCCAGTCGATGCTGGCCGTGCCCAGGCGCACGCAGCCGTGCGATGCGGCCGTGCCCAGCGTGCCTCCGAGGTTGTCACGTCCATGCAGCGCGATCTGGCCCGGCCCGCCTTCGAATTCCTGCAACGCGTTCGAGCGGGCGCTGAGGGCCAGCGCGAACGGGCCGCCGGGCTCACCGTGGTTCATCCGCACGACCTCCTCGACGAAGAATTCGCCGGTCGGCGTGGGCGTGGAGGGCTTGCCCACGACCGCCTTGAAGGCCTTCGCGCGACGGCCGTGGTTGTACACCGTCACACGGCGTGAGCCGAGGTTCAGCTCGATCCGCCACGGCGTCACGAGCGCGCGGGTGCCCGACTGGGCGATCCACCCCGTCAGCCCGTCGGGGCGACCGGCGAGCATCACCTGAAGCCACCGCACCCCGCCGGCGGCGATCGAGCGGGCGAGCACGGGCAGGGTGGTCCGCTCACCGGTGATCGGCCGGCGGGCGGGCACCACCGCCACCTGTGCCGAGCCGGCGCTCGGCGCTTGATGCGCCGTGTGGGGCGCGCCCAGAACGACGAGTTCCTGCGTCGCCTGCACGTGGGCAGGAACGCTCGCGCCGGCGGCGGACGCCGCCGTGACGCCGGCCAGGCAGATGCCCGCCAGCGCCACGATCAGGCGCCGTCTCATCCTGTGAACGAGCTTCGATGGTGCGGCAGCGCGACCCGGGCGGCGGTGCGCCGTCTGGCAGCGCGCCGCCGTGCGGCCGCACGCCGTTTGGCAGCCGCACGTTTGGCCGCGGCCGAAGGCGTTATGACGGTCCTCGATCCAGCCGGCGGCAGCGGGCCGGGCCCGCCGAGTCCGGGGGGTCGCACGCCGTTGGGCGTTTCGGAGCCACCGCCTTCACCGGTGACGCTCGAGGCGCAGTTGGACGTGGTGATCGTGTTCGTATCCAGGGTCACGGCCGCGGTTCGCGCCAGCAGCCTGCCGTGGATCGTGGCGGCCGTGGTGGCGGTGATGCTTTCGAGCGCCATGACCGTTCCAACGAAGCTCGTGCCGGTCCCGAGCGTGGCCGAGGAGCCGACCTGCCAGAAGACGTTGCACGCCTGCGCCCCGTTGACGAGCGAGACGCTGGTGTTCGACCCCGTCTTCAGCGTCGTGCCGATCTGGAAGATGAACACCGCGTCAGGGTTGCCCTGGGCATCGAGCGTGACGCTGCCCGCCGAGAGCAGCAGCGAGCTGCTGGCCGTGCGAACGCCCGGCAGGAACACCTGGCCTGCCAGGTCGGTCCCGGCGGAGCCGTTGCTCGGCCGCGAGGCCGCGTCGTTGTAGGCGGTGGTGAGGTCGTTCTTGGCGGCGATCGCGACGGCGTCATCGACGTGCGTCTGGCCGAGCACGTGCGGGGCGCCAGTCACCGATGAGCCCGGGCTGAGGCCCAGATCGCCCCACATCGTGGTGGGGCCGGTGTTGGTGACGGTCGAGCCGCCCAGCACCGAGAAGGGGGCGGCGGTTCCGAGGCCCACCGATGCGGCAGCGCCGAGGGCGCTGCTCGTGAAGATGAAGGTGGTCAGGATCCCGGCCATGAGCACCGCTGCCCGGGTCCTCATGCGGGCGGCGCGAGCGACTGGACGCCGACCTGCTTGGAGGGGGTCGCGCAGAGGCGACGGGTACTTCGATGGGACGCGACTTTTCATCGGCGTCTCCTGACTGCGGCGCAACCACCGCTTAAGGATGGGGATGGCTCCCCGGTCTCGTTCGACCTGCTCTATTAGCGACGGCTCGCCGCCACAGGCTTAGGCAAGCGTGAGCAACTCAACATATGTTGGCCATGCTTTAGCAACTCGACGCATGTTGGCCAAGCGTGAGCAACCCGACGCACAGGACTCGGCGCAAACGTAGGCAACCCGAGGTTTTCGCTGCGGCGCAGATGAGCGCCCGAGGCGGCCACATCGCCGCCCGAGCCGCGTGCCGCCGGCGATGAGGAGTAGGCCCGTCTCACCCCTCGTTCCCCCAGCGGCACCCCCCAAGATCACCCGACCGGGAGGAAGACCCGAGCGCCGGTCCGCCCGAGCATGTGCGCATGGCTCAGCGACCTCAGCAAGCAGTGGTAGTGGCCTCGCCGCCCAGCGACGAGGAGCGCGACATCTACTTCAAGCGGAACGTGTGGCTGCTCGCCACCTGGGGTCTGATGGGCACGGTGGGCGTGCTGTGGGCCACCGCCCACATGGCGCTCAGCCATGACGGCATGGACGTCCTTCTGCCCCTACTGCTGGCGAGCCCGGTC
>JADGPO010000097.1 GCA_017882405.1 Solirubrobacteraceae bacterium | reverse complement strand
GCTCGTCAGCAGGATCTCGGCACCCTCGCGCTGCGCCTGCGCGGCCACGTGGAAGGCGATCGAGTCCTTGGTGATGACGCCCGTGATGAGCAGGCGCTTGCCGGCCAGGATCACGGACCGCAGCCTACCCGCGGGCGCCGGCGAGCGTCCGCAGCGCGCCGGCGAGCCGGGAGCGGGTCTCGGCCGGCTCGACGAGCTCGTCCACGAAACCCTCCGCGGCTGCGGCGGCGGCGCGCAGGTGCTCACCGGCATACACGTCCGCGAGACGCGTGCGCTCGGCCTCCGGGTCGCTCGCCACCCGCAGCTCTCGACGGTTGACGATGCCCACCGCCGCGCGGGCGCTCATGATCCCGAGCTCGGAAGAGGGCCAGGCGAGCACCAGGTCCGCACCGAGGTCGCGTGAGTTCATCGTGATGTACGCCCCGCCGTAGGACTTGCGCAGAACCACCGTCAGCTTGGGGACGCGCGCCGCGGCGAAGGCGCGCACCAGCGAGGCGCCGTGCCGGATCACCCCGGCCTGCTCCTGACGGCTCCCGGGCATGAACCCGGGCGTGTCGACGGTGACCACGAGCGGCAGCCCGAACGAATCGCCGAAGCGCACGAACCGCGCGGCCTTCTCCGAACCCGCGGCGTCGAGCACGCCGCCGAGGTGGCGCGGCTGGTTGGCGACCACCGCCACCGGCCGGCCGTCGATGCGGGCCAGCGCGGTGACGACGTTGCGTGCCCACCGGGGGCACAGCTCGAACAGCGAGCCGCCGTCGACGATGCCGGCCAGGGCGTCGCGGACGTCGTAGGCGACGCGCGGCTCGAGCGGGACCGCCGTGCCCGGATCGGCGCGCTGCGGCGCGCGCGCATCGGCGCGTGGCGGCGACTCGCCCGCCGCGGCCGGCAGGTAGGCGAGCAACTCCCGCACCCGGCCCGCGGCCGTGGCCTCATCGCGCTCGACGAGATGGCAGACGCCGTTGCGCTCGTGGACGCGCGGGCCGCCGAGCGATGCGGCGTCGATCTCCTCTCCGAGCGCCTCGCGCACGACGCCGGGTCCGGTCAGGAACATCGCGGCATCGTCGGTCATGACGATCAGATCGGTCAGCGCCGGCGAATAGGCGCCCCCTCCCGCCGAGGCGCCGGAGACGACCGAGATCTGGGGCACGAGGCCGCTGAGGGCCACCGTCTCCCGGAAGATGCGCCCATAGCCGGCCAGCGCCGCGGTGCCCTCCTGCATGCGGGCGCCGCCGGACTCCACGAAGGCCACGACGGGGATCCGGGCCCGCCCGGCCGTCTGGAGCACGCGCACGATCGTGTCGGCGTGGCGCTCGCCGAGTGAGCCGCCCAGGAACCGCCCGTCCTGGGCGTAGCAGGCCACGGGCCGCCCGCCGACCAGACCGGTGGCGCCGACGACCCCGTCGCCGGCGACGGCGCGCGCGCCGAGCCGAGCCGAGCTGACCCGAGAGCGCACCATCTGAAGGCTCCCGGGGTCGCACAGCGCTTCGAGCCGCTCGAGCGGCCCGAGCCGGGCGACGGCCTCGCGCACAGCGGTGGCGCTCATGCGAGCGGATCCCCCACTATGAAGCCCCCCGGAACACGAGGGCCACGTTGTGCCCGCCGAAGGCGAACGAATTCGAGATCGCCGTCGGCGGCCCGCCATTGGCGGCGACGAGCTGGCGCGCGCGGCCCGGCACGTAGTCGAGATCGAGCTCGGGATCCGGGACCTCGAGGTTGAGCGTCGGCGGGATCACCCGCTCGCGCAGCGCCTGCACGGTGGCCACGGCTTCGACGGCGCCGGCGGCGCCGAGCAGATGCCCGATCGCCGACTTAGTCGAGGAGACCGGAATCTGCTTCGCTCGCTCCTCCCCGAGCGCGCGTTTGAGCGCGGCCGTCTCGGCCGCGTCGTTGAGCTGGGTGGAGGTGCCGTGCGCGTTGACGTAGCTCACGTCCTGCGGCGTTATCTCCGCGTCGGTCAGCGCGAGGGCGATCGCGCGGGCCGCCGGCCCACCGGACGGCTCTGGAGCCGTGAGGTGATACGCGTCGGAGGTCGAGCCGTAACCGGAGAGCTCGCCGAGGATCGTCGCCCCGCGCTCACGCGCCGCCTCCGCCTCCTCGAGCACCAGCACCGCGCCCCCCTCGCCCATCACGAACCCGTCGCGCCGAGCGTCGAACGGCCGCGAGATCCCGGTCGGCGAGAGCGCCTGCATCGAGTTGAAGCAGGCGAAGCCGAACGCCGTCAGCGTCGCCTCCGCGCCGCCGGCCACGACGGCATCGGCGTCCCCGTACTGGATCATCCGCAGCGCGGAGCCGAGCGCGTGCCCACCGCCCGAGCAGGCCGAGACGACGCCGTACATCTGGCCCTTGAGCCCATGGCGCATCGACACCGCGGCCGCGTTCGGCATGTACTGCGGGATGCCGAGCGGCGAGACCATCTTCGCGCCGCGATCGCGCATCACGTCGTGCTGGGTCTCGACCGTCTCGATGCCACCGATCCCGGTCGAGATCACGCAGCCGGTGCGCAGCGGGTCATGGGGCAGCTCCGATCCCCAGCCGGCTTGGGCCAGCGCCTCGTCCGCGGCCACGACGGCGAACTGCGAGAAGCGGTCGAGCCGCCGGGCCTCCTTGACCGACAGGAACTCCTTCGGATCGAAATCCGAGCAGGCGCCCGCACCGTCGAGAATCCCCGACTCACCGGCCGCCCAGCGCTCGTGCAGCGTCGAGGCACCCACGCCGAGTGGCGTGACGGCGCCCATGCCGGTTATGACGACGCGGCGCTTCACCCCGCGCGGCTGACGATCAGGTCGACGGCGTCGCCGACCGTCTTGAGCTCCTTCATGTCCTCGCCCTTGAGGACCACGCCGTACTCGTCCTCGACGATCTGGGCGAGCTCGACGAGATCGAGCGAGTCGATGTCGAGCGACTCGAACGTCGCATCGCGCGTGATCTGGCTCGCGTCCGGGCCGAAGCTGGCGAGCGCCTCCACTACGCGGTCCTGCACCTGCTCGGTGGTGATGGTGGCCATCCTTACTCCCTTTCCGTTGAGACTCAGGCGGCCAGGCCGCCGTCGACTGTCAGTACCGCGCCAGTCACGTAACCCGCGCTGTCCGATGCCAGAAAGCGTACGCAGGCGGCAACCTCCTCCGGAGTTCCGGCTCGCCGCGCGGGCACGGCACTCAGCAGATCGGTGGACACGCCGGCGGTCATGTCGGTGTCGATCCAGCCGGGCGCCACGGCGTTCACGGTGATCCCGCGGCGCGCGACCTCGATCGCGGCCGTCTTGGTGAGCGCGATCAGGCCCGCCTTGGCCGCCGCATAATTGGCCTGACCCGCGTTGGCCCGCAGACCGACCACCGAGGCGATGTTGACGATCCGCCCGTAGCGGGCCCTCAACATGGGCTTCAGGGCCCGTCGGGTCATCCGAAACGCCGCGCTCAGGTTGGTCTCTAGCACCGCGGCCCACTCCTCGTCCCCGAGCGTGGGCACGAGATCGTCGCGGCTGATGCCGGCATTGTTGACGAGCAGCAGCACCGTCCCGCCCAGCTCACGCTCGGCCGCGGCGAAGAGCTTACCTGCGGCCCCGGGATCGCACACGTCGGCGCCCAGCGCCGTGGCGCGCCCGCCCTGCGCCTCGATCGCGGCCACGACGGCGGCCGCGCCGTCGGCGTCGGCGCGGTAGTTCACGGCCACGGGCCAGCCATCGGCCGCAAGCCCACGAGCGATCGCCGCGCCGATCCCCCGCCCGGCACCCGTGACCAGCGCGATCCCCTTCCGCTCCGCCTCAGGCATGTCCCGCAGCACCCCATCTGAGAACTCCCCCACCCCACGTGAAACCGGCCCCGAACGCGCTCACGAGCACCCGCGCGCCAGGCCTCAGGCGCCCATCGCGCTGGGCGGCTCTGAGCGCCAGCGGCAGGGTCGCGGCCGAGGCGTTGCCGAGGGTCTCGATGCAGTTGACGACGCGCTCGGCGGCCAGCCCGAGTCGCTCCCCCACGCCCCGCGTGATCCGCGCATTGGCCTGGTGGTAGACGAACAGGTCGATCTCGGCGAGCTCCAGGCCGGCGAGGGCGACCGCCTCGAGCGTCACCTCGCTCATGCGCGCGACCGCATGGCGGAACACCTCGGGACCGTCCATGCGCAGCTTGCGCTCCGTGTGGGTCGCGATGAGGCTCGCTCCATGCGATCCGTCGCAGCCGAGCACGACCGGGCCGATCGCGCCGCGCCCGCCCGTGCCGCCCACGCCGAGCACGACGGCACCGGCGGCGTCGGCGAACAGCGGCGCCGTGCGCCGGTCGGTGTAGTCGGTGATGCGGGTGATGAAGTCGGCACCGATGAGCAGTATGCGCTCCGCGCGGCCGCTCTCGATCTGTCCCGCCGCGAGGGCGAGCCCGGAGAGGAACGCCGTACAGGCCGCGCCGACGTCCATCGCGCCCGCGTGCACGGCACCGAGACCGTGCGCGACGAGCGGCGCCGTGTTGGGCGTGAGCTCGTCCTGGGTCATGGTGGCCACGATCACGAGGTCGAGCTCCTCGGCTCGCACGCCCGAGCGGGCCAGCGCCGTGGCGCCGGCGCGCGTCGCGTAGTCCGACAGTCGCTCGGCGGGTTGCGCCCGCCGCCGCTCACGGATTCCCGTGCGGGACAAGATCCAGTCCTCGGCGATCCCCAGCGACGCGGCGAGCTCGGCACTCGTCAGGCGCCCCGCGGGGAGCTTGGTCGCCACCGAGAGGATCGCCGCGGTGCGCGGAGCAACGATCGGCGGCGCGGCCGGCGAGAGCCGCGTGGGCACCGTCGCGAGCGGCGGCTCAGACCACTCCAGCAACTAACTCCACATCCTTGAGCGTCCGCTTGGCCAAGCCCGTGAGCACACGACCCGGGCCCACCTCCACGAAGCGGTCGGCGCCGCGCGCATTCAGCGCGAGCATCGTCTCGCGCCAGCGCACGGGGCTGG
Organism: Solirubrobacteraceae bacterium; assembly: GCA_017882405.1. The sequence continues at coordinate 29,674 of JADGPO010000097.1, read as the reverse complement.
TCAGCGCCTGGGCGAGGCGCGCGCGGATGTCGTCGAAGGGCTTCGCGGTGACCGCGCACAGCACGGGAACGCGCGGTTGCGCGATCTCCACCTCGGCCAGGGCGGCCTCGAACTCGGGTACGGCCGCGGCCATCATCGGCGAATGAAAGGCACCCGTGACGTCGAGCTCCATAGCTCGCAGCCCGAGCTCCTTGGCCGCGGCGGCGGCACCGGGGAGGGCCGCTCGCGCACCCGAGAGCACCACCTGACCGGGGGAGTTGTCGTTGGCCACGGCGAGTCCGTGCCCCTCGGCCAGCTCCGAGGCGTGCTCCGCGGCGCCAGCCCCGAGCAGGACGAGCATCCCGCCGTCGCCGGCCTCGGTGCCGGAGCGCTGCATCAGTCGACCTCGGAGGGTGACCAGCTCGAGCCCGTCGCGTTCGCCGAGGCTGCCCGCCGCGACCAGCGCGGCCAGCTCGCCGAGCGAATGGCCGGCCATCAGGTCCCCCTCGGGGCGCCCGAGCGACGCCCACCCGGCGAGGCTGGCGCAAAAGATGGCGGGCTGGGCGAAATCGGTGCCCGCGTTCACGCGGCCGAACGGATCTTCGCCGACCACCTCGGCGGCCAGCTCGAGCAGGTCGGGCCGATGCTCGGCGACCGAGTCGCGCATTCCCGGCGTCTGGCTTCCCTGACCGGGGAAGATGATCGCTGTCAGGCCCATGTGCTCACCCTACGCGCCCGGGAGGTCATGGATACAGCCGTGGACGCGGCTACCCCCCGTTCGGGGGGAGGCAGCGGCCCGCCTGGGCAGGTCTGACTGCGAGAGTCCACGAATACCCACGAGCACATCAACGACTTCAAGAGGTGATCCTGTGGACCGGAAGCTGATTTCTCGCGGCCTGCTGGCGATGATCCTGCCGCTCGGCGTCGGCGCGGGGCTGGCCAGCGCCAGCAGTCCGCACGTCGCCGGCTGCGCCGCGTCGCACCTGTCGGGCAAGATGAAGGTCATCCACGGGAGCGCGGGCGCTGGGCATATCTCCTACTCGCTGCGAATCACCAACAACGGCCACTCCACGTGCGCGCTGCGCAATCACGTCGCGCTGAGGCTGCTCAAGGCCAACGGGAGTCCCCTGCCGACGCACAACGTCAACGTGGACGCGTCGGAGACGAGCACGATCGCTCCCGGCCGATCGCTGGCCGCGGAGCTGCGGTTCTCACCGGACATCCCGAGCGGTGGCGAGCCCCAGCGCGGCGCCTGCGAGCCGGCCGCCCACAAGGTCCGCGTGCGCCTTCTCGCGCCCGGCAGCGGGACGCTGGTCGCGCCCGTGAGTCCGGCCACGAGCGTCTGTGGCCACGGCTCGATTCAGCAGCAGGGGCTCGACTGAGCCCGCGCTCAGCTGAGCAGCCCGATTCGCTGCGCGCGCTGGACGGCCTCGGCGCGATTGCGCGCGCGCAGCTTGCGGTACAGAGCGCTCGTGTGCTCCTTGACCGTGTGCGGCGAGAGGAACAGGCGATCGGCGATCTCGCGATTGGTGGAACCGGCGGCGATCAGGTCGAGCACCTCCCGCTCGCGCTCGGTCAGGATCGTCGCGGGCTGCTCCGGGCGCGGCGGGAACATCGTCATCCCGAGCCCGACCATGCGCACCGCCATGGCGACGTCGTGGGCCTTCCAGTCCTTGGAGACGAATCCCGAGGCCCCGGCCGCGCGCGCGGCGTGAGGCGAGATCCGGCCCGCGCCGGAGATCAGGAGCACGCGCGTCGTCGGCGAGGCCGCCCGAATCGATTCGCAGAGGTCAGCGCCTGACTCTCCGGCCAGGAACAGATCCACGAGCGCGACGTGCGGGCGGAAGCTGCGCGTCAGCCCGAGGGCCTCGGCGGCGCTGCGGGCGGCCAGACAGCGCTCGACCCACGGCTGCTCGCCGAGCAGCACCCTGAAGCCCCAGTGCACGACATCGTGGTCGTCGACCACGAGCACCCTCAGCTGGCGCTCCTCGTTGGCGCGAATGGTCACGGCTCCTCCCGTCGTAGCGGCACGACAAGTCGCACCCGCCACCAGTCCGCGCGTCCGGGGCCGAACTCGACCACCCCGCCGAGCTGCAGGGCCTCGAAGGTGGCCAGCCGCAACCCCATGCCCCCGCCCCGGGCGCCCTCGCGCACGCCGTCGTTGCGGAGCTCGAGCGTGAAGGTGTCGGCGTCGCGCGCCACGATCACCTGAACCTCGGTCGGCGTCGCGTGCTTGGCGATGTTCCTCAGCGCCTCGCCCAGAACCGACTGGGCGAGCGGCTCGAGATCGGGCGGCACGATCACCTCGGGCGCCCAGCAGACGTGGGCGGGGACACCGAGCGCGACGACGGCGCGCTCGAGCTCGGCGGCGAGCGTCGTCCCGGTCTCGCGCGCCAGCGGGGCGAGCGGACGCTCGAGCGCGATCCTCAGGTCGGCGAGGGCCTCCTGCATCTCGATCCGGCTGCGTTCCCGCTGCGCGGGGTCAAGCGGCTGCTCGGCCGACAGGGCCAGCGAGACGCCGAACAGGCGCTGCATGACGCGCTCGTGGATCTCCCGGGCCAGATCGAGCCGCTCGGAGAGCCGCCGCGCCCGCTCCTGCTGGCGGGTGGCGTTGCGCGCCGTGGCGACCAGCGCCGCGGTCTTGCCGAGCGTCCACAGCAGGTGCCGCTCACCGTCGGAGAGCTCGAAGCGCCCGCCGCCGCGATCGGCGCAGATGACGCCGTAGCCTCGCCCCGCGGCGCTGAGCGGCGTGCAGACCAGGGTGGTTATGCCGAGCACGCGCGCGTACTCGGGGGGCACGGCCTCCTCGATGCGCTCGGAGACGACCACGACCTCGTCCTGCTCGAGCGCGCGCTGGGCGATCGGAGTGTCGACGAGCGTCGGCCGGAGCTCCGAGAGCTGCTCGAACGACGTGCCGTGCGAGCCGACGGCGCGGACGCGGCTGCGGGCGGCGTCGGCCATGAAGATGGCCGCGCGGCGCATCGTGGTCAAGCGGCAGATCGCCTCGCAGATGCGGTCGTAGAACTCCGTCGAGGCCGTGTCGGTGTCGATGCCCGAGAGCAGCTCCACGAAGACCTCGAGCGGCTCGACGCCCGCGAACAGCGCCGCCGGGCGGCTCGCCGTCAGAGGAGCGCCTGGGCGCGCGGATTCAGATCCAGCGGCCATGGCTTCTGGAGCTCGAGCCGCAGCGCTTGGCTTTCGGTGAGGTAGACGATGCGCTCGCTGCCGCAGGATTCGCATCGGCAGCGCACCGGCGCATCGTCGGACGTGTCCAGAAGACTCCAGTCGACCTCGCTGGACAGACAGGCCGGGCAGGACAGCGACACGAGCACCAGGCACGGCTCGTCATCGGGCCGGAAGTGGGCGATCTCGACTGACACACGGTCAGGATCGCCCCTCTGCGTGCTGCTGGCAAATGCCTACCCCCACCTGGGGGGGTCGGCGCGGTGCGGCGCGGCGGCTAGGCCACGACCCGGACCTCGTAGCGACGCCGGATGTCATAGAGGGTGGTGCGCTCGGCGGCGGGCCGACCCGCGGCATGCGCGGCCGCCACGAGATCCTCCGGGCTGAGCTGCACGCCGTGGTAGCTGCCCGCGAGCCGGCTGATGCTCTCCTCCATGAGGGTGCCGCCGAGGTCGTTGACGCCCCAGCGCAGCGCCTCGGTGGCCGCGTCCAGGCCCATCTTCACCCAGCTGGCCTGTACGTTGGTGATCGTGCGCCCGAGCGCCAGCCGGAAGACGGCGGTGTGCTTGAGGTTCTCCTCGCGCGAGATCTCCTCGACGCCGTGCGTGCGGCCGAGCAGCGTGTGAAAGGGGATGAAGGACAGCGGCACGAACTCGGTGAAGCCGCCTGTGCGCTCCTGTAGCTCGCGGATCACGCGCATGTGCTCGGCCAGCTCCCCGGGCTCCTCGATGTGGCCGAACATCACGGTCGCCGTGGAGCGGATCCCCTCGGCGTGCGAGGCCTCGATCACCTCCACCCAGCGGGCCACCGGCAGCTTGTTGGGCGAGATCCGCTCGCGCACGCCGTCGTGCAGGACCTCGGCTGCGGTGCCCGGCGTGGAGCCCAGGCCGGCCTCGCGCAGCTGCGAGAACACCTCGCGCGGCGCCAGCCCGCTGACGTCGCACATGTGCGCGACCTCCATCGGCGAGTAGGCGTGCAGGTGCAGCTGCGGGGCGATCGACTTGGCGAAGCGCAGCCAGTGCAGGTAGTCGTCGAGGCCCCAGTCGGGATGGATCCCCGACTGGATGCAGAGCTCGGTGGCGCCGAACTGCAGCGCGTCGGCGATCCGCTGGGCGAACTCCTCCTCGGAGTGCTCGTAGGCGTCGGGCGAGCGCTTGGACTGCCCGAACCCGCAGAACGCGCAGCCGACCACGCACACGTTGGAGACGTTGATGTTGCGGTTGACGACGAACGTCACCGCGTCGCCCGCGAGCCTGCGCCGCAGCTCGTCGGCCGCCAGCCGCATGTCCTCGATCACGGCCGGCCGGCGCTCGGCGAACAGCGCGGTCAGCTCGTCTGGAGTCAGCGCCAGCCCGTCGCGGGCGCGTTCGATCGCACGCGGCGCGGTGTCGTCGGAGACGACGAGCTCGGTCGCCCGTCCGCTCCCCCGCCGCGGGATGAACGACCAGTAACGGCTGGTGATCACGTCGAGCACGGGCGGCGCAACCCAGTCGGCGTCGATGTACTCGGGGTACACGCACAGCCGCTCGGAGAGCGCGTAGCCGTCGGTGGCCAGGCGCTTGCGGACCTGGGTGGGCGACGGGAACGGATGCTCGGGCGAGATGTGGTCACCGTTGGCGCTCAATCCGCCCAGATCGGTGGCCCCGGCGCCGACCAGCTCGGGCCACCAGTCAGACAGGTTGGGCGGCACCTGGATCCCGATCTCGGGCATCAGCCGGCGCGCCTCGGCGATCAGGCGCTTCATGTCCTCAAGCGTCACCGGGCACGCCCAGCTCGGCGCGTCGATATCGGGACCCACCCCCCCGTGGCCGACACCGGTGCGCCAGTACTCGGCCGCCGCGTCGCCGGCGATCTCCGCGGGCTCGCGTCCGTAGTAGCTGTCGTGGGGCACGAAGTTCTGCAGGATCACCTCCTGCAGATGACCATGCTCCTCGTGAAGCGCCGCCAGTTGCGCCAGCGAGGCCATGCGCTCGTCCTCGGCCTCGCCGATCCCCACCAGGATCCCGCTGGTGAACGGGATCCGCAGCTCACCGGCGGTCGCGATCGTCTCGATTCGCCGGGCCGGGTGCTTGGTCGGCGAACCGGCGTGAACCGTCTCCATCAGCCGCTCGGACACCGACTCGAGCATCAGCCCCTGCGAGGCCGTCACCTCCCGCAGCCGCGCCAGATCATCGCGGTCCAGGACGCCCAGGTTGGTATGCGGCAAGAGACCGCGCTCCAGCGCCCGCTCGCACACCCAGACGACGTAGGCGACGAAGTCGTCGAACCCGTACTCCGCCAGGCGGGCGGCGACGCCCTTGTTGTGCTCGGGCAGCTCGCCGGTCAGCACCAGCAGCTCCTTGACGCGATGGCGCGAAGCGGCGCGGTCGAGCGTCTCCAGCACCTCGTCGGGGGCGTGCAGGTGCGGCTGGTGCGTCGCGAACGCGCAGTACTTGCAGTAGCAGCGGCAAGTCCGCGAGAGCGAGAGCGTGAGATTGCGGCTGAAGGTGACCCGGCGGCGCATGCTCAGACGCCAATACTAGGGAGACGCCAATATTGGCCGCCGATGCAGCGACTGATGGCCATCTGCGCGCTGACCGCTGCCCTGGCCGGCTGCGGCAACCACGCCCACCCCCCCGTCCGCTCGACCGCCCCGCGCCAGGCGACGCTGGTGCTGGACTTCACCCCCAACGCCGTGCACGCCGGCATCTATACGGCGCTGGCGCGCGGCTATGACCGTGCGGCCGGCGTCGCGCTGCACGTGATCGCGCCGTCGGCCTCCACCGACGCGATCCGCCTGCTGGCGACCGGCCGGGCCAACTTCGCGATCCTCGATATCCACGACCTGGCGATCACCCGCCTGCGCAAGCAGGGCGTGGTCGGGATCCTGCCGATCGTGGAGCATCCGCTGGCCTCCGTGATCGCCCAGCCCCAGATTGGCGACCCGCGCCAGCTCGACGGCCGGACGGTGGGCGTCACCGGCGCCCCGTCGGACAACGCCGTGCTGGACTCGATCGTCAGCGGCGCAGGCGAACGGCCAGCGGCGCTGCACCGGATCACGATCGGCTTCAACGCCGTCAGCGACCTGCTGGCCGGCCGGGTGGCCGCCGCCACCGCGTTCTGGAACGACGAGGGGGTGACCCTGGCGCGACGCCGCCCGGGATTTCACGTGTTCCGCGTCGAGAACTACGGCGCGCCCGCCTACCCCGAGCTGGTGCTGTGCGCCAGCGCCGCCGAGCTGAAGTCCGACCCCGCTCTGGCCCGCGACACCGTCAAGGCGCTGGTCCGCGGTTATGACGCGACGCTCGCCGACCCGGCAGCCGCCGCCCACGCGCTGGAGTCCCGCGTTCCCGGGCTGGACGCCTCGCTGGTGAGCGCCGAACTGAAAGGACTGCTGCCCGCCTTCCGCGGCCCCGGCGGCCACTTCGGCGTGCTCGATCCCGCGCGGCTGCGTGCCTGGTCTCGGTGGGAGGCCCGCTTTGGGATCGTCAAGCATCCGCCCGACGTGGCCACCACGTTCGACCGAGCGTTCGCTCCGCGTTAGAACGGCCTACTGCGCGCGGAGCTTCTTGAACTCCTGGCGCACCGACTCGGTGCGGCCCCACATCTGCACCACCTCGGCGCGTCCGGTGCGCACCTCGCGCAGCGCCAGTTCCCCGGCCAGCCCGGCGTCGTCGAGGAGCTTGAGCGCGAGGTGCACCGCGGGCACCGCGGCGGCGTGGCCGAAGCGATGCGCCACGATCAGCCGCCAGTGCCAGTCGTGCTTGGAGTACGGCTGGGCATTGCAGGTGACCAGCACGACCGCCGCGTCGACGTAGCGCGTCTCGTCGAAGATCCGCAGGTCGAGCTCCAGATCGGTCCAGTCGTCGGGCTGAGCGGCGACGATCGCGTTGAATTCCTGGGCGAGCGACATGTAAAGCGAAATGTACTCAGGCGAGGAACTTCTCGGCGATCAGGAACACGTTCATCGCCGTGATCGCTCCCGCGACGACGAATGCGGCGAGCTTGAGCCCACGAGCATCGCGATCAGGTTGGCGGCCAGCACCGGCCTAAATTTGAGTTCTGGCAAGAGTGGGTTTTGTTTTTCGGCGCAGGGGCACCGGCGTTGCCGCCATCGGACGGAGGCGGTCCTATCCTCTGGGGTGTGACGTCGCTGGTGATCTCGAGCACCGAATACGAGGCCGTGACCAAGGGTTGTGGTCTGGTGGATCGCTCCGAGCGGGGCAAGCTCGCGCTCACCGGGACCGAGGGCAAGAGCTTTCTGCAGGGCCAGGTCTCCAACGACGTCGAGGCGCTCACGCCCGGCACCGGCTGTTACGCGGCCTTCCTGACCCCCAAGGGCAAGATGCTCGGCGACGTCCGGATCCTCGACGCCGGCTCGGAGCTGGTGCTGGACACCGAGCGCGTCGCGCTGCAGGAGCTGTTCAACATGATCCGCCGCTTCAGCGTCGGCTACGACGCACAGCTGCACAAGCGCACGCTCCAGCAGGGCCTGCTCTCCCTGATCGGGCCCGGGGCGGCTGACGTCGCCGGCGCGGGCGACCTGGGTCAGGCCGAGCACTCGCACGTCGCCGGCGAGCTCGAGGGGACCGTTATCAGATGGATCCGCACCGACCTCGGTATCGACCTGCAGTGCGAGGCCGGCGATACCGACGAGCTGGCGGCGTCGCTCGAGCGCCGCGGCGCCCAGCCGGTGTCCGAGGCGGTCGCCGACTGCGTGCGGATCGAGCACGGGCGGCCTCGGTACGGGATCGATCTCGACGACACCGTGATCCCCCAGGAGGCCGACCTCAACGCCCGCGCGGTCTCGTTCACCAAGGGCTGTTACGTGGGACAGGAAACGGTCGCCCGCCTGTTCTACCGCGGCAAGCCCAACCGCCAGCTGCGCGGCCTGCGTCTCTCCGAGCCCGCCTGGACAGGCGCCGAGATCATGTTCGGCGACCGCGCGGTGGGCCGCCTGGGCAGCGTCGCCGAGTCGCCCTCGCTGGGCACGATCGCCCTGGCGCTCGTCCGCCGCGAGGCCCCGCCCGGCTCACACGTGAGCGTCGGCTCCGACCAGATCAAGGCGGTCGTCGTCGAGCTCCCGTTCGCGGCCTAGGAACTCCTCCAGCTGCTCCGGGCTCGGCTCCGGACGCAGGGGCAGCTGCGGCGCATCGGGGTGCGAGGCCAGCCAGCTGCCAATCAGCCTGACCTCGTCGATCTCGTCGGGCGGCACGTGGGCCCCGAGCTCGTCCGCCCGCCCCACCCGGCGCATCGCCCGCTCGGTCCGCGCTTCGAGGTCATCCCCGCCGATCGGGCCGTGGTCGACCAGCCGGCCACCCGCCACCCAGAACGCCTCCGCGCGGGCGGGATCGGAGGGATGCGGGGCAAGGATCATCCGTGGGCGCGCGTGCGTGGCCTCCAGCACGCCGCCCAGCTGGGACAGGATCGTGCCCAGCCGCTTGGCCCGCCGGCGCAGCGAGGCCGCCCGCTCATAGTGCTGCTGGGCGGCCGCGGATCGCATCTGGCCATGGACGTGGTCCAGCAGCGGCTGACTGCTGCTCGAGTTGACGAACAGCCCGAGCACCTCGTCCAATCGCCGACGGTACAGGTTGGGGTCGAGGTCTCCCAGGCAGGGCGACAAGCAGCGGCCCATCTGCCCGTAGGCCGAGGGATGATCACGCCGCGGCAGCCGTCGCCCGCAGTGGCGCAGGCCGAACAGCGAGTCCAGCTGCTCGACCAGCTCCGACGCCAGCCGCCGTCCCCGGACCGGCCCGATCGTGACCGCGTGCCCGGCGGCCGGGTCCGGCGACACCTCGAGGATCGGAAACGGGATGTCCAACCGGCAGCGGATATAGACGAGCCGGTCGTCGGTGCGGGTCAGGCGCTTGTTGCCGGGCGGCTTGAGCTCCTTGATCAGGCGGTTCTCGAGGACCAGCGCGCCGAGCTCGGAGCAGGTCGTGCGGTAGTCGACCACGGTCGCGTGGCGTGTCCACGTCGCCGGCGGCGAGGAGGGCGCAAAGTGGGCTCGGGCGCGGCTGCGGATCGACACCGACTTGCCCACGTACAGCACCCGACCGCGGTCGTCGCGGAAGATGTACACGCCCGGGTCCTTGGGCAGCGTGGCGAAGTCGACCTCTGGCGGCTCGGAGCCCCGGCCGGCGGTGCTCAGGCGCGGCGGCTTGGGCTTTGGGGGGCGGCGGGGCTTGAGCAGTGCCAGTGCCTCCGCGACGGTGGCGGCGTTGGCGCACAGGCGGGGAAACAGCGCGCACAGCACCCGGGCGCACGTTTCGGCGTCGGCGAGGGCGCGATGGGCCAGCTGCACCTCGATGCCGAGGGCATCGGCGAGCACCCCCAGTCCCCGCCGAGGCTGCAACGGCAGCATCGCGCGCGTCAGGGAGGCCGTGCAGATCACCGGTGGATCCGGCCACTCGAGGCCGATGCGGTGAAATGCCTGGCGCAGCACCCGGCGATCGAAGGGGGCGTTGTGGGCGACCATGATCCGGTTCTCCAGTCGGCGGCGCAGTGGCGGCAGGACCTCCTCCAGCGAGGGGGCCGAGTCGACCATCGCCTGTGAGATCCCGGTGAGCCGCTGGATGCCGCGCTTGAGCGGGGCGCTGGTGCGACACAGCGAGCTCCAGCGGTCATGCAGCTCGCCGCCGCCGACGAGCACCGCTCCGACCTCGGTCATCTCGCAGCGCTCGCCGGCGAGGCCGTTGGTCTCGGTGTCGACGACCATGAACTCGGCCGCCGCGATCGGTGCCTGGAGCAACTCCACGGCCGTCGGTGATACGCCCGGGGTCGGACGGCTTGCAGGTCCACTTGCAGGCGGGCGCAGCGCACGATTGTCTCGCCGACTGATCCAGGGGGTAGGATCGCGCCGTAGTACTAGGAAGGAAGGAAGGAGCCCGATCTTGCCTCCCACCGCATCCGACACCGAGATACTGCGCGAGCTCGACGCGGACACGCGCCAGGCCTGGAGCAATTACAGCGGCAGCGTGCGCGAGCTTGCCGGCGAGGAGTACGAGCGCGTCGAGTCGGAGTCCTGGAGCGAGCTCCAGACAGAGCTCGAGCGTCTGGAGCGCCGGCGAGAGCGGCTGAAGCCGGCCGCTGCCTGAGCAGCGATCGACTAGAAGGCGGACCGCGGGTCGGATAGGGTACGCCCGCGTTTCACGCGCACGGGCTCAAAGGAGAGGAAAGCCGGTCGAGGATGCCCATCAGGACGATCGTGACTGTCGCAGCTGGCGCGATGGCGGTCTCGGCCTGCGGCTCCGCCGGGGGCAAGGCGGCATCCCGGGCAGGGCAGCCCACCCCGGTCAACCTGGCCGTGTACGTGGACGACTCCCGCATCTCCGTCTCGCCCCAGGCGGTCGGCGCCGGACCCGTGGTGTTCGTCGTCACCAACCAGGCGACCAACTCCGAGTCGCTGGCGATCTCCTCGGTCTCCGGCAACTCGCACCCGCTGGCCTCGACCGCCCCGATCAACCCGCAGGGCACGACTCAGGTATCGGTCGACTTCAAGCCGGGCGACTACACGATCTCCACGGCGGCGCACGGCCGCACCGACGCCCAGCTGGCCCGGGCCTCTTCGATCACCCCCGCCTCGCTGCACATCGGGCGCACGCGCGCCAGCTCCGGCAACTCGCTGCTCGAGCCCTAGCCGCCGGCCCTCGCCGACGGCGCCGCCTTGTCGGCAAACGTCCGCCCCGAGTCGCTGGCCGGGGGCGTCTGGACGTTTGTGTCCATAGCGGCCGCGAACATCCGCGATCGTTGCACTTGCACAAACAGCACTTGTCTGGAATAGTTGCATGCATGCAAGTAACTACCTCAGACGACGCCCGCGGCGACGGGCCTGACTCCGAGGCGTGCCGCGCGCTGGCGACCGACCTGTACGCCCTGATGGTGTTCATGCGCAAGCACTGCAACTCCGACCTGTTCGAGGCGATGGGCGTGCTGGAGCTGACGATCACCCAGATCAAGCTTCTGCACCAGCTCGAGGGGGCCGCTGGCGAGCTGACGCTCAAGCAGGCCGCCCAGCGGGTGCCCGTGTCGCTGCCCGCCGCCAGCCGCACCGTGGACGACCTCGTGCGCCGGGGGATGGTGCACCGCCACGAGGACGACGTGGACCGGCGGATGAAGCGCATCGCCCTCACCGACGAGGGACGCACGGTGATCCGCAAGCTCAACGCCGCCCAGCTGAGCTGGGTCGAGCAGTTCACACAGACCTTGAATGACGACGAGCGCGAGACGCTCTCGGCAGCCCTCACCGAGCTGCTCCGACGCCCCGAGCTGGCCGTCTGCCGACCCGAAGGAATCTAAAGCCTTGACTCAACGCTTCCTCAACTCCCGTTCTCGGTTCATCACCGAGGAGAACAGCCGCTGGTGGACGCTCGGCGCGATGTGCTTTGCCTTGTTCATGCTGATGCTGGACAACACGGTGGTCAACGTCGCCCTGCCGTCGATTCAGCGCGACCTGCACGCCACGCTCTCGGCGCTGGAGTGGACGGTCAACGCCTACACGCTGACGTTCGCCGTGCTGATGGTCACCGGCGGCCGGCTGGGCGACATCTTCGGGCGCCGCCGGATGTTCCTGTTCGGCGTCGCCGTGTTCGGGCTCTCCAGCCTGGCCATCGGCTTCGCCCCCACGGACACCACGCTCGTCGCCTTCCGGGCGATCCAGGGCATCGGCGCCGCGTTCATGATGCCGGCGACGCTGTCGATCATCACCCAGGCGTTCCCGGCCCACCAGCGGGGCACGGCGATCGGCACATGGGCGGGCGTGAGCGCGCTGGCGCTGGCCATCGGCCCGGTCATCGGTGGCTTTCTCACGCAGCAGGTGAGCTGGCGGGCGATCTTCTTCGTCAACCCGCCGATCGCCCTGATCGCGGTCGCGGTGACGCTGTTCGCCGCCCGCGAGTCCCGCGACGAGACGGTGTCGCGCAAGGTCGACTTTCCGGGCATCGCCAGCATCACCGTCGGGCTGACCGCACTCGTGCTCGCGCTCGTGGAGGGCAACGCCTGGGACCCGGATCCCTCCCACCCCTCGGCCCGCATCATCGGACTGCTCGCGGTCGCCGTCGCCGCGCTCGCAGCGTTCGTCGTCACCGAGCGTCGGAGCGCCTCCCCGATGGTCGACTTCCAGTTCTTCCGCTCGCGGACGTTCCTGGGAGTCAACGTGGTGGCGTTCATCGTCTCCTTCGCGATGCTCGCCCAGTTCTTCTTCCTTGCCCTCTACATGCAGAACATCCTGCACTACTCGCCGTTGCAGACCGGTCTGCGCTTCCTGCCCGCGACGCTGGTGATCATCGTCATGGGCCCGCTGGCCGGCCGGCTCACCGACCGTGTCGGATCGCGGGTGCCGATGACCGTGGGGATGCTGGTGGTCGCCCTCGCGCTCGGTATCCAGTCGCGGGTGACCGTTCACACCGGCTACGGCCTGCTGCTGCCGGGATTCGTCCTCATGGGCCTGGGCATGGGCCTGGTGATGTCGCCGATGAGCACCGCGGCGATGAACGCCGTCGACCGCACCAAGGCCGGGGTCGCCTCCGGGGTGCTGTCGATGAGCCGGATGGTCGGCGGCACCTTCGGCGTGGCCATCGTGGGCGCGCTGGTCGCCGCGATCGGCAAGTCCAAGATCGACCAGGGCCTCCCCCACCTTGCGTCAGGCACGAGGTCGGCGATCGCCAACGGATTGGGCGCCGGCGTCACCCCAGCCGGGCACGCCTCGGCGCATGTGACCTCCGTCGTCCGCGAGGCCTTCGTCTCGGCGCTGGGGACCGGCCTGACGATCGGCGCCTCGGTCAGCCTGATCGGCGCGGCCGTGGCCTTCACCCTGGTGAAGCGCGGCGCCACCCAGGCACCGGCCGACAGCGCGGTCAGATCGGATTCCGAGCCCGAGATCCCGGCCGAGGCGGCGGAGGCCGAGCTCATCCCGGTCTGAAGTCACCACGCGCGGGTGGATCCGCTCGAAGGGTTACTACCAAGTAGGATTGGCGGTCCGGACCAGCCAGCCGACCCCGACCAGGAAGGTGTCACCGCGTGGCCGTAGACGTCAGCCGTGTCGCAAGCGTAGAGACCCAACCAGGCGAGCTGCCGCCCACGATGGCCGCCTGGGTAATCCGCGAGGAGCGCTTCGGCGAGCCGGTAGACGCCTTCCAGCTCGAGGAGATCGAGGTCCCCGAGCCGGGCGCATTCGAGGTGATCGTCCGTGTGATGGCCGCCGGGGTGAACTTCAACAACGTGTGGGCCGCGCTCGGCGAGCCGGTGTCGATCTTCCGCTATCACCCTAACGAGGATCACCACATCGGCGGCTCGGACGCCTCGGGCATCGTGTGGAAGGTGGGCCAAGGTGTGACCCGCTGGAAGCCCGGCGACGAGGTCGTGGTGCACTGCAACCAGGCGTCCTACGAGGATCCCGAGGTCCACGGTTTCGACCCCCTGGCCGCCCCCAGCCAGCAGATCTGGGGCTATGAGACCAGCTGGGGCTCGTTCGCCCAGTTCTGCAAGGTCCAGGCCCAGCAGCTGCTGCCCAAGCCCAAGCACCTCGCCTGGGAGGAGGCCGCCTCCTACGGGCTGACCTACTTCACCGCCTACCGGATGCTGATGGACCGCTGCCAGCTGCAGGCCGGGCACAAGGTCCTGATCTGGGGCGCGGCCGGCGGGCTGGGCGTGTTCGCCACCCAGCTGTGCGCGCTGACCGGCGCCGACGCGGTGGGCGTCGTCTCCTCCGAGGACAAGGGCCGGCTGATCGAGCAGCTGGGCGCCACCGGGTTCATCAACCGCTCCGAGTTCAGCGGCATGATGCGCCAGGGCGGCGAGGACGCCGACGAGGAGCGCGCGCGCTTCAAGGAATCCCGGCGCTTCTGCAAGGCGGTCGAGGCGCAGCTCGGCGGGCCCCCGGACATCGTCTTCGAGCACGTCGGCAAGGCCACCTTCCCCACCTCGGTGCTGGCCGCCAAGCCGTTCGGCAAGGTGGTCATCTGCGGCGCGACCTCTGGCTACCAGCTGGACTTCGACGTACGTTATCTGTGGATGCGCCAGAAGGAGATCATCGGCTCGCACTTCGCCAATGCCTGGGAGGCCAACAAGGCCAACGAGCTGATCGAGGAGTCGAAGATCCGCCCGGTGCTGTGGCAGACGATGGGCTTCGACGGAGTCGCCGAGGCCCACCAGCTGCTGCGCGAGAACCGCCACCTGGGCAAGATCGCGATCCTCGTCGGCGCCACCGAGGAGGGCCAGGGCAAGACCGCGGACGGACCCGGAGCAATCCGGGCCGAGGTGGGAGCCTAGTGGCCGATCTCGTCTACGTGAACTGGTACGCGACCGTGCTGCGTCAGGACTACCTCGCGGGCGAGGTAGTCCGGGCCGCCCCGCTGGCGCTGCGCTACGGGGCCACGCAGTACCAGGTCCACGTCTCAAACGACGACCGTTACAAGATCAACCAGCTGACCTGGGTGCCCGACAAGACCGCCTGGTATCGCTACTGGGACGGGCCGGAGATGGTCGAGTTCCGCGCCCGCAACATCGGCAAGTACCAGATCCCGATCGTCTACGCGTGGGCCGACGAGATCGCGTCCGGCGCGCTCGGCCCCGAGGTTCAGGCCGACGAGGCCGAGCCGATCCCGGAGCCGTCCCCACCCGCCGCGCAGCCGGTCTGACGCACTGGTCAGCGGAGCTGAAAGCTCGGGCTGACGAAAAGGTCTCGATCAACTACACGAACCTCCGGCTGGAGACCGTCTTCATTCCGGCGCTCGCCGTCGGTCTGGCCGTGCTGATCCAGACCTACCTCGCGCCCAGGATCAGCAACGATCGGCTCAAGGAGTGGTTTTCTTCGTCGCCGTCCGGCTCGGTCGCGCCGGCCGGGGCGCTCCGCTGAACCCCGCCGGCTCGCTTCCGTCAGCGGCCTCGTCGCCTGCGCACACGCGAAGCGCCAGCGCCAGCCAGAAGCGCGAGTCCGGGTCATCGAGGGCCTCGCCAAACAGCTCGCGCAGCCGGCCCAGCCGGTAGCGAACCGTCTGCGGGTGAATCTCCAGACGCTCGGCCACCTGCCCCAGCCGTCCCTGCTCGGCCAGCCACACGCGCAACGTCTGCGACAGGCGCCGACGGGAGCCGGGCGACAGCACGCCCAGCGGCGCCAGGCGATCGGCGGCCAGCTCCAGCGCCAGACCGGGGTCGGAGCGCAGCAGCAGCTCACCGGCGTTCTCGCGCGCGCCGACCAGCGCCGGCCCGGTCCCGGCGAGCTCGAGCGCCGCTCGCGCACGGGCGAAGCTGATGCGCGCCTGGGTCCAGTCGACGGTGGTGCCCAGCCCACCCCGGGCGCCGGCGCCGATCACGGCGCGCTCGAGCGCCGCCCGCTGTCCGGGCCCGTCGGGATCGACGACCAGCGCGCAGGTCAGCTCGCCGATCCCCTCGCTGATCGTGCCGGGGGGCAGCCGCGAGGTGGCGCCGTCGCGGTTCTCGCCGCTGATCGCCACCGCCGCCAGCGTCCGCGGCAGCGCCCAGTCGGCGTCGGCCGCCGCCGACTGCACGGCATCGGGATCGGCCGGCGGCTCGCGGACCAGCATCCGCACCAGCCGCCGCCGGCGCAGCTGTGCCTCCGACGCCGCCGCCGACTGCTCCAGCGCGTAGCCCTCCGCCGACTCCGCCGACAGCACGTCGATGTAGGCGAAGATCGATTCGGCCAGCAGGTACAGGGTGTCGGGCTGGAGGCCCGCAGCGACTCCGGCGGCGGCGAACCTCCGCCAGGCGACCCGGGCGCCGATCCGATAGGCGCTCAGCAGCGACTCCAGGCTGCGCCCGGCGCGCATCTCGCCGCGCCCCAGCGCGCGGTAGACGTCGGGCCGCTGCACCGCTCCCCCGGCCTCGATCTCGGCCACAAGGTGACGCAGCGCCTCGTGCACCCCCGCCCGCAGGCCCTCCCCGAACGGGCCCTCCAGCGGACGCGCGTAGGCCGGTACGGTGGCCACCGCCTGCATCATCTCGCCCGCCACGTCACCGAGCTGCGGACGCAGCACATCGGCGATCTCCGGCGGCAGCTCATGCCAGGGCTGATCGTCCATGGCTTATGCGGTCGGCACAAGTTCCGAAGCCATACTCATGCCTACCATAGGAGAAAGCTGGCGCTCGGCAACGTATGATCCATTGGCTGATGTCCCGTAGCAACAAGATCGTCAACCTGATCGGGGTCCCGGCGCCGCTCGTCGGCCTGGCGGTGGCCATCGTGCTGCTGTGGAACCGCATGATCGGCCCGCTGGAGCTGGCGCTGCTGGTCGGATTCTACGTGATCACCGCGCTGGGCATCACCCTCGGCTTTCACCGGATGTTCACCCACCGCGCGTTCGAGTCCTCGCGCCCGTTTCGGGCGATCGTGGCCGCGATGGGCTCGATGGCGATCCAGGGCTCGGTGATCACCTGGGTGGCCGACCATCGCAAGCATCACGCGTTCACCGACCAGGCCGGCGACCCGCATTCCCCGCACGGGCACGGCCCCGGGTTCGGGGGCGCGATCAAGGGCCTGTGGCACGCCCATGTGGGCTGGCTGTTCGAGTCGGTCGGCACCGCCGAGCGCGAGCGCTTCGCGGGCGACCTCGTCTCAGACCGCACGATGCGTGTCATCGACAAGCTCTTCTTCCTGTGGGTGACGCTCAGCTTCGCGATCCCGTTCGCACTGGGCTGGATCATCGGCGGCGGCCTGGGCACGGCGCTGACGGCGCTTCTATGGGGCGGCTTCGTGCGCGTCTTCCTGCTGCACCACGTGACCTGGTCGATCAACTCGGTCTGCCACTTCTTCGGGCGCAAGCGCTTCGACGTCGCGGACGAGTCGCGCAACGTGTTCTGGCTGGCCCCCCTCTCGATGGGCGAGGCCTGGCACCACAACCACCACGCCTTCCCCACCTCGGCCTTCCACGGCCTGCGCTTCTGGGAGCGGATGGCCGACCCGACCGGTCTGCTGATCGCCCTGCTGGAGAAGCTCGGCCTCGTGTGGAACGTCGTCCGCGTCAGCCCCGACCGCCAGGCAGCCAAGACGCTCCCGACAGCCGCGGCAAGCGCCAAAAGCGCCACCGCCTAGGGGACGGCCGGCGGCCTCCGACGGCCGCCGGACGGCCAAACCCGACCGCGCCCTACCCTTCTTCGAGAGGACCCATGGTGAGGCCGGCGCCGTCCAGCAGGATCCAGTAGCTCTCGGCGTCCTCGCGCGGACCGCTCCACACGATCGAGCAGCCCTGGTTGTGGATCTGGTCGGCGATCCGGTAGCCGTCGGCCAGCGCGACGCCTGGGACGAAGCGGGCCAGGGTCTCGGCGACGTGGTCGAAGGTGTTGTGATCGTCGTTGAGCACGACGACCTTCCACGGTCCTCCGAGACCACCGCCTGGGAAACGCGTGCGGGGAAGCTCGACCGTCACGGACACTGCCCGCCAGCATAGCGAGGCAGCGGCCCCGATCCGAGGCTAATTCTGCGGGACCCGCTTGCTCCAGTAGCGCTCGTAACCGGCGTACAGCTGCTCAACCGGTGCCGCCTGCTGATAGCTGGCGGCCTGCTGGGGGCTGCCGTCGCGCAGGATCTCGCCCTGCACGGCGGCGATGAACGCGTCGCGGTCGCCCGAGCGGGCCAGCCGGGACCACTCGTCGAGGCGCGCGCCGAGCTCGGTCAGCTGCTCGTCGACGTCGCCATAGGCGTCGAAGTGGGTCACGGCCAGTCGGTCGGGGTCCCACGCGCGAACCCGGGCGATCGACTCGTGCCACAGCTCGACGTCGACGTCGGGCGGGGGCGTGGGTGGGATCGTGATCGAGTCCGGGGTGATGCGCACGCCGGCGACATCGCCCACGAACGCGGTGCCTTCGTGCAGGTAGGAGACGTGGTGCGAAGCGTGGCCCGGCGTGTAGGCGACCTCGAAGCGCCCGTCAAGTAAGCGCTCGCCGCCCTCCAGGATCTCGAGGTTCTCCTCGGGGACGGGCAGCATCTCGCCCCACAGGCGCTCCATGTCGTCGCCGTACAGGCGCTGCGCGCTCGAGTACAGCCGCGATGGGTCGACGAGGTGGCGCGCGCCGCGCTCGTGCACGTAGACGCGCAGATCGGGCCAGCGCTGCACCAGCGTCCCGGTCGCCCCGGCGTGGTCGAGGTGGATGTGAGTGAGCAGCACCGCTCGGGGCCGCTCGTCGCCCAGCGCCTCCAACAGCGTCTCCAGGCACGAGCTGGGCCCCGGGTCGACCAGCACGTCGTCGACCTGCCAGCAGCCGATCACGCGTGCGTTGCCGAGGTGCATGAGGTCGATCACGCGCACGACGTCAGGTGGGCTGGGGCTACTGGCCGCCGAGCCGACGGTTGGCGGCCTGCGATGCGGGACGGATGACGCGGGTCGACTCGTCGTCGGTCAGTCGGTCCTGCCGTGCCCGCGGGGGATCGGCCTGGCCCTCGGGCGGCTCGTCGACCGGTTGCGTGGGCTCGTCCGTGTCGCGCATCACCGCCGTCTCGTCCTCGGACAGGGGCAGCGGGGAGAAGGCGACCGTGCGCTCGATGTCGTCATGGTCGGGCTCGCCCTCGGGCTCGGGCTCGGGCTCGGGCTCGAAGCCGTACTCGGCTTCGACCTCGCCCTCCACCTCAGGCGCGCCGGCCTCGACGGGCGTGCCGGCGACCAGGGCGGCGTCGTCGTAAGGGGGCGCGATCGCGCTCTCGGGCTCGTCGTCCTCCTCGTCGGTGGGGAAGCGGTCGGCGGCCACCTTGGCCAGCGCCAGCAGCTGCCCCGCCAGATCCTCCGCATCGGCCACGATCCGCTGGCGCTCGAGCCAGATCCGATCGGTGTCGGCATCGAGCTCCTTGACGCGCTGCTCGGCGGCCTCGGCGATCTGGTTGGCCTCGAGGCGCGCCTGCTGCAGGCGGTCCTCCGCCTCCCGGCGCGACTGGGCGGTGATCTGCTCGGCGGTGTCGTGCGCGCGCTGCAGGACGCCTGAGATCTGCTCGCCGACGCGCTCCAGCGCGCGGCGCACCGCCGCCTCGGGGGATCGGGTGGCCTGCAGCTCGGCGACCAGCTGACGCGTGTGCCGCACGTATTCGTCTACGGCCATGCGGTCATAGCCGCGCAACGAAACGGGGAAGTCGGCGTCGATGACCGCTAGCGGGTCATCGGGCAAAGTCTCCAGCGGCGTGGTGATCTCCTGGAGGATCGCGTGCTCGGTGGCGGCGGAACTCTGATCAGGCATAGAAGAGCGTCTGGTGATTGTGGCAGGTAACCCGGTCGAGGTAGTTGATCGATCCCCCCCCGCCCCGGCGGGGATCGATCCATACAATGTCCCGCGATGTCTGACACCATACCCGCGCGCCTTCCGGAGCGCGACAAGCCGTGGATGATGCGCACCTACGCCGGACACTCCGACGCCCAGCGTTCCAACGAGCTCTACCGGCGCAATCTGGAGAAGGGTCAGACCGGTCTGTCGGTGGCCTTCGACCTGCCCACGCAGACGGGCTATGACCCCGATGACATCCTCGCCAAGGGCGAAGTCGGCAAGGTCGGCGTGTCGATCGCCCACGAGGGGGACATGCGCACGCTGCTGGCCGGCATCCCGCTGGACCAGATGAACACCTCGATGACGATCAACGCCACCGCCGCCTGGCTCCTGGCGCTCTACATCGTGGCCGCCGACGAGCAGGGCGTCGCCCAGTCAGAGCTCCAGGGCACCACCCAGAACGACATCCTCAAGGAGTACCTGAGCCGCGGCACCTACGCCTTCCCGCCGGGCCCGAGCATGCGCCTGATCGCCGACACGATCGCCTACACCGTGGAGCAGGTGCCCAAGTGGAACCCGATCAACATCTGCTCGTATCACCTGCAGGAGGCCGGCGCCACGCCCGTGCAGGAGATCGCCTACGCGATGAGCAACGCGATCGCCGTCCTGGACGCCGTACGCCTGCGGGTACCCGATGAGCTGATGGGCAGCGTGTTCGGGCGGATCTCCTTCTTCGTCAACGCCGGCGTGCGCTTCATCGAGGAGCACGCCAAGCTGCGCGCCATGTCCCAGCTGTGGGACGAGCTCGGCCGCGACCGCTACGGCGTGCAGGACGACCGTCACCGCCGCTTCCGCTACGGCGTGCAGGTCAACTCGCTCGGCCTCACCGAGGCCCAGCCGGAGAACAACGTCTACCGGATCGCGCTCGAGGCGCTGGCGGTCACGCTGGGCCGCAGCGCCCGCGCCCGCGCGCTGCAGCTGCCCGCCTGGAACGAGGCGCTCGGCCTGCCCCGCCCCTGGGACCAGCAGTGGTCGCTGCGCCTGCAGCAGGTGCTGGCCTACGAGACCGACCTACTCGAGTACCCAGACATCTTCGAGGGCTCCAAGGTGATGGAGGGACTGGTCGCCGAGCTGGTCGACGGGTCGCGCGCCGAGATGGCCCGCGTGGCCGAGCTGGGCGGCGCCGTGGAGGCCGTGGACTACATGAAGTCGGCGCTGGTGGAGTCCCATCGCGAGCGCTGGCGGCGGATCGAGTCCGGCGACATGACGGTCGTCGGCATGAACCGCTTCACGAGCACCGAGCCCTCGCCGCTGACCGCCGATGCCGACGGCGGGATCATGGTCGTCGATCCGGAGGTGGAGGCCGAGCAACAGGCAGCGGTCTTGCGATGGCGCAGCGAGCGGGACGACGATGCGGCAAACCAAGCTCTAGAAAAACTCGCTGCGGTCGCCCGCGACGACTCGCAGAACATCATGCCGGCCACGATCGCCGCCGCCCGCGCCGGGGTGACCACCGGCGAGTGGGCGCAGACGCTGCGCGAGGTGTTCGGCGAGTACCGCGGCCCCACCGGCGTGGGCGAGGCCGCCGCCGTCTCGGGCGAGGACCTCGAGCAGCTGCGCGACGAGGTGGAGCGCGTATCGGAGGCGCTGGGCCGCCGGCTGAAGTTCCTCGTCGGCAAGCCCGGCCTCGACGGCCACTCCAACGGCGCCGAGCAGATCGCCGTACGCGCCCGCGACGCCGGCATGGACGTGGTCTACGAGGGCATCCGCCTGACCCCCGCCCAGATCGCCAGCTCGGCGGCGCAGGAGGGCGTGCACGTGATCGGGCTCTCGATCCTCAGCGGCTCGCACGCGCAGCTGATCCCCCTGGTGCTGCAGGCACTGGCCGACGCCGGCGCGTCCGACGTCCCGGTGGTCGTGGGCGGGATCATCCCCGAGGCCGACGCCGCCGTACTTCGCGAGGCGGGCGTGGCGGCCGTCTACACCCCCAAGGACTGGGACCTCAACCGGATGATGTCCGACATCGTGGCCCTCGTGGGCGAGCGCCACGGGGTGCAATCCGTCGCCGGGGCTTGACCGGGCGCGAGCTGGGCGAACGGCTGCGCGAGCGCGACCTGAGCGCCGCGCCGGCCGTGCTCAACCTCGTGGAGAGCCGCACGGCGACGGATCGCGCGCAGACGGCTGAGCTGCTGCAGGCCGTCGCTCCGGCGGCTCTCGCCGGGGAGGCGCCGGGACAGATCGTGGGCGTGACCGGACCGCCGGGAGTCGGCAAGTCCTCCTTGCTCTCCCGGATGGTGGCCGCCTGGCGGGCCCGGGAGCGATCGGTGGCCGTGCTGGCCGTGGACCCCAGCTCGCGCCGCTCGGGTGGCTCTCTGCTGGGCGACCGGGCGCGGATCGAGCGCGATCCGGCCGACGAGCGGGTGTTCATCCGCTCGACGGCGGCGGGCGACCGGCTGGGCGGCCTGGCGCCGGCGACGCGGGCGGCGGTCTCGGCGCTGGTGTGCGCGTTTGACGTGGTGGTGATCGAGACCGTCGGCGTCGGCCAGTCCGAGACCGAGGTGGCCGACGTGGCCGACGCGGTCGCCGTGGTCGTGCAGCCGGGCTCGGGAGACGTGCTGCAGTTCCTGAAGTCGGGGATCATGGAGGTCCCCGACGTGCTGGTGGTCACCAAGTCCGACCTCGGGCAGGTGGCCACCCGGGCGCTGTCCGATGTGCGCGCGGCGCTGAGATCGCTGGGGGCGAGCGACACGCCGGTGCTGGCCGTCTCCTCGGTGCCGCCGCCGTCGGGGATCGAGGAGCTGGTGGACGCGCTCGATGCCCATCAGTCGCGGCTGGACCTGACCGGGCGCCGGACGCGCAGCCGCCGGGCGCATGCGCTCGCGGACTTCGCCGCCGAGCACGGCGACCGCGGCCTGCGGGCGCTGGGCGGCCGCCGCGAGGCCGAGCGCTGGCTGCAGTCCCTGCAGGCAGCTCGGGCCGCCGACGTGGCCACGCTGATCGAGCTGCTCGAGCAGCGCGCCGGGGTGAGCCGGTGAGGCGGCGGCGGCACGGCGCGGCCCGGCGGATCGTCCTCCCGGGCGATCCGCTGGTGCAAGGCGCCACGGCGCTGCGGCCCTGGCGCGACTCGGACGTCGATGAGCTGGTGGCCGCCTGCCAGGACCCGGAGATCGTGCGCTGGACGCGCGTGCCCACCCCCTACGGCGAGGCCGATGCCCGCGCTTACCTGCTGGCGCGCTACGACGCGACGTACGGGGGGCTGAGCGCGCCGTTTGCGATCGTTGCCGCCGAAGGAGGAGATCTGCTCGGCTCGATCTCGCTGATGCGCTTTGCCTGGGAGCACCTGCGGGGCGAGGTCGGCTACTGGCTGGCCGCCGACGCACGGGGCCTGGGTCACGCGACGCGGGCCGTGCAGCTGATCTGCGACTGGGGCTTTGCCCAGCTTGGCCTGGAGCGCATCGACCTGCTGGCCGCGACCGGCAACCGGGCATCGCAGACGGTGGCGCAGCGGGCGGGCTTCATGCGCGAGGCCGTGCTGCGCTCCTACATGCTGGGGACCTACGAGCGCCAGGACATGGTCGCGTTCGGGTTGCTCAACGCCTAGGCAGTGCGTAGGTGTCAGACACTCGGTGAGACAGACCCCGCAGCCTGGGTAGCCTGTGGGGGCATGGGACGCGAGCCATTGATGGACGGACACGGTCGCCAGATCGGCGATCTGCGGGTCTCCGTCACCGACCGCTGCAATTTCCGCTGCCAGTACTGCATGCCCGCCGAGGGTCTGCCATGGCTGGAGCGGGCCGAGATCCTGACCTTCGAGGAGATCAGCCGGCTGGTCGGCCTGTTCGCCTCGATGGGCGTCGGCGACGTGCGTCTGACCGGCGGCGAGCCGCTCGTGCGCCGTGACTTCCCGGTTCTGGCCGGCATGCTCGCCGCGATTGACGACGTGCACGACCTGAGCGTCACCACCAACGGCTTCCTGCTGGGACGCGATGCCGAGCGCCTGGTGCGCGCCGGGATCGACCGCTTCAACGTGTCGGTCGACTCGCTGCAGCGCGACCGCTTCTACGAGATGACGCGCCGCGACGCGCTGGACCAGGTGCTGCAGGGCCTGGAGGCGCTGGCGGCGTTCCCCGAGGCGCACCCGATCAAGATCAACGCGGTGGCGATCCGCGGGTTCACCGAGGAGGAGATCCTGCCGTTCGCCCGGCTGGCCCGCGAGACGCCGTATGCGGTGCGATTCATCGAGTTCATGCCGCTGGACGCCGACCGCGAGTGGAGCGCCGCCAAGGTCCTCACCGGCGAGGAGATCCGCGCCGAGATCGAGGCCGTCTATCCGCTGGAGCCCGAGCCGCGCGAGCCCTCAGCGACGGCCCGCGTGTACCGCTTCGCCGACGGCCACGGCCGGATCGGCTTCATCAACCCGGTGTCCGAGCCGTTCTGCGCGGACTGCAATCGCGTGCGGCTGACCTCCGATGGGCGGCTGCGCACGTGCCTGTTCTCGCTCAACGAGACCGATCTGCGCGGGCCGATCCGCGAGGGCGTCGACGACGACGTGCTCGAGGAGATCATCCGCGCGGCCGTGTGGCGCAAGGAGCTCAAGCACCACGTCGGCGAGAAGGGCTTCATCCAGCCGGCGCGCAGCATGTCGGCCATCGGCGGCTGACCCGGGGTCTCCAAGCATCTAGTTTCCGCAGCGTTCATCGCACCGCAATCTTTTCCCGCCATCATCAGGCGGATAGATGCTTCTGCTGATGGTGTTCGCGCTGGTCGCGGGCGCGGGCACGGCGATCACGCCGTGCGTGCTGCCGGTGCTGCCCGCGCTCCTCTCGGCCAGCGCCGCCGGAGGCCGCCGCCGGCCGCTCGGCATCGTGCTCGGCCTGGCGGTGACGTTCACGATCGCGATCGTCGCCCTCGCGCAGCTGGTCAACGGCGTCGGTCTGGCCGGCGGCGCGGCCCGCACGCTGGCGATCGTGGTGCTGGTGGCCTTTGGGCTGGTGCTGCTGCTCCCCGGAGTGGCCGAGCGCGTGCAGGCGCCGCTGTCGCGGCTGGCGCGCTTCGGACCGCGCACCCGCGGCACGGGCTTCTGGTCGGGTCTCGGCGTCGGCGGCGCGCTCGGCTTCGTGTGCGCGCCCTGCGCGGGCCCGATCCTGGCCGCGGTCACCTCGGTGAGCGCC
The DNA here is from genome assembly GCA_017882405.1 of Solirubrobacteraceae bacterium. The sequence continues at coordinate 5,162 of JADGPO010000097.1, read as the reverse complement.
TCGGGGGGCGCCTCGGCGCGGGTGGTGGCCGTCGCACTGGCCTATGCGGTGGGCCTGAGCGCCGTCCTGCTGCTCTACGGGCTCGGCGGCCGGGCGGTGCTGGCGCGGGTCCGTCGCTCGGCGCGGGGGCACGTGGTGGAGCGCACGCTGGGCGTGGTGCTGCTGGTGACCGCGGTGGTGATGGCCACCAACCTGGACGTGCGCTTCGAGGACGCACTGGCGCGCAGCACCAGCCTGCCGGGCTTCCTCGTCGATCCGACGCGAGCGCTGGAGAACTCCCACGCCGTCCAGAGCCGCCTGGCGTCGCTGCGGCCCGCGTCGCGCTTCGCCCAGCGCCAGGACCGACAGGCATCGGTCACGGGTGGGCGGGATCCGATCTCCCACGAGGGCGCCGCGATCCCGGGCGTCAAGACGCCGTCGCTGGCGAGGTTGGGGCCCGCACCCGAGTTCACCAAGACCCAGCGCTGGTTCAACACGCCCGGCGGCCGGCCGTTGACCCTCGGCGCGATGCGCGGTCACGTGGTGCTGGTCGACTTCTGGACCTACACCTGCGTCAACTGCATCCGCACGCTGCCGTTCCTCAAGGGCCTGTACGCCACCTATCACCGCTACGGGCTGGACATCGTCGGCGTCGAGACGCCCGAGTTCACGTTCGAGCAGGACGCGGGCAACGTCGCCCAGGCGATCAGCGCCGACGGCCTGCGCTATCCGGTCGTCCAGGACAACCGCTACGGGACCTGGAACGCCTATCAGAACGAGTACTGGCCGGCCGAGTACCTGGTCGACGCTCACGGGCAGGTGCGCCACACGCAGTTCGGAGAGGGCAGCTACCGGGAGGACGAGGCCGCCGTGCGCGAGCTGCTCTACGAGGCGGGAGCGCGTCACCTGCCCGCCCCGATGACCGCGCACGCGACGCTGCCCTCCAAGGGCCTGGCGACGCCCGAGACCTACCTGGACTCCCAGCGCTCCCAGGGCTTCGCCCAGCCGCTGCACACCGGGACCAGCTTCTATCCCGGCGTGACCGACCCGCCGGTCAATCAGTTCGGGCTGCACGGGACCTGGAAGGTCAGCTCCGAGTCCTCCACCCCCCTCTCCTCCGGCGCCTACGTCATCGGCCGCTTCCAGGCCGCCGACGTGTACCTGGTCCTGACCTCGGCTCACAACACGCCGCGCACCGTCAGGGTGCTGCTCGACGGAAAGCCGATCACCGCCGAATACGCGGGCACCGACGTGCGCCCCGGCGGGCGGGTCACGGTCCGCGGCCAGCGCCTGTACTCGCTGGTCTCGGCGCCCACCGACGAGACGGCCACGATCAAGCTTTTGGTCCCGCCGGGGGTCAGCGCCTACGACTTCACCTTCGGCTGATCCGGGCCCCGGCACGAGGTCCCTGGAGTCCGTCATAGAATCTTCGCGATGGAGGGATCAATCGAGGTCCGCAGCTGGTTGCGCTGCTACCGCTGCTGGTCACAGAACCTCGAGGTGCAGGTGCACTACGAGGGGATCCATCGCATCGACCCCGAGTCCGGCGAGCGCGGCGAGGTGGTCGACGAGATGCAGGAGGCGGTCGTCCAGTGCCTGGAGTGCATGCACGACCAGCCCCATCTCGGCTTTCACAACGGCCGCGTGGAGCCGATCGAGGACCGCTGGGAGCGGATGATCGCCGGCACCCCGTGGGTCGCCTCGTGCACGGTCAGCGTGGATGCCGACGACGTCGAGACGTGCTCAGGCCCCGAGGCCTCTGACGCGCTCTCCTACGCCGCGTTCGGCGATCACGGGACGCGGGAGTTCTTCACCCACGTCCGCTTTCACAAGCACGACGAGGACCGGATCGTCGTGCATCTGCTGGTCGAGCTCTACTCCAGGTCGGCCGAGGAGGCCACCGAGGTGCTGGAGGAGGCCGCCCGCGGAAAGCTGGCGATCACGTCGCTCGCCGAGGAATCGCGCCCGCCGGCGTCCACCGGCGACGACCAGCACTGAGCGTCCGCCCCGCCGCCGCCGCGCGCGCGCCGCGCCCGCCGCCACACATACGCCTCTCCCACGATCAGCGCCGCCGCCACCGGAACGGTCGCCGGCAGCTCTTGCAGCACGAAGAACAGCAGGTCGAACAGTCCGGCCAGAAACAGGGTGAGCAGCGCCATCGCAACCTGCCCCCGCCCACCCCGCCCACCCCGCCCTTCCCGTGCCAGCACCGCCCCCAGCAGGCCGGCCACGAACAGGTCGCCATAGCCCAGCGAGATGCTCCCGAACGACTCGGACTGCAGTTGCGGCAGCCCGCTCCCCGGTGCCGGAGCGGCCGACACGAGCGTGTCGTTGGGGGTCTGCAGCAGGTCTGAGAGCACCAGCCACGTGTCGGCGGCGGCCATCGCCAGGATTCCCAGCTTCAGCCACTTCGGCGGGGTGACCGCCGCCAGCAGCCATCCCAGGCTCACGCAGCTCAGCGCGCACAGCAGCGTCCCGGCGCCCTGGCCGACGAGCGTCGTGCGATCCAGCCAGGCGAGCAGGAACAGCGGAACGAATCCCGCCGCCAGCCACCAGCGAGCGCCGTGCCCGGCCCAGCCGAGCGCGAGCGCGGCCAAGAGCGGCACCGCCACCAGGGCCAGCCAGGTCAGCCCGGTGGCCGTGCTGGACGCGTAGCGGATCGCGAAGATCACGCCCACGATCGAGGCGATCGGGATGATCGCCCACACCGGGCCCGACAGCCGGGTGATCCACGCCGGGCGCGGCGGGCGCCGCGGCGCCGCCACCACGCCGGCCTGGACGATCAGCACGGCTGCGTCTGACGGGATGAAGCCAAGCGACATCCCGTCAGCGTACGCGCCGCGGACTATCGGTTCATAAGAGCCCGGTCAGGCGTTCAGCCGCTGCTCCAGCGCCGTCAGCTGCTCGCTGAGCTCGGCCGGCAGCTTGTCGCCGAAGGCGTCCAGGTGCTGCTTCATCTGGGGCAGCTGGGCCAGCCAGCCGTCGGTCTCGACCTCCAGGAGCTTGGCCATGGTCTCGGGCGAGACGTCCAGCCCCTCGGTGTCGATCCCGCCCTCGCCGTTGGGCGGCACCAGCCCGATCGCGGTCTCCTGCGCCTTCGCCTCGCCGGTCAGCCGCTGGAAGATCCACACCAGGACGCGGGAGTTCTCCCCGAAGCCCGGCCACATGAACTTGCCGTTCTCGTCCTTGCGGAACCAGTTGACGTAGAAGATCCGTGGCATCTTGGCGTTCTCAGCTGCGGCCACCTTCAGCCAATGGCGGAAGTAGTCGCCCATGTGGTAGCCGCAGAAGGGCAGCATCGCCATCGGATCGAAGCGCAGCTTGCCGACCTCGCCGGCCTGCGCGACGGTCGTCTCGGAGGACATGATCGAGCCGATGAAGGTGCCGTGCTCCCAGTCGCGAGCCTCGTGCACCAGCGGCACGACGGTGGCTCGGCGACCGCCGAACATGATTGCCGAGATCGGCACGCCCTTGGGGTCCTCCCACTCCTCGGCCATCGACGGACACTGGGCGGCGGGCACGGTGAAGCGGGCGTTGGGATGGGCTGCCGGAGTCTCTGAGTCCGGCGTCCAGTCGTTGCCCCGCCAGTCGATCGCGTGCGCCGGCGGCTCGCCGGTCATGCCCTCCCACCAGATGTCGCCGTCGTCGGTCTTGGCGCAGTTGGTGAACACCGTGTCGCGGCCGATCATGTCGATCGCATTCGGGTTGGTGCGCGCGCCGGTTCCGGGAGCCACGCCGAAGAAGCCCGACTCCGGATTGACCGCACGCAGCTGACCGTCCTCGCCGAACTTCATCCACGCGATGTCGTCGCCGATCGTCTCCACCTTCCAGTCGGGCAGGGTGGGGATGACCATCGCCAAGTTGGTCTTCCCGCAAGCGCTGGGGAACGCGCCGGCGATGTACTTGACATCACCCTGGGGCGAGGTCACCTTGAGGATCAGCATGTGCTCGGCGAGCCAGCCCTCGTCGCGGGCCATGATCGAGGCGATCCGCAGCGCGAAGCACTTCTTGCCCAGCAGCGCGTTGCCGCCATAGCCAGAGCCGAACGACCAGATCTCTCGCGTCTCCGGGTAATGCACGATGTACTTGTTGTCGCCGTTGCAGGGCCACGGCACGTCGGTCGCCCCGTCCTCCAGCGCCATCCCCACGGAGTGCACGCAGGGCACGTAGTCGCCGTCGGCGCCCAGCACGTCGAGCGCCGCCTGACCCATGCGGGTCATGACGCGCATCGAGACGGCCACGTAGGCCGAGTCGGTCAGCTGCACGCCGATGTAGGAGATCGGCGAGCCCAGGGGGCCCATCGAGAATGGCACCACGTACATCGTGCGCCCGCGCATCGAGCCCTTGAACAGACCATCCAGCAACGAGCGCATCTCGCTCGGGTCGTGCCAGTTGTTGTTGGGGCCGGCATCGGCTTCGTCCTGTGAGCAGATGAACGTCCGGTCCTCCACGCGCGCCACGTCGGCGGGGTCCGACAGGGCAAGGTAGGAGTTGGGCCGCTTGGCGTCCGACAGACGCTCGAACGTCCCGGCATCGATCAGCGCCTGCGCCAGCTGGTCGTACTCCTCCGCCGATCCGTCACACCAATAGATGTCGTCGGGCTGGGTCAGCGCCGCGACTTCCTCCACCCACGCCCGAAGGCCGAGGTGCTCGGTGGTCGCTTGGTGCTTCGGGACGGTATTTGCCATGGTAATTGGGCACTCCTTGGGGGAAGGAAAAGGTTCGGAAAGCCTACCCGGGGAGCGCACAAAACGCTAACAAACCGCCACCCGGGATTTGTTAGCGCTCTCAGCCGGCGAGCTCAGGCGGCCTCGCCGGGGTGCTTGCGGGGCACCAGCACCAGGCGCTTGAACTCGGCCACCAGTACGCCGTCCTGGTTGAGCACGCGGGTGTGGACCCGGACGGTGCCGCGATCGGGCTTGGAGCGCGACTCCTTGACTTCTAGGACTTCAGACTCGACAAACAGAGTGTCGCCGTGGAACACGGGGGCCGGATGGCTGAGCTCCTCGGTGGCCAGGTTGGCGATCGCCTTGCCGCTCACGTCGGAGACGCTCATGCCCAGCGCCAGCGAGTACACCAGCGGGCCCACCACCACGTTGCGCCCCTGCTGGGACTTGCGCGCGTACACGTCGTTCAGGTGCAGCGGGTGATGGTTCATCGTGATCAGGCAGAACAGGTGGTCG
>JADGPO010000015.1 GCA_017882405.1 Solirubrobacteraceae bacterium | reverse complement strand
TGGCCATCGAGATGAGCAGGAACTTGCCCCAGAAGCGGGTCATGCGGAGGTAGACCTCGCGCCCCGTCCGGTAGTGCAAGGTCTGGCACAGGGCGACGAAGACCGCCAGGCCGATCGACATCGGCACGAAGATGAAGTGGAAGAGTGTCGTGACCCCGAACTGGGTCCGAGCGAGGTCGAGAGTGGTCATGAGAAAGATCTTCGAATACGGGCTGTTACCCGGCATCGGCCGTTTGCCGACCACGAACTGTGGCCAACTACCCACCCCCTGACCGTGGTTTGGGCGTCTATGTACCAAGCGATACTTGGCGCCTCGGAAAGCGATACTTGCCGTGCCAGAGATGCCTTCGTCTGGGCTAATGTGAGCGGCATCGGGGCACGTGCGATCACGACCGAGGGTCTGACGAAGCGCTACGGCGACACCGTCGCGCTCGACGGCCTCGACCTGAGCGTGGCGGCCGGCGAGGTGTATGGCTACCTGGGTCCCAACGGCGCCGGCAAGACGACCACGATCCGGCTGCTGCTGGGACTGCACCGCCCGACGGCGGGGCGCGCGGAGCTGTTCTCGGTCGATGCCTGGCGCGACCCGGTTGCCGCCCATCGTGGCGTGGCCTATGTGTCGGGAGAGCCGTTCCTGTGGCCCGCGATGACGAGCGCGGAGACGTTCGAGTTCCTCGCCCAGCTGCGCGGCGGTACCGACGTCGCCTATCGCGACCAGCTCGTGGAGCGCTTCCAGCTCGATACGCGCAAGAAGATCCGGGCCCTGTCGAAGGGCAACCGGCAGAAGGTGCAGCTGATCGCGGCCCTAGCCGCCCGCGCGGACCTGCTGCTGCTCGACGAGCCCACGAGCGGGCTCGATCCGCTGATGGAGATGACCTTCCGCGCCTGCATCGAGGAGGCCAAACAACGCGGGCAGGCGGTGTTCCTGTCCTCGCACATCCTCAGCGAGGTCGAGGCCGTGTGCGATCGGGTCGGGATCCTGAGGCGGGGGAAGCTCGTCGATGAGGGGACGCTCGAGCAGCTCCGGCACCTCAGCGCCCAGACCGTGGAGGTCACGTTCGAGGGCCCCGCGCCGGAGCTGCCGCGTCTGCCGGGCGTGGCCGCCACGCGCGCCGGCGCGAACGCGCTCCGGTTCGAGGTCACCGGCAGTATCGGCCCACTGATCGCGGCGCTGGCCGAGCATCCCGTCGCCACGCTGACCAGTCGCGAGCCGTCGCTCGAGGAGATCTTCCTGCACCACTACGACGGCTCCGATGGCCATGTCGACGGCTAGCGGCGTCGCCTCGGCGCCCCGCGCTTCGGGCTCCCGCACCGGCGTCGGCCTGGGGCCCGCGCGGGCGGTCGCTCGGCGGGCGTTCCGCGACGCCCGGATCCGCACGATCTCGTTCGCCTACCTGTTCGCGGCGATCGCCTACATCCAGCCCGTCAGCTACCGCCACGCCTACCCGACACTGGCCAGCCGGCTCGCGTTCGCCCACAGCTTCGCCGACAACAAGGCGATCCGCCTGTTCTACGGCGAGCCCTTCGACCTGCTCACCGTCGGCGGCTACAGCGCCTGGCGCGTCGGGGGCACGCTGGCCATCTTCGCTGCCGTCTGGGGGCTGCTGGCCGCGGTGCGCGCGCTGCGGACAGAGGAGGACACGGGCCGGATGGAGCTCGTGCTCGCTGCGGTCATCGGCCGCCGCAGCGTCTACCTGGCGGCGCTGGCGGCGATCGCGGCGGGCGTCGTGATCCTGTGGCTGGCCGACTTCGCCGGCTCGGTGCTCGCCGGTCTGCCGGCGGGGGGCTCCGCCTACCTCGCGCTGGCGACCGCGTCCGTGGTGCCGGTGTTCGTCGGCGCTGGCGCCGTCGCCAGCCAGCTCGCGCCCACCCGTCGAGTCGCCCTGGAGCTGGGCGGCGCCGTGGTCGCGCTGTCGTTCCTGCTGCGGGTGATCGCCGACACCTCAACCGGCGTCGGGTGGCTGCGATGGGCGACGCCACTCGGCTGGGCGGAGGAGCTGCGGCCGCTGACCGGCGCTCATCCCGCCGTCCTGCTGCTGCCCGTCGCCGCCACCGTGCTGCTGCTCGTGGCCGCGGAGCGGATCGCCGTGGGCCGCGACATCGGCACTGGCTTGCTCCCCGCACGCGACACGGCGGATCCGAACTTCCGGCTGCTCTCATCCCCGACCGCTCAGGCCCTGCGCAGCGAGCGCGCCAGCCTGATCGTGTGGCTCCTCAGCATCGGCGCGTTCGCGTTCATCATCGGCGTGATCGCCAAGAGCGTCTCCTCGGCCGGCATCTCCAAGGGCCTGGAGAAGGAGATCCAGAAGCTCGGCTCCGGCTCGATCCTGACCCCCACCGGCTATCTCGCGTTCGTGTTCATCTTCTTCATCCTCGCCGTCAGCCTGTTCGCCTGCGCTCAGATCGGCGCCGCCCGGCACGAGGAAGCCGACGAGCGGCTCGAGACGCTGTTCGCGCAGCCGGCCGGCCGCCGCCGCTGGCTGGGCGGACGGCTGCTGCTGGCGGCGGGCGCCGCCGTCGTCCTGTCGCTCGCCTCCGGGCTGCTGGCCTGGGCGGGCGCGGTCTCCGCCGGCGTCAGCCTGTCGGTGCCGAAGATGCTCGAGGCGGGGGCCAACTGCCTTCCGGTCGCGCTGCTGTTCCTCGGCATCGCGGCGCTGGCCTACGCGCTCGTCCCGCGGGCCAGCGCCGGCATCGCCTACGGCCTCGTCACGGTCGCGTTCCTGTGGCAGCTGTTCGGGTCCCTGCTCGGAGCGCCGAAGTGGCTCGTCGACCTGACGCCCTTCGCCCATGTCGGCCTGGTGCCGGTGCAGGCGTTCCGGGGCGGCGCGGCGGCGGTGATGCTCGGGCTCGGGGTCGTGGCGGCCGTGGCGGCGGTCGAGGTGTTTCGCCGGCGGGATCTGCTGGGGGCGTAGGGGCTTGTGCGGGCCCGCGGTTGTTCGCGGGTTGCCTGTCGTGGCGGCCGGCGCCTCGGCGCGTTGAACGGCGGCCAGGGAGGGGGTGAGGCTGGGATCGCGCGCGGAGGCCCGACGGATGGGGGGGCGCGCGTTGACACACCGGATTCCCGACCTGCTTATGTCTCCAAATCACCCGCGCTGAAAGCGTCCTTGGGCAGATAAGCACGACATACATGCTTAGGTGGACAAGGAGGCTCGGTGAGACCCTGATTTGGGCAGATAAGCACCACCGAAATGTGGTGCGCTTACCGGCCGGGGCCCCGGGACGCCGCCGCCGACGGCGCGGCGCCGGGTGACCGGGACGGCGGGACGATCGGGCGGCTCGCAGTCGGCGATCGATGCCGGCGCGTCATCGCAGGCCTGGACCAGTTCGACGGAGCGCACGACGATGCTCTGGAACGGGTTCGTGCACTGCGGCCCGAGTCCCGCCGAACTGGCCGCGTCGAGCGCCGGCGGGCGCCGGCGGGCGCCGGCGGGCGCAGCCGGTCGCCGCCGAGGTTGTAGCGCGCGAGCGGTCCGGTCAGGTGGGGACCGCGGTCGCGGATCCGGGCGTGCAGCGCGTTGCTCGACGTGCTCCTCGACGATGTGCTCGTCGAAGCCCGACGGATCGATGTCGAGTCCGCGATCGGAGACGATCCGGCCGGGTCGATGGGGCAGCCGCCGGGGTCGCTGAGCGCCACCAGCCCGGTGTCGCGAACGACGTCGGGGAACGACAGCCCCGCCGTCCAGCGCACCGTCTCCAGCGCGATCTCCCGCGCGCGCTCGAGCGGATCCACCAGCATCCGCAGCCCGCTCCAGGTGGGCACGCGGTAGACGCCGCCGACGCCCACGTTGATCGGATGGACCTCGCGGCCGCCGACGACCGTCATCACCTGGGCAGAGCCGCAGATCCTGGCCGTGATGTCGACCGCCTCCCCG
>JADGPO010000096.1 GCA_017882405.1 Solirubrobacteraceae bacterium | reverse complement strand
GGCCCCAGCGATGATCTCCTCGCTGAGTGGCCCTCACCCGATCCACGTGGAATCTGGCTCCTGGAGAGGGTCTGCGAGAGGTGGAGCGTACCGGGATCGAACCGGTGACCCCCAGCTTGCAAAGCTGGTGCTCTCCCAGCTGAGCTAACGCCCCGCGTCCGGGAGGATACCGCTGCGGCCGCCTACCCGGTCGGCTTGGTGTCCGCCTCGGGCTCGGAGGCGGGCGGATCGGCCGGCGGTGCCGGTTCGGCCAGGGCCCCGTTCGGCACGACCGGCACGGCCACCGGTGCCATCGCCGCCGTCTTGGCCCGCCCGTTGGCGGTGGCGTCGCGCACGCCGTCGAGCATCTGCCCGACCACCTGCATCCCGACGGCACCCTGGGCCATCAGCTGCGTCAGGATCTCGGCCATGCCCTGCGCGCCGTTCAGCACGTTCAGGTTGTCGACGTGCTCGAACGACTTGGCCGCCGCGGCCACCAGCTCGGGCATCCGCTCGGCGAGCTGCTGGGCGATCACCGCCTCCTGGTTCTCGGCCAGCGCCTCCGAGGCAGCCTGGATCGCCTTGGCCTTGGCCAGACCCCGGGCCTCGATGGCGGCCCCGTCGGCCTCGCCGATCACCCTGGTGGCGTTGGCGTTGGCCTTGCCCTCGAGCTCGACCCGGCGGGCGTCGCCCTCCGCCTTGGCGATCGAGGCGTCGCGGTCGGCCTCGGCGTTCTTGCGCGTGGCGTACGCCTGCGCGTCAGCCGGCTTCACCACCTCGGCCTGCAGCTGCTGCTCGCGCTTCTCGGCCTCGCGCTTGGCCACCTCGGACTCCTGCACGACCACCTGCTGGCGGGCCTGGGCCTCGGCCAGCGGTCCCGCCTGGGCGGCCTTGGCCTTCTCGGTCTCGACCTCGGCGTAGTAGCCCGCCTGCTTGATCTGGGTCGCCTTCGTCGCCTCGGCCATCAGCGCCTGCGCCTCCTGCTCGCGCTGGGTGGCCTCCTGGTCGGCCCTCGCCTGGGCGATCCTGGCCTGCTTGGTCACCTCGGCAGCGTGGGGGGCGGCCAGGTTCTTGATGTAGCCCGTCGGATCGACGATCTCCCGGATCTGGAGGGCGTCCACGACCAGCCCGAGCCGGCTCATCTCGTCGCCCGAGCTGTCCAGCGTCTCCTGGCGCAGCCGGTCGCGGTTGTTGATCATCTCCTCGACGGTGAGCGACCCGATGATCGAGCGCAGATGGCCCTCGAACACCGCGTGCACCTGGCCGTTGATCGACTCGTCGGTCATGTCCAGGAAGCGGCGGGCGGCGTTCGAGATCGACGCCAGGTCGTCGCCGACCTTGAACAGCACGACGCCCTGGACTCCCACAGGGATCCCTTGCGAGGTGACGCACTCCGCGATCTCGAGCGCCGCCTCGCGGATGGCCAGAGGCAGCCGCCTGACGGTCTGCAGGCCGGGAAGCACCACGGTGCCCTTGCCGACGACGATCCGGAAGGCCGCCTCCGGGCCGGCGCCCGCACCCAGGCCGGACACGATCAGGGCCTCGTTGGGCTCGGCGACCCGCCAGGTGCTGCGAAACAGGACCGCGAACGCGATCACGGCGACGATCACGCCCGCCGCGATGAGCGCGATCGTTGGAACTGCGAGCAGCATGGGGCTCTCCTTCGGCTAGTAGGTCATGACGACGACGTGGCGGGGAGGGAAGTGCTCCTCGACCACGACGCGCGCGTTCTTGGGGATGGGGGCGCCGTCGGCGCTGGTGGCGGTGAAGGTCTCCGAGCCCCCCGCGATGGCGATCATCACCTCGCCCGGGTCGTCCGCACTGATCGGCGTCACAACGCGGCCGGCCAAGCCAGTTACGTCGTGGGCGTTCATATGAACCTATGCAGACGGCCCGGCGAGAACAGGCAACGGAGCGCCGACGGCGTATCGCGCCTGCGCGAGACGATATGCTCAGCCGCCGTGCCAATCGTCCACCCAGTGGTCAGGCGAGAGGCGCTGCTGCCGCTCGCCTGTGGCGCGATCGCAGCCGTGCTCGTGGTGGTGCTGCTGACGTTCGTGCCGCTATCCGGGGACGCCCCGTCGCACCTGTTCCAGACGTGGCTCTACCGCCACGGCGGGTTCCAGCTCTGGAACAACCTGTGGTACGCGGGGCGGTACGAGTTCGTGAGCTACAGCGTGCTCTACTACCCGCTGGCCGCGCTCACGGGCGAGCTGCCCGTGCTCGTCGTCTCCGCCGCCGCGCTCGCCGCGAGCTTCGCCGCCGTCTGCCGGCGCGAGTGGAGCGGCGCGGCCCGCGGTCCCGCGATCGCGTTCGCGTGCACGACGCCGTTCGTCTCGATCGTCTCGGGCTCCTATCCGTTCACCGCCGGCGCGGCCTGCGCGGCGCTCGCACTGCTCGCGCTGCAGCGGCGGCATCGGCTCCTGTTCGCGGTGGCCGTGGTCGGGGCGCTCGGGTTCTCGCCCCTGGCGTTCGCCGTGCTGCTGGCGCTCCTGGCCGGTCTGCTCCTCGGCCATCCCCAGCCGATCCTCGCCGCGCGCCGGCACTGGACGGCCCTCGCCGTCGTCGTGATCGTGCTGCTGGCCGGCGTGCTGGTGCAGCGGGCGTTCCCGAGCGGCGGCATCTACCCCTACAACTCGACCGACGCCGTGGTGGTGGTGCTGTTCTCCCTGGCCGGGCTGTACGTCACCGGCCGCAGCCCCCGGGCACGCTCGCTGCGCATGCTCTTCGTCGCCTACCTGATCCTGAATCTGGTCGCATTCCTCTTCAAGAGCCCGGT
>JADGPO010000002.1 GCA_017882405.1 Solirubrobacteraceae bacterium | reverse complement strand
GTTCGAGCTCTGCTACGACCTGGGCGATCGCTTGGCGTGTCACGCCGGCGTCTCGGGCGATGACGGATGCGCGTGTGCCGGTGGTTGGGTCCAGCGCGCGGAGCACTGGGAGGTGGCGCGGAGCGAGCATGTAGAGACCGGCCTGTGCGAGTCGGGCGATCATCTCGCGCTCGAAGGTGCGCGTGGCGTTCAGGAGCAGCCGGGCGAGGTCGGCGTCGGGGGGTTTGTCGCGAGGCATTTTGACAAGTAGATTGACAAATTATAGTGGTCGGCGTAGCGTGCGCGTTGCGGTGATCCACAACGGACCCGTGGCCGTACAGATGGTGTTGAGACGGCTTGGTGGCAGTACTGAGCCGGCAGTAGCGAGTTGGTCACCAACCCTGAGGAGGGGCTATGTCCCAGTCAGATGCTGATCTCATAAGCGGCTTGTACCAGGCGTTCGGTCGCGGTGACGTTCCCGGAGTCTTGGCGGCGCTCGACGAACAGATCGAGTGGCACTCGCCGGCGACGCTGCCTCATGGGGGCGACTTCCACGGCCGCCAGTCGATCGGCGGTTTCTTTGCGGGGATCGGAGAGCACTGGGAGAGCCTCGAGGTCGACCTCAAGGAACTCGTGAGCGGGGGCGAGATCGTCGTGGCGCTCGTGAGCGCCCACGGCCGGCTCCGCGCGACGGGCGAGGAGTTCGCCTATTCCGCCGCGCACGCGTGGACGGTCCGGGACGGGACGCCGGTTCGCTTCGATGAGTACGTCAACGCCCCACTCGGGCTGCCGGCAGCGCACCCCGTCACCGGCTGACGCAGCGCTCTCGCACAGACATCAGAACTGAACGACGCGACAGCTCGTCGCAGCGGGTGCGGTCGCGGCAGGTCGCGTGGATCAGCCCACAAGCCAAGCCAAGCCGCCACCGGCCCGCGACACGGCCACGGAACTGGGGCTACGGGCTCGGCGGCTAGCGCCAGCCGCCGTCCACCACGGTCCGCGTTGGCCCGGACCTGTCGCTCGTTGGGCGGCTGATCGGCGTTCGTGTCACGGATCGGGGGAAGGTGACCGGGACCCTCACCCACTACGGCAAGTCGCTGCCCGTCCTGGGTCACGTGACCGGACGAAAGCTCACGCTCCAGTTCACGCTCCGCAGCGGGCTGCGGATGCACGGCGGTGGCCTCGCGCGCTGGCCGATCACGTCCTGCGCGGACATGGCAATGACCGGCAGGGAACTCGGTCCACGCCAGGGGGACCGAGGCGATTGGGGAATCATCTGGGGCAGCTAAAGCGATGTTCCGGCGGCGGCGGGCCAGGCCCCGTGATCGGTGAGGAGTCGAGCACTGCCTACAGCGTCGCGCTTGCGTGAGCACCCGAAACGGGCGTTCAAGCTCACCGCCCACGCATGGGCGATTTGATCGATCTTCAGTAGCTCATACCGCGCTTGGCCGGCGTCCGATAGCCGATCCACCACCGGACGCCGGCGCCAGCAGTCGGCGCTCGGAGTGTCCATCAGGGCCCTCCCTCAGACCCTCGTCGCACATGGGGTGTACGCAGATTTTTCGCACCAACCGGGGCTATACGGACGCCTTGAGGCAGCCCCGGCCATCACGAATCACGCCTGACGTCATCGCCCGAGGCCGGTAAGCAGAGGCCTGACGGTCTGTCCCGGCGAGCCGGTCGTCAGGGCGACGTACGGCTGCAGCCGCGTCGCGTGATCTTCACCGAGCGGAGCGAGGTCGGTAGCGAGAGCCGGCGCCAGCCGGCGGTCTTCATCGCGCGGTTGACCACCGACGCTCGGGCTCGAGTCCTCCTTCGTTGCTGGCGTTGGTTGGTCAAGGGCATGGCTCTGCCAGAGCTTGGGTCAGCGGCGCCACCGACGTCGGGGCTTCTCGTCGTCGATGCCAAAGAGCTCGCGGTAGCGCCGCTCGCGCTCTGCGGCGGCTTCGGCCGTCTCGGGCTGCGCCGCGGATATCGGCCGGGCCTCGCTCTGTCGCAGTGGCCGTGGGGGCGATTGCGTCCGCGCCGGTGGCGCCCCGGTTCGGTTCATGGTTCGCTCGCACCGGTTCGGAGGAGCGCTTCGGCGTGTCGACCGCCGGCTCGGTGGCTGAGACGGCGGGGGAGAGGGAGGCATCTGTTCTGCGGTCGTCTGGACGACCGCGGTGAACGTCGAGCTGGTCAACCCGACCTTCTTGGCCAGGCGGGTGATCCAGTGGGCGACGGATGGGCTGGCGCAGTCGTATCGCACGACGGTGTAGCGGCCGGCCCAGATCGCGTCGCGCCAGCCTTCGAGGATCATCTTCTGGCGATCCTCGCGGCGACCGCCGCTCTCGGCGACCACGGCCCCTGGTGCCTTTGACGTGTTGAGCCAGACGGCGAGGTCGGGCAGCTGCTGCGTGTACCCACGCTCGCATCGGGCCGGGACGGCCCAGCGCTCGGGGTCCAGCGCGAGCTCGCGCGCGGACTTCCACCCTCGGCTGCGGTGCTCAGCTCGCGCTGCTGACCATCCGACCAGGACGCCGTGGGCGATCGTCGTCGGCGCCGGCGGCGACTCGACCGCTCGCACTCCCCCGAGTCCGGCGCCCTCAACGCCGGCGCCGGTCAGCCAGACCACGGATCCCTCACCCCACCTCCACGGCGCCCGAGCCAGCCACCCGGCCGCCTCGAGCTTTGCCACATGCCGCCGAACCACCCGCTGATCGAGATCCAGCCCAGCCTTCACCGCTGGAACCGACACCACTCCCAACCGTCCGATGAACCGCCCCACCCTCAAACTCCCGGGCCCCGCAACGACCTGCCTGCCCATCACCAAGCCCTCATCTCAAAATGCTGTCTCCTGACCGCCGTCCGCCCCGCCTACCCCAACACTGACCTGCCACCAAGAGCGCCGGGGGCCTCGTTGATCCCAGTCATGGCGGGGCGGACGGCGGTCGCCGGTGGTCCGCAGATGAGTCCGCGCAGTTCCACGAGATGCGGACCGGGCCTGAGCGCTCATCCCCGCCGCCCACGCGTGTCCGGCGACTCGCCGAGTAGCGCGTCGGCGATCTGATTGAGCACCCACGCGATCTCTCGGAACTCGTCGGCCACGAGGCTGATGACGTTTCCCTGAACGGCGATGGAGAGCCGCTCGACGGCCATGTCGTAGCTCTGCCACTTCTGTTGCGGACCGGGACGGTTGCCTCCCGGTCGGAGCTCGTGCGAGCGAATCACCGGAGCGGGGTCTGACACCGGCGTCCACCTGAACCCCGGGATCAACGACGCGCGGTCCAGCGCCTCGGCCCGCTGGAAGCTCGACTCGGCAACGGCGCGAATCCGCTGCGGGAAGCCGGGGTCAGGCGGCGCGTTGTCGCTCGCCTGGACCGATGTGTCAAAGACGGCCTCGGCCTCCTGCATCGCCTTGATCGCCTCGCGGATGACAGCCGGATCCATGTTTGCTCTGGCCCTGGCGACCTGCCCGGCAAGCGGGCGGGAGAACACCGGACGCAGCGGTTGCGGAATCCGCGGCTGCGCAGGTGCGGCCCTCGACGGCTCGGTCAAGGCGAGCATCCGGTCGAGCTCTGAGCGTCGAACCAGGAGCTTGCGCTGTCCGGCCCGCATCGCCTTGAGCCGTCCGCGCGAGATCCACAACCTCACGGTCGCCGGGTTGACCCTCAGCTCTTCGGCGATCTCGGCGAGGGTGAGCCATGGGTCGTCGGCGGGGTCTGGCTCGTTCTCGGTCACGGAGCGTCCTCTCGACGATGTACCGTAGCGTAATCAACGCAATCGCGTTATCGTGGTTTGTGCTGCGGGAGTCCGCAGCCGAGAGTGCAGGAGACTCGTCGTGCCCCAGCCGCCAAACCGACGTCAGACGCTTCGTTTCCTCGACTCCGCCCCGCGGACGAGATGAACCATGCCTGAATTCTCCGAGCCCGTCGGCGGCGGCGTCCCGCGCGGACGCGAGTCAATCGACGCGTGGATCGAGTCTCGTGAGCGCGGAGCCTCCACCCGCCGCCGGTCGTGACGAGCGCACCAGTCCGTGACGGCGATCAGCTCTCGCTGCTGCGGCAGGCCGACGCCGGACCGACCGATACCGTCGACTCGGTCGTGAGCCAGGAGCAGCCGAGCAAGCCCCAAGCCGCTCGAGCGCGGCGGCGTCGTCCCCGCGCCACCGGCGCCGTGTTCGAAAAGGGCAATCGGTGGTACGGCCAGTGGTACGTCCGCGGCCGGATCATCAAGCGCTCGCTGGGTCCGGTGCGCGAGCCCGGAACCCGCGCTGGCCTGACTCGCACACAGGCCGAGGCGCGGCTGCGCGCGCTGATGATCGACGCGGACACCGCGCCGCCGGCGGTGACCGAGCGGATGACCCTCGCGGAGGCCGGCGATCGGCGAATCAAGCAGCTCGCCCGTATCGGCCGCAAGCCCGACACCACGCTCGCCAACTACGAGTCGGAGATCCGCGTTCACTTCACGCCGCACTCCGGCGACAAGCCGATCGATGAGATCACGGCCGACGACGTCGAGGACTTCATCGATGCCTGCCTCGACGAAGACGAGCGCCTCGATCGAGGTTTCGCGCCGCTGTCGGTGAAGACGGTCCGTAACCTCTACGTGCACCTCAACGGCATCTTCGAGTTCGCGGTCTCAAAGGGCTGGTGCCACCGCAACCCGTGCCGCGTCGTCGACAAGCCAGCCTCGCCCGAGGACGACGACCAGGAGATCCACTTTCTCGATCAGACCGAGTTCGGCGCACTGCTCCGTGCTGCGACGACCCCGTTCTGCCGGCACACGCCTGCGACGCTCGCTCGCGCCGCGCAGGCACGCGCGTTTCGCGACATCGAACGCCTTGGCTGGAAGGCGGTCGGAGAACGGCTCGGCTGCTCGGCGGCAACCGCGATCTATCTCTATCGCGCGACGTCGGACGCGATACTTGAGGACGACCTCGCACGCGTCGACCGAGCGCTGTACCTCACTGCCGCTATGACCGGCCTGCGCCAGGGCGAGCTACTCGGGCTGCGGTGGCGGGACGTTGACTGGGCCGCGCGAAAGGTCCGCGTCGTCCGGCCGTACGTCCGTGGCAAGTTCCGGACTCCAAAGTCGCGGCTGTCCTCCCGAGCTGTGCCGATGGCCGACCGCGTTGGGCGCGCGCTTGAGCTGCTCTTTCAAGATTCCGCCTACCAGGCCGAAGACGACCTGGTGTTCGGTCATCCCCGCACGGGCCATCCACTCGAACGCGGTCAGGTCAGCAAGCGCTTCAAGCGGACGCTTAAACGGGCGGGCGTGCGTGAGGTTCGGCTTGACGATTTCCGGGTCGGATTGCTCAGTGATCGCGTGCAAGGTCGCTGCATCCACGCCCCATGGACCTGTCGCTAGTCGCTCGCGAGGCGGATCTCCGCTTCGATGTCCCCTCGGGCGAACGATGCGAAGATGAGCAGCCCGGTATCGCCCCTCACGGCGGGCGGCAGCGCAAAACTCCCAACACCGGCCGGATCGTGTGACTCGGTGTACCCGGACGCGGGTGAGGTCGTGAAGCTGCCTCGGGTCCGTGGTCGCATCAACGCCGACATCACGCGCGGGAAGACGCAGGTCAAGGCCTATCGCAACGCGCGATCTCCATCGCAGAGTCTGCGCCGTGTGGCACGCTTCGCCATCGGCGCACTCATCGACGCCGCTACCCGCCGTCGGTGGTGTCGACCGGCAGTAGCTGACGAGCGAAGCGGACCGCTTGACGCCCAGAGTGCTCAGCTCCGGGTGCGGAGGGCGCGTCCTGATGGCTTTGACGGATGTCGCGGAACCACCAGTGCCCGTAGCGGAACGACCGGTGCCGGCGAGAATGATCGCTCCGGCGACTGCGTCAAGGATCACAGAGCATTCCGATTGCAGCCATGCGCGCACGCACTCCTCTGCCCGCCTCTACCTCGCCGGCCCCTCCGACCAGCAGTCTACGGCCCGCAGCACGTCCCCTCGAGCCAGTACGGCTTCCGCTCTTCCCCGGATTTTGGCTGAAACAGAAGCCCCGATCAGCGTGCTGCGTCGGCGACAGAGCGGGAGTCCGGGCAGGCGACCTCATGTCCGTTCCTGCGTCCTTTGGTTGTCGCCGCGCTAGCCACCTGATGATGGCGGCTGAACAAAGCAGGCCGCAGGCATCGTGGCGGGTGGCGCGCGAGACGGGCGCGGATCAGGAACTCCGCGGTCTTACAAGAAGAGCGGCCACAGGGTGGGAGGTGAGCCTGGCCGACGCCGAGCAGCAAGCCGCTGGCGTCGAACCAGACGTCTTCCCCATCGATCAGCATGGCGCAGGCCGGCCGGAACGCAACCTAGCCATCGTCGAGCCCCCTGGCCGCGTCGGTCAGGAGTGCACGAACGCGAGCAGGTCGGGGTTGATCGTCTCGGCCTGCGTGGTCGGCATGCCGTGCGGGAAGCCCTTATATGTCTTCAGCGTCCCGTTTTGCACGAGCTCCGCAGACAGCGGCCCGGAGTCGGCGTAGGGGACGATCTGATCATCGTCGCCGTGCATCACCAGGACCGGCACCGTGATCTTCTTGAGATCCTCGGTGAAGTCGGTCTGAGAGAAAGCGACGATGCCGTCGTAGTGGGCCTTCGCTCCGCCCATCATTCCCTGGCGCCACCAGTTCTCGATGATTGCCTCGGAGGGCTCCACGCCGGGCCGGTTGAAGCCGTAGAAGGGGCCCGACGCCAGGGCCCGGTAGAACACCGACCGGTTGGCGAAAAGCTGGGCCTGAAGATCGTCGAACACGCTCTTCGGCAGGCCGCCGGGATTGGCGTCGGTCTGCACCATGAGCGGCGGCACCGAACTGATCAGGACCGCCTTCGCGACACGGCTTTCGCCGTGGCGGGCAATGTAGTGCACGACCTCGCCACCGCCGGTGGAATGCCCGACGTGGACGGCGTCCTGTAGATCGAGATGGGCAGTCAGCGCAGCCAGATCGTCTGCGTAATGGTCCATGTCATGCCCGTCGCCGGTCTGGCTCGAGCGTCCATGCCCACGCCGATCGTGGGCGATCACGCGATAGCCGTGCTCGAGAAAGAACAGCAGTTGAGTGTCCCAATCGTCGGCCGAAAGGGGCCAGCCATGGCTGAACACGATCGGTTGGCCCGAGCCCCAATCCTTGAAGGAGATCTCCGTCCCGTCGGTGGTGGTGATCGTGCCCATGCAGTGGCCCCTTCTCGGTCTGCGCGATGACGGCGAAATGTACGAGCCGCAGCCTAACCCCCACCCCCGGCTCGCGCCAGACTCAGCTACAGGAACGTCACGTCGCAGCCCGAACCCACGGCCAATCAGACTCCCCCGCAACCGAAGAGCCCGGGTGGCAATGGCGCCGACGACACTGCCGCTTTAGATCAGCCGGAGCCGGAAGCGGCAGCCGGCCATTCGCGACCGGAACGGCGTGGCTGCCGAGGTCCATGACGGTGGCGCTGAGGTGGTAGGTGCCGGGGCACCACGTTTGGCCGTCGACGGCGTCAACGACGTCGGCCCAGATTTTGCCGCGTAGACCCAGCGCGCCTCCGCCGCCGCCGCCGTCGCCGTCGCCGTCGCCGCCGCGGCCGCCGCCGCCGCCGCCGTTGAGGGTGAGATCGACACTCTCCCATCACGCCCGCCCGGGTGGTCGCCTCGTGCACGTCGCCCGTGGGCTCTACCGGCTGCGCGACTTCCCCAGCAGTCCGCACGAGCACATCGTCGCCGGGTGGCTGCGCGCGCCGCCGTCGGCGGATGCTGTGGTCTCGCACGAGAGCGCGCTGGAGCTCGACGACCTCTCCGACGTGATCGCCGATCAGGTTCACGTGACGGTGCCGCGGGCACAGCGCCGCAAGCCGATCGACGGTGTTGTGATCCATCCGACGACCTTCCCGATCACGAAGCCACAGCGGCGCGACGTGCTCGGCATCCCGGTCACCACGGTCGACCGCACGATCATCGACGTGCTGCGTTCCACGGGCATGACCGAACAGGTCGAGGCCGCGGCCGCGGAGGCCCTGCGACGCGGGCTCACCACGAAGGGACGGCTCAGGACGACCGCCGCGGAGTTCTCGCAGACCGTGCAGCGCCAGACCGCCGAGCTGACGCGATGAAGTACGCGACCGACCATGCCTTCCGTACCGCGCTCGAAGCTCGCGTCAAGCAGGGACAGAGCGACTCCGCCGGGGTGTCGCGACTGCGCAAGCGCATCGTCTTCGAGCGGCTGCTCGCCGACGAGGAGACTGACCTTCCGGCCGGCGGACAGCGATGGCGGGTCACCACGACGCTCGCCGGACGGATCTTCGAACGCGCCGTCATCGACATCGCGTTCGCCGCCGCGCCAGTTCACGCGCCCGAGCAGATCACGACCTCGAACCTGCTCGAGTTCGCGGGCATCGACGGCGTCGAGGTCCCGACGCTCGGAATCGAGCAGCACCTCGCCGAGAAGCTCCACGCGTACACGCGCCAGTACGCCGGCCAACGACGCATCACGCGCGTCAAGGACCTCGTCGACGTCGTCGTCATCGCCAATACGTCGGCGATCGACGCGACGAAGCTCGCCGAGGCCATCACCGTCATCTTCGAGCGCCGCGCCGAGCACCGCGTGCCAGCGAGCCTGCCAGAGCCGCCCGGAGTGGACGGCCCCGTGGCGGCGACTCGCCCGGGACGTCCCCGCCACCGACGACATCGCAGAGAGGTACCGCGTTGCGGTCGCGCTCTTGCACCCGGTCCTCGCTGCGATCGAAGATGCCGACGAGCTCTGCCGGCAGTTGCTGTCCTCGCCCGGCGGCTGGGGATCGAGCACCCGTCACCAAGAAGCGGTCGACTTGCTGGCAAAGGTGGACGGCACGGGGGAGCTTCCAGCCTCGTTCGTCGCGCTGATCCTGTGCGCGTGCCGGCGGTGGGACCGTGTTACGAGCCGGCCGATCGCGGCGATCGAAGACAGCGGACTACTCGACGATGCCAATCTCGACGAGCTTGCGGACTCGTTTCTCTCGCGCGAGCACGTGATCTCCTTTCCGCTGACGTGGGTCTCGCCACAGTGGCTGGAGGTCGAGCTCGACGACGGAACGGGACCCACCTGTACCGTCGACGAGGACACGCTGGCGCAGTTTCGCCCGTCTTTCGAGCCCCCGCTGCGACACCGACGCGTCTGTGCGCAAGTGGCGCCCTCGGCCGGAGCAGTTGTCGTCGAGCTTGCTCGAGACATGACACGATCGAGGACCAGGCCCATTCTAGCTGTTCGGACGCATGAGCGCCTGATAACGGACACATGAATTGGCTACAATGGACACATGAGTGATTTGGCGCTGTTGGCCGATGAGCTGAGGGTGCACGAGAGAACCCTCCGCCGAGCGGTGGCCCAAGGCAGTCTGCGTGCGATCAGGCCAACCCCGAGGACGTTGCAAATGCCGCTGTCCGAGCGACAGTACGCACGACGTTCATGGACGCTGCTCTCGACTCTAAGAACAGCGTTGCGTACGGAACCCAACGTTCGCTTCGCTCTGCTGTTCGGGTCCGCAGCGAGAGGTACCGACGCGCCAGGGAGTGATGTCGACGTGCTCGTTGCTCTTCGCGATCCAAGCCTCGATCGGATCGTCCAACTCGGTGCCAAACTCACCGCAGCTACGGGTCGGCGCGTTGATGTCGTTCGCCTCGAGGACGCAGAAACCGAGCCATCGTTCCTCGCCGAGGTGGTTGGAGACGGGAGGGTGCTCGTCGATCGCGAAGGGTTGTGGCCACGATTGCGCGGCCGGGAGGCGAGTCTGCGCCGAGAGGTTCGACGGACAGATGCGCGACGCACGCATGCCGCCCTGGCGGGCATCGACCGCGCGCTGGCTCCTTGAGCATGGCCGATCCGCCGGTCAGGTCCGTAGACAGGAAGCGCTGGCGTCTCGCTGTCGTCCGCCATCTCGAGGACCTTCCACGACAGTACGCGGCCCTCGAGAACGCGATGGCGGCGTTCGGCGACGATTTCGACCTACAACAGTTCAAGGCGGCGCACAACACCACCGAGGACATGGATGCGTACAACCGTGTCCAGGCGGTCGAGCGCGCCGTGGGGCGAGTCCAGAACTACGTCGCCGAACTCGCGCAAGCCGGCGCAAAGCTCGCCGAGTTGCCGAAGGCGATAGACGGCTACGGTTCGGAGGCGCAGCAGGCGTTTGAGGCCCTGCGCGACGCGGGGATCCTCCGTCGAGGCCTCTGCCGCCAGCTGGTGCAAGCGCAGAACGCGCGGACAAGGATTGAGCACAGCTACGTCAAAACCCCGGCCGGCGACGTCCATCGCGCTGCGACGCTCGTGCGGGATGCTGCCCGTGACTTCCTGCGCGCCTACCGAACCTGGATCGAACCGTACCTCGGCGAAGAAGATCGCTGACAAGACGACCAAGTGGTACCGATTCGACGCGGTTCGCTGAGGGTCTGGGATCCCGGCTGCGCTCTGTCGGCGCGATGCGCGCTTCCCGGGGACCCGAGACGATCATTTCGTTGCGGGATCAGAGCAGCCCCACGCGGCCTGCCTCATTCGCGTCGTTTTCCGATGCCCGCACAGCACGCGCGCTCGCAGGCGGCGGATCGGGCAAGCAATCGATCGGGGTGTCGACGGGACGTCCCACGGGCAGGAGCGTCGACCCGCGTTATGTGCCGAACCCGGATGCATCGACCAGCCTCGGGGAGATCCATCCACCCCCTGGATACTCGGGACCGAACCCCGCGGGCGCGGGCGGGTTCTGAGGACCAAGAGAAAACGGCGCGCCGACATCCCGCGCCACTCACCACCGACATCACGTCCGATGGCGGGCACGCGCGCGCCCCAACCACCGAAACTGAGAGCCCAGAAAATCAGGCCGGGTGGTCGCAGGTTCACGTCCGATCTCCCCTCGATTTGGCAGTAATCGAACCCTGGTCCCCGAGAAGGGGCCGGGGTTCGTCGGTCAGCGCCGCCCGTGGGTGATCGGTCAGGGCGAGGCCTCGGCGAGCGCGGCGCGGACCCGATCCATTCGATCCTCCGGTAACCCGGCCGAGGATCGGATCTCGCCCGGCGGCGAGGAGTTCTTCGCGCTGGGCGACTCAGTACCCGCCGCCACTGCTACCGCTGCTGCTGGACGATGATGCGTTGGAGCCCGCGGCGGCTGACTTGGCCTCGATCTTGGAGCCGCTGGGCGCCAGCACGTACCACTCGGCCCCGAAGGCGTTGACCCCCTGGCCGTAGGCGTCCCCGCTGTCCTTGTCCTTCTCGAACAGGTACAGCGGGTGACCCTTGTAGGTGACCTGGAGCTTGCCGTCGGCACGCTTGGTCGTACCCAGATCGGCGGCGACGGCGCCACCCTGGGCGCTCGGCTTGCCGGTCACGGGCGGCCACGCCGTGGCGCACGCGCCGGTGCAGGTCGAGTGCGGGCCGGAATCGCGCTCGAACAGGTACACGGTCAGCCGCTTGGGCCCGTACGCGAGGACCGTGCCCAGCTTGTTCTGCTTGGTCGTGACCAGGGCGGCGTTGCTGCTGGATGGCGCGCCGGCCGCCGTCGACGAGCTCTGCACGGTCGCGGCCGCGGGCTTGGCGCTTGTCGTGCTGCTGCTGGAGCCGCAGCCCGCGATCAGGCCAGCGGCCAGGATCGGGGCGAGTACGGCGAATCTAGAAGTGTGCACCTTGCCTCCAAGTGAGTGGTCCGGTCAGCTGACTGACAAGACGCCCACCGGCGGGATTCCTTACCGGCTGCGGGGGGTGCGACGGCAATAGGCTAGGACAGAGCGCCGGAGGCGCGCAGCCGTTCGCGCGCCTGGGAATCGAGCCCCCAGCGTTCCAGCGCGCCGTCGGGATCGTCGTGCGCCGGCCGGGCAGCCGCGGCGGTGCGACTGAAACGCGGGGCGGCCCCCGGCTGGCGCACGCCGCCGACGTCGACGAACGTGCCGCGGGCGGCCAGGTGCGGATGCTCGGGTGCGTCCCACACGCCGCGCACCACGGTCGCGCACGCCTCCTCGCCCTCCAGCAGCTGCCCCCAATCGGCGGCGCTGCGTCGCGCGAACACGCTCGCCAGGCGCTGCTTGAACTCCGGCCAGCGGGCTCGCTCGAACTGGGGCATCTCCTCGGCGGGGATCTCCAGCAGCTCCAGCAGACGTGCGTAGAACTGCGGCTCCAGTGCGCCGACGGCGACATGGCCGCCATCGGACGCCGCGTAGACCTCATAGAAGTGAGCGCCGCTGTCCAGCAGGTTGCCGCCCGGTTCATCGCCCCACAGGCCGACATCCTGCAGCGCGTAGACCAGTGAGGTCAGAAGCGCCACCCCATCGACCATCGCGGCATCCACCGTCTGGCCATGGCCCGAGCGGCGAGCCTCGAGGATCCCGCAGACCACGCCGAAGGCCAGGAACATCGCGCCGCCGCCGTAGTCGCCGACGAGATTCAGGGCGAACATCGGGCGCTCCCCTGTCCGGCGGGAAGCTCCCAGCACGCCGGCCAGCGAGATGTAGTTGATGTCGTGCCCGGCGACCTGCGCCATCGGCCCTTCCTGGCCGTAGCCGGTCATGCGGCCGTAGACCAGGCGCGGGTTGCGGTCGCGAACGTCGTCGGGGCCGAGGCCGAGGCGCTCCATCACCCCCGGTCGAAAGCCCTCGATCAAGGCGTCGGCCCGCTCGCTGAGCGCCAGCAGGGCCTCGCGGCCGTCAGCGGACTTGAGATCCAGGGCAATCGACTGGCGGCCGCGCCGTGTCGGATCGCCGGCTGGGACGACGGCTGCCCCCGTCGAGCGCTCCACACGAAGCACGTCGGCGCCCATGTCGGCCAGCAGCATCCCGGCGAACGGCGTCGGGCCGATTCCGCCGATTTCCAGCACCCGGACGTAGGTCAGGGGACCCTGGCGCTCCGTGTCGGTCATGGGCGCGCGAGGTTACCGGCCACGCCCCAGCCGCAACCCGGGCCGAACGCTGATACAAGACACAGCGTGCCGAGCATCCTCGATCGCTTCTCGCTCGACGGCAAGGTGGCGGTGGTCACCGGCGCCTCGTCGGGTCTGGGCGTGGCGTTCGCGACCGGGCTGGCGAGCGCCGGTGCCGACATCGCGATCTGCGCGCGCCGCGTCGACAGGCTGAAGGACACCCAGCGGGTGGTGCAGGAGAGCGGACGGCGGTGCATTGCCGTCGAGGCGGACGTCTCGCGGCCCGAGGACTGCCGGCGCGTGGTTGCGCAGGCCGTGGACGATCTCGGCCACGTCGACGTGCTGATCAACAATGCGGGCGTGGGGACGGCGGTGCCGGCGCTGCGCGAGGACCCCGAGGAGTTCCGGCGCGTGGTCGACGTCAACCTCAACGGCAGCTACTTCATGGCGCAGGCGTGCGCGGATGCGATGCGCCGTTCGGGTGGCGGGAGCATCGTCAACGTTGGCTCGATCCTCGGCTCGACCTCGGCGGGGCTGCCGCAGGCCGCCTACAGCTCGTCGAAGGCCGCGATCATCGGCCTGACGCGCGATCTCGCCCAGCAGTGGACCGGCCGCTACGGGATCCGCGTCAACGCCCTGGCCCCGGGCTTCTTCGCCTCCGAGATGACCGACCAGTACCCCGACGACTACATCGAGGGGCGACTGGAGCGTGTCCCCGCCGGACGCATCGGGAAGGCCGACGAGCTGGTGGCGGCAGCCCTGTTCCTCGCCAGCGACGCGGCCTCCTACGTCACGGGCATCCTGTTGCCCGTCGACGGCGGGACCCTCACGTCCTGACTACTCGGCGGGCGGGTTGGCCGGCGACACGAGGTTGCCCTCGGGGTCGGTGGCGTAGCCCACGCGCTCACCCCAGAACATGTCGGCCGGCTCGCGCAGGATCGTGGCGCCCGCCCAGGTCATGGCTGCTCCGCCGCCTGCGGACGCCGGGCCTCGGTCAGCGGCTGGCCGTCGTCGAGCGCGGCGAAGGGCGGCGGCCAGGGGCCGTGCCAGTTGTCGCAGGCGCCGTCGATCGTGAGCACCGAGCCCGAGAAGAAGTCACCGCCCGCGGGGATCATCGCCTTGGTGGCGACCGCGTGGGTCATCAGCCAGGTGCCCTCGACGTTGAGTTTCATCACGGTGCGAAAGCCCTTGGGGGTGATGTCCTCGGCGGGGGAGAGGAACTGGCCGCCGGCGTTGTTGACAAGCAGGTCGATCCGGCCGTGGCGCTCCAGCGTTTCGTCGACCAGGCGCTGCACCGAGCGGGCGAGTCTGCCAGATGCGACAGGGAGACGTGCCCGGAAAGCGCGACGAATATCTCAGACAGCTAGCGTCCAGCCCACCGTGAAGTCGTTCGCCTCCGACAACTACGCCGGCGCCCACCCCGAGGTGCTGGCTGCGATGGCCGTCGCCAACGACGGCCACGCGGCCGCCTACGGCGCGGATCCGTGGACCGCCAAGGCGAAGGAAGTGCTGAGGGGCCATTTCGGCCCGCGGTCCGAGTCCCTGCTCGTGTTCAACGGCTCCGGCGCCAACGTCGTCTGCCTGCGGCTGGCCTGCCGCCCTTGGGAGGCCGCGATCTGCGGCGCGGGCGCCCACGTCAACGTCGACGAGGGCGGAGCGCCCGAGAGCGTCGGCGGGATCAAGCTGCTCGTCGTGCCCACGACCGACGGCAAGCTGACCCCCGACCAGGTGGAGGGCCAGCTCACGCGGCTCGGCGACGAGCACGCCGTCCAGCCGAGCGTGGTCACGATTACCCAGAGCACCGAGCTGGGGACGCGGTACACCCCCGAGGAGATCGCCGCCCTGGCCGAGACGGCGCATAGGCACGGTCTGCGGCTGCATGTCGACGGCGCCCGGCTGGCCAACGCCGCCGCGGGCCTGCAGGCGGACCTCAGCGCGGTCACCACCGACGTCGGCGTCGACCTGCTCAGCCTCGGCGCAACCAAGAACGGGATGGTGCTGGGGGAGGCGGTGGTGCTGCTCGACCACGCGCTGGCGCAGGGCGCCCCGTACCTGCGCAAGCAGAGCCTCCAACTGGCCTCCAAGGGCCGCTTCCTGGCCGCGCAGTTCGTTGCCATGTTCGAGGGCGACCTGTGGCGGCGAAACGCCGCCCACGCCAACGCCATGGCCACGCGGCTGGCCGAGCGCCTGCGACACGTGCCCGCGATCACGATCACCCAGCGCGTGCAGGCCAATGGGGTGTTCGCGATCATCCCGCCGGCGGCCGCCGACGCGGTGCGGCCGCGGTGGCCTTTCTACACCTGGGACGAGGCCACCGGCGAGGTCCGGCTGATGTGCTCGTGGGACACCACGGCCAGCGAGGTGGAGGCCTTCTCCGACGCGCTGACGCAGGCTTGCCGTGACGAATTACCCTCCAAGCAATGAGCAAGCGTCTCGTCGCGCTCTCAGCTGCCTACGGCGCCGGCGGGCGCTGGATCGGGACCGCGGTCGCGACCCGCTTGGGTGTGCCGTTCGTGGACCGGGCGATCGCGCGCGCGGTGGCGGCGCGGCTCGACGTGCCGATCGACCAGGCCCTGCAGCAGGAGGAGCCGCCGGGATCCAGCCTGTTGGAGCGGCTGCTGTCGAGCTTCGTGGGCGCAGACACCGGCGCACCGGTCCCGCTGCCGGCCGAGATGGTCACCGCCGAGGACTTCCACATCGCGTCCCAGCACGCGCTGCTGGAGCAGGCGGCGACCGGCGAGGGCGTGATCCTCGGGCGCGGCGCCGTGGCCGCCCTGCGGGACGATCCCCGGGTCCTGCGGGTGCGCCTGTCCGGACCGGTGGAGGCGCGCCTGCGCCGGGCGCTGGCGGTGAGCGACATCGACGAGGCGACCGCGCTGCGAACGCTGAGGCGCTTTGACCGCACCCACGCCGAGTACTTCCGCCAGTTCCACGACGTCGACATCGACGACGCGTCGCTGTATCACCTGACGATCGACTCGACGTCGATGCCGCTGGAGGCGTGCGTCGACCTGATCGAGCTGGCCGCCGGCGCGGTCACGTGACCATTGCCCGCGCACGCGTGACGAAGCTCTACGGCGGCGTCGAGACCGGCGGCACCTGGTGCGTGTGTGCGCTGGGCACCGGTCCGGGTGAGCTGGTCGCCCACGATCGCTTCCCCACCGGCGCACCGGACGAGACGCTCGAGCGGATCGTCGCCTTCTTCTCCTCCGACGCCCATCCGGCGCCGGCGGCCATCGGGCTGGGCTCATTCGGTCCGGTCGACGTCGACCCCGGGTCGTCCACCTGGGGACAGGTGACGACCACTCCCAAGCCGGGCTGGGCCCATACCCCGGTGGCCGGCGTGCTGCGGGAGCGACTGGGCGTGCCGGTCGCCTTCGACACCGACGTCAACGCCGCCGCGCTGGGCGAGCGGCGCTGGGGCGCCGGGCGCGATGCGCGCAGCCTCTGCTACCTGACCGTGGGGACCGGGATCGGGGCCGGGCTGCTGGTAGAGGGGCGGCCGCTGCACGGCCTGGTTCATCCCGAGGTCGGCCACCTGCGGATTCCCCACGACGCCCAGCGCGACCCGTTCGCCGGTGTGTGCCCGTTTCACGGCGACTGCTGGGAGGGGCTGGCCTGCGGCCCCGCGCTGAGCGCTCGGTGGGGGGCGGAGGGGCGCGAGCTGCCCGATGAGCATCCCGCGTGGGCGCTGGAGGCCGAGTACCTGGCGCTGGGGGTCCTCAGCATCGTGATGGTCGCCTCACCGCATCGCGTGATCCTGGGCGGCGGGGTGATGGAGCGCGAGCCGCTGCTGGGCCTGGTCAGGGCGCGGCTGCGCGAGCTGGTGGGCGGCTATCTGGACCTGGCGCTGCTGGGTCCCGACATCGGGCGCTATCTCGTCCGGCCCGAGCTCGACGACGACGCCGGCGTGCTGGGGGCGATCGCGCTCGCCCAGCAGCTCCAGTGTCGGGGGACTGGGTCAGCTCGTCATCCCGGCCGGCGCTGAGTCCAGCGCCGCCTGGATCGCGGCCATCAGCTCGCGGGCGGAGACAGCCGTCAGCTCGACGGCGACCCGTGCCCCGGGCCCCTTGGCGGGATCAGAGAAGTCGATGTTGAGCGTGTGCTCGGCCATCGCGTGCACGGGGTGATCGAAATAGACGGTGCCGTCGGTGACGTGGAACCAGCTCGAGTCAGGTCCCTTGGCGCTGCCCTCGAGGGTGGTCTTGACGGTGGCGTACGTACACATGGTCAGCCTCCAAGGTGGTTGGCGTAGAAGGTCTCGATCCGCTCCCAGCCGTCGTTGGCGGCTACCGGCCGGTACGCGGGCCGGTCGGTGGCGAAGAACGCGTGCCCGGCGTCGTCGTAGCGGTGGAACTCGTGCGGCTTGTCCTCGCGGGTGAGGATCTCGTCGAGCTCGTCGACCTGCTCGGGCGTTGGGGCCCTGTCGTCGTTGCCGAACAGGCCGAGCAGCGGCGCGCGCAGGTTGGGCAGCTGGTCGACGAGATTGGTGATCGGAATCGGGAAGTCCGGCGGCGGGGTGCCGGTGACGAAGGCCCCATAGCAGTCCACGGCCGCGTTCAGGTCCAGGTTGCAGGCGGCCAGCACGGACTGACGGCCGCCCGAGCAGTAGCCGATCACGCCCACCTTGCCGTTGGAGCTGGGCAGCGAGCGCAGGTACTCGGCGGCTGCCCCGACGTCGCCGACCAGGCGATCATCTGGCACGCCGCCGTTGGCGCGTGCGGTGGCGGCCGCATCGTCGGGCGCCGCGCCCGGGGCCTCACGGTAGTACAGGTTGGGGACGATCGCGTCGTAGCCGAGCTCGGCGAAGCGGCGCGCGATCTCCTTGGTGCCGCGGTCATAGCCGGGCATGTGGTGGATCACCACGACCCCGCCGCGGGTGCCGTGATCCGACGGCCGGGCCATGTAGGCCTCGATCTCGTCGCCTCCGTGTCCCTTGATCTGGATCGTCTCGGTGGTCATCGAATCGCTCATGGTTGAGGATTCAATCACGCCGCCGGCGGCGGGGAGGAGCGGGCCGGAGCATCCTCTAGCATCGCCGTGCGAACCGCGCGCGAGCAGCGTGTGCGGGCCGGTGGGCTCTCATACCATGGACCAGTTCGTGAACATCAACGGCATCCGGACGCGCTGCCGGCGGGCGGGCAGCGGGCCTGCGGTGCTGGTGCTGCACGGTTGGGGGGCCAAGATCGAGGCCGTCGATCCGATCATCCGCGCGCTGACGCCGCAGATGACCGTCACCGCGGTCGACCTGCCGGGCTTCGGCGAGACAGGTCTTCCGCCCGCTCCGTGGGGGGTGGCCGACTACGCCGACTGGACTCGGGCGCTGATCGACGAACTGGGACTCGAGCGACCGAGCATCGTCGGGCACTCCAACGGGGGCCGGATCGCGATCCACCTGGCCAGCCACCATCCCGAGCGCGTCGACAAGCTGATCCTCGTCGACTCCGCGGGAATCCGCCCCAAGCGCGGGCTTCGCTATTACCGCCGGGTGGCGCTGGCTAAGACGGCCAAGCACGCCGCGCGCTTTCTCGGCAAGCCCGGGCGGGCCCTGCAGCGGCGCGTGTTCGCTCGCACCGCATCCTCGGACTATGCCAACGCCGGCCTGCTGCGCCCCACGTTCGTCAAGCTCGTCAACGAGGACCTGACGCCGCTGCTTGGCCAGATTCGCGCCTCGACGCTGCTGATCTGGGGAGACCAGGACGACTCCACGCCGCTCTCCGACGGTCAGACGATGGAGCGGCTGATCCCCGACGCCGGCCTGGTCGTCCTCAAGGGCGCCGGCCACTTCTCCTATCTGGACCAGCCGCAGCGCTTCGGACGGGTGGTCGCTCACTTCCTGGCCGCGCCGGTACCGGTGCCATGACGTTTGCCGCCGTGGGTGCGGTCGTCGTGTGCGCGGCCGCGGGGTGGAGGTATCTGCTGCGGGCCCGGAGGATGCTGCACCTGCTGCAGCTCGAGCACTACGAGAACGCGCGGCTGTTCGTGTGGCTGCGCCGCCGCGGCGAGGTGGCCGATCCGGCGCAGTCCGCGGTCCAGGTGGCCCTGGCGGTGATCGCCCTCCTGCTGGCGGTGACCGGCCCGGCGCTGGCCGAGCTCGTGGCATGGGTGGCGCTGCTGGGCGCGCTAGGAGCCTTTGCGCGGCGTGAGCCCGCGCAGGGGGAGATCACGCCGCTGGTGTTCACCGAGCGCGCCAAGCGCCTGTTCGCAGCGTCGCTGCTCGCTCCGGCGCTGGCCGCATTGCTGGGCATGGTGTTGAGCCTCGTGCTGGGCTCCGACGTCCCCCTGGCCGCGGCGGCGCTGGGGATCGTGGCCTGCCTGGAGCTGGCCGCGCCGCTCCTGGCGGGCGCCAACGCCGCCCTCGCACCGATGCAGCGGCGCATCAACCGGCGCTTCGAGGACGGCGCCCGCGCCAAGCTGGTCTCGGTCGCGCCGGTGGTGGTCGGCATCACCGGCAGCTACGGCAAGACGACCACCAAGGTGTGCGTCGGTGCCGTGCTGGCCGAGCACGAGCCGACGCTGATCACGCCGGCCAGCTTCAACAGCTACCTGGGGGTGCTGCGCACGATCAACGAGCACCTGGAGCCCGCCCATCGGAACTTCGTGGTGGAGATGGGGATGTACCGCGCCGGCGACATCGCCGAGCTGTGCGAGCTCGTGCACCCCCAGATCGGAGTGCTGACCGCGATCGGCCCGATGCACCAGGAGCGCCTGGGCTCGATCGAGGCGATCGCCGACGCCAAGGCCGAGCTGGCCCTGGCCCTTCCGCAGGACGGGCACCTGGTGGTCAACGGCGACGATCCCCGATGCGTCGAGATCGCGGGTCGGGTCTCGGTGGACACGCTCCTGTACGGGATCGACGCAGGTCCGATCGCCCGGGTTCGTGCCGAGAACATTGGGCCGGCCGAGGGTCGCACCCACTTCGAACTGGTGATCGACGACGAGCGGATCGACGTCTCCAGCGGCCTGCTGGGCCGCCACAACGTCTCCAACCTGCTGGCGGCGGCCGCCGTCGGGCACCTGCGCGGGCTGTCGATGGAGGAGATCGCCCGCGGTCTGGGCGGCGTCAGTCCCCCCGAGCACCGGCTGCAGTCGATCCCCAACCCGCGCGCCGGCATCGTGGTGATCGACGATGCCTACAACTCGAATCCCGCCGGGGCGGCGGCCGCGCTGGAGGTGCTGCACAGCCACCCCGCGAAGCGGCGGATCCTCGTCACGCCCGGGATGGTGGAGCTGGGCGACCGGGAGTCAGAGCTCAACGAGGCCTTCGGACGCCAGGCGGCCGGGGTGTGCGACCACGTGATCCTCGTCGGACCGCAGCGCACGCGGCCGATCGAGCGCGGCCTGCGAGCCGAGGGCTTCGCCGCCGAGGCGATCACCGTGGTACGCGACATCGGCGAGGCCACCGCCGTGCTGGGCAAGCTGACGCGCGCCGGTGACGTGGTGCTGTTCGAGAACGACCTGCCCGACATGTACTCCGAGGACGCAGCCGCTCCGGAACGGGTGGGATCCGTATCCGCGGCCTGAGGCGCCGTCGCGCGGGATTCGACCCCCCGCGTCAATACACTCCTGCGCCGTGCCCAGAAGCGGATTACGCGTGGGGGTTGTGTTCGGCGGACGCTCCGTCGAGCATGACGTCTCCATCATCACCGGCCTGCAGGCCTGCGAGGTGCTCGACGCCCGTCACGAGCCCGTGCCTCTGTACATGGACCGCGAGGGACGGTGGTTCGCCGGCGACCAGCTGCGCGACATCGACGCGTATCGCAGCGGGACCGTCGACGCCGAGCCGGTCGTGCTCGACGTCGGCAGCGGGCTGCTGCGCTCCCAGGCGACCGAACGGCGGGGCATGTTCGGGCGTGGCGGCGCACGGCCCGAGGAGCAGCGACTGGACGTCGTCATTCCCGCCACCCACGGTACCCAGGGTGAGGACGGCTGCCTGCAGGGCGCGCTGGAGCTGGCCAACGTGCCCTACGCCGGCCCGACCCTCGAGGCGGCCGTGCTGGCGATGAACAAGGCGGTCACCAAGAGCATGCTGCGCGCCGCGCAGATCCCGGTGCTGGAGGACCTCACGTTGCGCCGCTCCGAGTACGAGCGCCAGGGCGCCGAGGCGATCATCGCCAAGATCAAGGCGCGCTTCGGCCTGCCCGTGTACGCCAAGCCCGCCTCGCTGGGCTCGAGCGTGGGGGTCAGCCGCTGCGCCGACGAGGCCCAGCTGGCCGACGCGCTGCAGCTGGCGTTCGAGCTCGACCGCGTCGCGCTGGTGGAGCCGGCGATCGAGGGCGGCAAGGAGATCAACTGCGCGGTGCTGGGTCGCCCCGGTGCCGAGCTGCGCGTCTCGGCCTGCGAACAGCCGATCGCCTCGGCCGAGTTCCTCTCCTTTGAGGACAAGTACATGCGCGAGGGCGGCAAGGACGGTGCGCTCAAGACCGAGGGCATGAGCTCGGCCGATCGGATCATTCCGGCGCCGATCTCGGACGAGCTGCGAGCCAGCGTGGAGGAGCTCTCACGGCGGACCTTCGAGGTGCTGGGATGCACCGGGGTGGCGCGCGTCGACCTGCTGGTGGACGCCCAGGACCGCCTGTTCGTCAACGAGCCCAACACGATCCCCGGCTCGTTCGCCTTCTACCTGTGGGAGCCCGTCGGCCTGTCGTTCCCCGATCTGCTCGACGAGCTGATCGACATCGCGATGGCCGAGCACGCCGAGAAGCAGCAGACCACCCGCACGTTCGAGACCAACCTGCTGGCGATGCGAGGCGAGGGCGCGAAGGCAGCCCGATGAGCGGCCGGCGGGTGGCCGTCGCCCGGGGCGGTACCTCAATCGAGCGGGAGGTCAGCTTAAGGGGCGCGCATCGCGTCGCGGCGGCGCTGCGCCAGTCCGGTCACGAGGTGACCGAGGTCGAGATCGACCACACCGTGCTGGACCGCGTGCGAGAGGTGGCGCCCGCGTTCGTGTTCATCGTGGCCCACGGGCGCAACGGCGAGGACGGCTCGCTGCAGGCGCTGCTGGAGCTGCTCGACGTGCCCTACACCGGCTCCGACAGCCTGGCCAGCGCGCTGTGCATTGACAAGATCCTGACCAAGCGCCTGCTGCAGCGCGCGGGGCTGCCGACGCCGCCGTTTCACGCCTTCAGCCGCCGCACCTTCCAGGACCTCGGCGCGGCCACCGTGTTCGACGACGTGATGGCCAGCCTGGGTGCGCCGGTGGTCGTCAAGCCGGCGCGGCTGGGCTCGTCGTTCGGGATCAAGTTCGTCTCCCATCCCGATCAGCTGCGCACGGCAGTGCTCGGCTCGGTCGCCTACGACGACGAGATACTGGTCGAGCAGCACGTCGCCGGTCGCGAGCTGGCGGTGACGGTGATCGGCGGAGGGGGCGGCGGGGACTCCGTTTCCGAGGCGCCGCGCGTCCTGCCGATCGTGGAGATCTTCTCCACCCGCGAGTTCTACGACTACGAGGCCCACTACGACTTCGACGTGGTCAAGCTCGATGCCCCGGCGGAGCTGGACGCCGACGTGCGCGCCGCCGTGGAGACGATCAGCCTGGACGCCTACCGGGCGCTCGGCTGCCGCGACTTCGCGCGGGTGGACCTGATGCTCGACGCCGCCTCGCAGCCGCAGATCCTGGAGATCAACACGATCCCCGGCCTGACCGAGACTGGCCCCACGCCGTACGCTGCCGACGCCGCCGGGATGACGTTCGGCGAGCTGGTGGCGGCGATCGCCCGCCGAGCGGCGGGCGATCGGTAGAACCGGGGCTACTAGGCGCGGGTGGCGGTTGCCGGTGACCGGCTCGCGCTGCTGCTCCGCGTGCCGGAGCGCGAGGTGCCCGCGCCGTTGGACTTGGCGCCGCTGCGCGAGGAGCTGGCACTGCTGCGCGACGACGTGGAGCGGGTGCTCTTCGCGGATGTGGAGCGAGTGCTCTTCGCGGAGGTGGAGCGCCGGGAGCTTGACGGCTTGGCTCGCTGATCCCGCGGGATCTCGGCCTTGACGACATCCTTGACCAGCCGCGGCAGCTCGGCCGTCAGGTACTTGGCCATGCGCTCTTCCTCGCGGCGGATGCGCCGGGCGAGGACCTCGGTATCGCGATCTCCGACCTGGTTGGCGAGCGTCTCAATGCGCAGGTAGATGGCGATCTCGACCTGCTCTTCGCGTAGCTCCTCCTGAGCGTTGCGGACGTGGGTCTCGGACTGCTCGGTGACCATCGCGCGCGCCATGCCGACCTGTCCCTTGACCGCCGCCACCGTCTTGCCGGCGGCTTCACCGACCACGGTGGGGAAGCCGGGAACGTCGAGTCCGGTCGAGGCCACGCCGCCGATCTGCTTGATCCGGCGGGCGACCGAGCGCTTGTGCTCGTTGGTCTCCTTCAGGTGGGCCTGTAGGCGCTTCTTGTAGGCGGCCTTCTGGGTGAGCGAGATGTGAGCGGTCAGGTCGGCCTCCAGCTCAGCCTCCTTGGCATGCGCTTCGTTGAGCCACTGCACGAGCTTTGCGTCGCGCTCGGATAAGACCTTCTCCTTGGCTGCCATGTGTTGCTCCTCAAGTTCGTGGTTCAGGCCGCACCCCGACCTCATACCTATCTACTCCCCGGTAACCCGATCGCCAAACCGCCTGATTACGGCGGACCGGGGGCAGCCGTTCTGGAGACGCGAATCGTC
This sequence comes from Solirubrobacteraceae bacterium, assembly GCA_017882405.1. The sequence continues at coordinate 16,460 of JADGPO010000002.1, read as the reverse complement.
GTCGCCGCCGCCCCGGGCACCGTGGAGCGCCAGACCATGTATGCATCAGGACATAGTCCTGAAAAGGAGCACCTACTAGGTGTTATATGGTCATGGCACGCCTGTGTCCGACCTGCTTGACCACGAATCTGCACATCGGGACGCCGGGAAACCGCCCGTGGTGCGCGTCGAAGCGACGTCCTCGCCGTCCACCGGCTCCCTGCGACGGGTCGCCACCGAAGAGCTGTGGCAGCTGAGGCGCCCCGGCGGCCGTTGCCCGGCGCGCGACGAGCTGGCCAGGCGCTACCTGCCGCTCGCTCGTAAGCTCGCCTCGCGGTACATCAATCCCAACGAGCCGCTGGAGGATCTCGTCCAGGTTGCCAGTCTCGGGCTCCTGCGCGCCATCGATCGCTACAGCCTGGAGCGCGGCACGTCGTTTCCCGCCTTTGCGGTGCCCACGATCCTCGGCGAGCTCAAGCGCCACTTCCGCGACACCGGGTGGTCGGTGCACGTGCCACGGTACGCCAAGGAGCTGGCGCTGCGCGTCGACCGCGCCTCCCGCGAGATGACCGAGCGCCTCGGCCGCTCGCCGCAGGTCGACGAGCTGGCGCAGTTCCTGCAGCTCAGCGTGGAGGAGGTGCTGTGGGCGTTGGAGGCCGTCAACGCGCATTTCGGCGCTTCGCTGGATGCACCCGCTGGGGGGGCGGATGGCGACACGGCACCGCTGGTGGAGGTCCTGGGTTCGGAGGACGATCGCTTCGCGCTGGCCGAGACGACCCTCGATCTCGCCAATGGAATCCGCGGCCTTCCCTATCCGGAGCGCCAAGCGCTGAGTCTGCGCTTCGGCGAGGACCTCAAGCAGACGGAGATCGCCGAGCGCCTGGGGTGTTCGCAGATGCAGGTGTCACGCCTGCTCTCCCGCGCGACCAAGCGTCTGACGGAGCGTCGTGAGCCATAGCCGTGCGCTGCCGACTCGACATCAGCGCTCCGAGGGCTTAGCTAGGCTCGCGACGATGCAGGTCGACGCGATCGCTCAGCTGCTGCGTGCTCGGGAACTGCGGGTGACGCCCCAGCGCCGCGCCATCCTGCAGGCGTTCCGCGGTCGTAGCGACGAGCATCTCTCAGCCGACGAGGTCCTCTCGCGCGCCAGCGCGGTGGTGCCGGAGATCGGGCGCGGGACGGTGTATGCCACGCTGGCCGAGCTCACCGAGCTGGGCCTGCTGGCGTCGGTCGGAAGTCCCGAACCCGTCCGGTATGAGACCAATCTCGAGCCGCACGATCACTTCCACTGCCGCTTGTGCCTGAGGCTGTTCGATGTCGAGCTCGGAGGCGGGGAGCTGCGGGAGCGCACCCTTCCGGGTTATGAGATCCAGGGCCTCGCCGTCCGAGCCGAAGGGGTGTGCAGCGAGTGCCGCGATTACGAGCGCGGCCTCAGCGCCGGCGTCGCCCAGATCACGCGCCGTCCCACCGTCGGTGGGCCCGGAGTGTCCGACCTCACCTGCGCCACCGTCGCCACCCCGGTCGGCGAGCTGGCGCTGGCCGCCTCGGCGGAGGGGATCGCGCGCGTCGCCTTCGAGCATCACGCGGATTTCTCGGCGTTGGCCGATCGCGCGCGCAGTCGCCGCGGACCAGTCGCCGGACGCCGGCGGCTGCACCAGCTCGACACGACGCTGGAGGAGTACTTCGGTGGCTCGCGGCGTGCCGCTCAGGACGGGATCGACTGGCGCTTCGCCGTCCCGGCGAGTATCGAAGCGCTGCTGTCGGTCAACGAGATTCCGTACGGAGAGCCGCGTTCCTATGAGCGACTGGCCGGCGACCTCAGCGCCTTCGACTGCGGCTACGCGATGGGGAGCAACCCCGTCCCGCTGCTGATCCCGTGTCACCGCGTCTGCCGCGGCAGCCAGCGGCCGGAGACTTACGTCGGCGGAGCCGACGGGCTGGCGCTGATCCAGCGGCTGGAAGCCGGCTGACCGGGGCGGGTCGCCCCGGGACCAGAACCTACTTCTCCTCCGGCTTCTCGTCGCCCGGCCACTCGCCGGTCAGGCGCAGGTAGGCGTGGCGCGACCCGTGGTCGACCAGCCCGCGGATCAGCGCGAACAGCGCCCCCTCGACGGCCAATGCCGCGGCCAGCTTGACCGGCTGCACCCGCCGGTGCTCGGGCTTGGGCGCCTCCTCGTCGTCGACGAGTGCCCACAGCGCGGTGAACAGCTTGCGGCCGATCATCCCCGCGACGAGACCACTGCCGATGCTGATCGGGGTGAACAGGATCTTGTCCATCGTTCGCTACCTCCTGGTGGTCTTGGGCTCGTCGCGCGGGGGTAGATACGGCTCGCGCTCGGCGGGGTGGCCGCCCTCGATCTGGCGGCCTCGCTCGATCTCGGCGTTGAGCTCGGCGCCGAGGAGGATCACGATATTGGTGATCCACAGCCACACGAGGAAGATGACCACCGAGGCCAGGGCTCCGTAGGTCTTGTTGTAGGAGGAGAAGTTGGCGATATAGAACGCGAACGCCGCGGAGGCCACGACCCACAGGACGACCGCCACGATGCCCCCGGGGGTCACCCACCGAAAGCCCGGCTGGCGCACGCTGAGCGTCAGCAGCACCACACCGAATGGCCGAACAGACCGACCACCGAGACGATCACCACCAGCATCGGAAAGATCGCCAACACGCCGTAGTAGGTCAGCGCCGCGGCCAGGTCGGTCAGGTGGTCGGCGTTGAACTCCCGCCACGTGCGCTTGAGGACGGCGGGCCAGGCCTGACGCGGCATATCAGTCGGCCGATCCGGCGCCCGTTCCCCAACCCCCCGCCATCCTCTTGGTCAGTGGTGTCCGATGGCATGCGTTCACGGTCTTCCGAGCAGCCAGCCGACCAGCACGCCGGCCGCGAATGCGCCCGCCGCGGCGAACGGCACCGGTTTGTCCTGCACGGTGGCGCTGACCTGCTGCGCGCCCGCGCCGGCTGACTCCGGGGTGCTCTGCTTGACCTTGGCGACGAAAGCCTCGCGGGTGTGCTGCACGGACTCCTGACCGCCCTGCACGGTCTCCTGGACCGATGTCTTGGCAGCATCGATGCGGGCCGAAGCCTGGGCCTTGACGTCGGTCTTGTGGGCCAGCGCTTCGACCGTGTCACCCAGTTGCTGCTGGGTCTGCTCGATCTCGGCGCGGAGCTCCTCGGGCGACTGCGACTCGCCCTGCGTTCCCGGGTCCGGGACGTTGCTCTCGGTGCTCATCGACGGCCCTCCTTTGCGCGCTGCTTGGCCACTTCCACGTCCTCTCTGACCGTCTCAACGGTCTGCTCGGGTACGGGCGGCAAGCCCCTGCTCACGTTGCTCTTGCCCGCCAGCGCCAGGACCCCGGCGATAACGCCGTAGACGACCGTCACGATCAGCGCCGCCAGCCAGCCCTTCATCGCCAGGCTGAGGGCGAGGATCACGGTGGCGGTCAGCGCTCCCAGGGCGTAGAGGCCGAAGACACCGGCAGCGCCGAACATCCCCGCTCCGACGCCCGCGCGCTTACCTTTGCCGGTCAGCTCCGCCTTGGCCAGCTCCAGCTCCTGGCGGACGAGCGTCGCTGTCTGATCTGACAGCTGGCGCATCAGCTCGGGCACTGACAGCTCTCCCAGCGCGGCCTGACTCGTGTCGTCCTCGGTCACCTCAGATTCTCCTCTCGCTCTGAGCGATGGCGGTGTATGCCCACAGAGATGCCCGCTGAGGGACGCGCCAACCCGAACATCGCTTGGACCGCTGTTCGAGGCGCTCGCGAGATGACGCTTTCAGTCGCGTCCGTCTGCTTAGGAACCCGCGTGAGCGGCGGGATCAGCTGTTCGAGCGCTTCCTGCCCCTTGCCCGCAAGCTGGCCGATGCTGCCCGGTGCCAGTCGGGATAAACGAAGGCGCGGCGGGTAGCTGGGAAGGATAGGATGACCCACGCTCAAAGGAGACCTACTTGTCGGAATCGGACACCTACAAGATCGTCGAGCTGGCCGGGACCTCACCCGACGGCGTCACCGAGGCGATGCGCTCGGGCGTCCAGCGCGCGGCCAAGACCCTCCGCAATGTCGACTGGGTGGAGGTCCGGAGCATTCGCGGCCACGTGGAGGGCAATGAGATCGCCCACTTCCAGGTCGAGATGCGAATCGGCTTCAAGCTCGAGCAGCAATAGACGCGGACGCGCGCAGCGTTGGTTCTTCGCCGGGGCCGCGGGTAGGGCCTGGACAAGCTTTCCGAAGGAGAAGATGACCCCTCGACAACGGACCCAGCGAACGATTGGAGGCCTGGCCGGCAAGGTCGTCGGCACGGCCAAGGAGGTTCTCGGCCAAGCCAGCAACAGTGACCAGCTGGAGCGCGAAGGGCGCCTGCAGCAGGCGCAGTCACCACACGCCTGACTACATTCGCCGTCGACCGCTCGCTGAGGCTGATCCGCCCCCTGGATCTGGTCATCGGACGGCTGCCCGGCTCGGCCAGCGGGCCCGGCGCCGTCGCCCGGATCGCTGCGAGCCGGCGGCTCGGCGCTCCGAGGGGTCGCCGCCGGCTTCCGGGGAGTCGCCGCCGCCCGCCGCGCGTCCGCAAGCGGACGTCGGTGCTCGCGTGCGACCATCCGCCGATGAGTCGGGACTTCGTCTTCGGCTACGGCTCGCTGGCCGCTGAGCTGCCCTTCGTGCCCAGCGGAGAGCTGCGTGACGAGGGGTTCGTCGCCGATCTGGCGGGCTTTGTCCGTGGCTGGGGAGTGGCCATGGACAACGGTCGCGACCTGCCCGGCTACAAGTACTACACGGCCGCCGACGGGTCGCGGCCGCCGGTGTTCGTCAGCTTCCTCGACGTCGCCCCGGTGGCCGGGGCCGCCGTCGTCAACGGCCTGTGTCTGCCCGTCGACGCCGATCAGCTGGCGAGGCTGGACCGGCGGGAGCGCAACTACTCACGCGTCGACGTGTCAGACCAGACCGACGCCCGCGGGGCTCGCGTCTGGGTTTACATGGGGACGCCCGCCGCCCGCGAGCGCCTGCGCGGCGCTCGGCACGACGGGCTGGCGGTGATCGACGCGACCTACCTGACTGGCGTGGAGGCCGCCTTCGCCGCGCTCGGGGCCGACGAGCTGGCGCTCTGCCGACCGTCGCTGGCGCCCGGCGAGCTCCCGGTCCTGGAGCTCGTCCGTCACGACCTGGACTAGCGGGCGGGCTACTCCTAGCTGGCGACCAGCTGGTCGCGCTTGGCGGCGACGCCGTCGAGCAGCTGCTTGAAGGAGTCGGCGAACTTCTGCACCTGGAAGGCGTGGACGTCGGACCGCGGAACAGCTCCAGGTAGCTCTGGTAGGCGAGCTTGGCGTTCTCGGCGATCGCCTGCTGGAAGATCGTGGGATTGGAGGTGACTCCTCGGAGCAACTCGATCGGCTGAGTAGGCTTTGCCCGGGGCCGCTATTAGGAAGACGAAAGGAAGCCAGACCGATGGATCGCAAGTGGTGGACCTTGATCGCGGTGTGCGTGGGCACGTTCATGCTGCTTCTGGACGTGACCATCGTCAACGTCGCGCTGCCCGCGATCCAGTCCTCGCTGAAGGCGAACTTCTCGGACCTGCAGTGGGTCGTCGATGCCTACTCGCTCCTGCTCGCCGCGCTGCTGCTGACGACGGGGTCGCTGGCCGACCTCTATGGACGCAAGCGCGTGTTCATCATCGGCCTGGTCATCTTCAGTCTGAGCTCGCTGGCCTCGGGGCTCGCCCAGACCCCGCTGTGGCTCAACCTTGCCCGCGGCGCGCAGGGCATCGGCGGAGCGGCGATGTTCTCCACCTCCCTCGCGCTATTGGGCAGCGCCTTCCAGGGACGCGAGCGGGGGACGGCGTTCGGCGCGTGGGGCGCCATCACGGGGCTGGCCGTGGCGATCGGTCCCGTGGTCGGCGGCGCGCTGACCACCGGGATCTCCTGGCGGTGGATCTTCCTGGTCAACGTCCCGATCGGCGTCCTCGCCGTGGTGGTGACGATGCTCCGTGTCGAGGAGTCGCGGCAGCCGGGCAACCACCGGGTCGATCCGATTGGCGTCATCACCTTCACGGGGTCCCTGGGCGCGCTTGTCTACGCCCTGATCAAGGCCAACGAGAAGGGGTGGGGGTCGACCCTCATCCTGGCCCTGCTGGCCGGCGCGCTCGTGGGGATGATCCTGTTCGTCATCGCCGAGCTCGTCCAGAAGGACCGTGCCATGTTCGATCTCGCGCTGTTTCGCAAGCCGACGTTCACCGGCGGCTCGATCGCGGCGTTCTCGCTGTCGGCCGGGTTCTTCGCCCTCTTCCTCTACCTGACTCTGTACCTGCAGGACCTCCTCGGATACTCGGCTCTGCAGACCGGTCTGCGCTTTCTTGTGCTCTCCGGCGGCATCCTGCTCACCTCGACGCTGGCCGGGCGTCTCACCGCCTTCGTGCCGATCCGTTTTCTGATCGCCCCCGGGCTGGCCCTCGTCGGCATCGGATTGCTCCTCATGCGCGGTGTCAACGCCGGCACGCATTGGGAGCATTTGATCCCAGGCTTCATTGTCGCCGGGGCCGGCGTCGGCCTCATCAATCCGCCGCTGGCCTCCACGGCGATCGGCGTCGTCACCCCCAACCGAGCCGGCATGGCCAGCGGGATCAACTCCACCTTTCGACAGGTCGGCATCGCCACCGGGATCGCGGGACTCGGGACGTTGTTCGCGCACACCGTGAGCACCCACATCGAGTCGGCGCTCCGAGGCACCCCGGGGGTGAGCACGAAGGCCGCGCACGCCCTTGCCAACACGGTGTCACAGGGCAGCGGCGCCGCAAGCGGACTGGGAGCGCTGCCTGCCAAGGCGCGGCCGGCGGCGGCCCACGCGGTCCGAGCGAGCTTCACCACCGGCCTCAACGAGGTCTTCCTGGTGGGCGCCCTCCTCACCCTGGTGTCCGCGGTACTCACGCTGATCCTGATCCGCAGCCGGGACTTCGAGGCCTCGGCGGCGCGCAGCGAGTCCCGCCCGGAGGCCGGTGAGCCGGCTGAGCAGCCACCCGCGGGCGAGCAACCCGAGGCCGAGCGGCTGCCAGCGACAGCGTCCTCATCCGCCGACGAGGGCCCAGGCGAGGAGCTCGTGCGCAGCGCCGAGGCGGTGATTTCCGCCGTCGGCCAGGCGTCACGCGACTACGAGCGCCAGGTGGAGCAGGGGATCGAGCGCCACTGCGCCGCCGAGCTGGGCGCCGCCGAGGCGCAGTCGGGGACGCTTCTGTCCGACGCGATGGACCGCAACGAACGCTACGCGGAGAGGATGCGACGGCGCGTGCAGGACCTGGACGGCGAGCGCGAGCGCCTGATGGCCGAGCTGCGCCGGCAGACTCGGACGCTCGCCGGGCCGACGAAGCGGCTCGGACCCGCGCCCGGCTCTACCGCATGATCGGCGAGCTGGGATCCTTCGACGCCGAGCGGGAGCGATCGGCTGCCCGCGGAGCGGACGGTGCGGGCAACGGCCAGCCGTCCAACGGCGACGGCTCGGCCACCCACGCCTCGCCCGGCCGCCAGTCGTCCCCCGAGGCCTGAGCGCCATCCGGGCTCGCAGCCCGCGAGGATGACCGACGACGCCGCCCAGGCGAGTCGTGAGCTCGGCAAGCGCGCTGACATGGTGGTGCACGTCACCGACCCCTACAACGCCGAGCCGCCCCGGGGCGCGCTCGCGGGGGCGCGGCTCACGCCCCTGGACGCGTTCTACGTGCGAAACCACGGACCGGTGCCGGCGGCCGACCCGGCCGCCTACCGGCTGCGCATCGACGGCCTGGTGGAGCGCCCGCGTGAGCTCTCGTTGGGTGAGCTGCGCGACCGCTTCCCGGAGCGGCGGATGGCGGCCACGATGCAATGCGCAGGCAACCGCCGGGCGGGCCTGCAGGAGGTCGCCGAGATCCCCGGCGAGGCCCCGTGGGGGCCGGGGGCGACCGGGACGGCCGAATGGACGGGCGTGCCCCTGGCCGCGGTGCTGCGAGACGCCGGTCTCGCCGGCGACGCCCGCTACGTGGAGATGATCGGCGCCGACATGTCCCAGGAGGCCCAGCCGCCGCAGCCGTTCGGCGCCTCGATCTCACGGCGAAAGGCGCTGGACGGCGAGGTGATGCTGGCCTGGGCGATGAACGGCGAGCCGCTGCCGCCCGCCCACGGCGCGCCGCTGCGCGTGGTGGTGCCCGGATACATCGGCGCGCGCAGCGTCAAGTGGCTGGCCCGGATCACCGCGCGCCAGACGCCGTCGGAGAACTTCTTCCAGGCCCGGACCTACCGGCTGCTGACGCCCGAGGACGACCCCGACGCCGGGCTGCGCGGCGCGGGCGTGGCGCTGGGCGCGGTGGCCGTCAACGCCGACTTCCTGTCGCCCGACGACCGATCGCAGGTGCCGGCCGGGAAGCTGGAGGTGGAGGGCTACGCCTTCGCCGGCGACGATCGCCACATCGTGCGCGTCGACGTCTCCAGCGACGGCGGCCGCCACTGGAGCCAGGCCGAGCTGCTTGACGCTCCCAGCCGCTGGGCGTGGCGGCGCTGGCGAACGGTAGTGAGCGTCGCCCCCGGGTCGGCCGAGATCGTCGCCCGAGCGTGGGACAGCGCGGCCGCCACCCAGCCCGAGGATCCGGCGCAACTGTGGAACCCCAAGGGCTATGCCAACAACTCGTGGGCGCGGCTGCGCCTGACCGGCCGCTGACGCGCGCCGCCGGCTCGTCTGACACCGCGAGCCACGCCTGGGTCTCGTCGCCGCGGTCCAGGTCGTCGGGGGCGCCCGCGCCGCCCATCTTGGTCGGCACCCAGCCCGGCTCCACGGCGTTTGAGAGCACGTCGGGCCAGCGCCGCGCCACCGCGTACGCCAGCACCAGATCGAACAGCTTGGAGTCCGAGTACGCCTGCGCGCCGCTCCAGCGGCGCTCGCGCCACTGCAGGTCGTCAACCGATGGGTCGCCGCCGAGGTACATCCCGGAGCTCAGGAACACCAGCCGCGCGGGCCGGGTCATCAGCGCCGTCAGCAGGTAGGGCGCCAGCACGTTGATCGCGAACACGTGGCTGAGCCCGTCGACGGTCTCCACCCGCCGCGGCTCCCGGTAGCCGACGCCGGCGTTGTGGATCACCGCGTCAAAGCGTCGCCGTTGGTTGGCCTGCTCGGCCAGCGCCCGGACGTCAGCAAGGCTGCCCAGGTCACCGGCCAGCGCTGCCGCCGCTCCGGGGACCGCGTCAGCGGCCTCATGAGCGCGCTGCGGGCTACGGGCATGCAGCACCACCTCGTGCCCGCCGTCGACCAGACGCCGCGCCGCCATCTGGCCCAGGCCGTCGGCCGAGCCGGTGATGAGCACGGTGCTCATTCGTCGTCCGGGTGGGCCTCCTCGTAGCGGAGCGCCGCCGCGGCCGCGCTGGCCGAGACTCGCGGGTGGCCCCAGTCCCAGCTGGCCTTGTGGGCGCGGTGGCGCTCCACGTGCAGGTCCTCCGGCACGTCGATCTCGATCCGCTCCCCCTCGATCGGTCCCAGCACGTCGCGGACGTAGCGCTCGCGGGCGGGGTGGTGCAGGAACGCGCTCAGCGCATCGTCGTCAGACAGCTTGACGATCAGCGCGTGGGTGAAGCCGTGGTCGTCCTCAGCGCGGTTGCGACCCAGCGAGACCCGTTCCACGCTTTCGATGCCTTCGACCAGCTGCTGGGCCTCCCCGAACGCGGCGTCGATCTGGGCATCGGTGGTGCCGGCCTTCCACTTCAACAGCACGATGTGCTGGATCACGTCGTGGCTCCTCTCATGTGGCGAACGAACCCACATGCTATGTCGCGACGAACGCGTCCAGGAACTCGGCGGTCACGGCCTGATCGACGCCGTGGTGCTGGCCCTCGACGATCTGCGTCTGCCAGGTCCTCGACCTCGCGCCCGACACACGGAGGCGTGGCCTCAAGACTCGGCGACCGCGCGAAACTGAGCGGTCACATCCGGAAGACGCCGTAGCGCACCTCGGCCAGCGGGGCGTTGCCGGCCGCCGACAGCGCCAGGCCCAGGACATCGCGGGTGTCGCGCGGGTCGATCACCCCGTCATCCCACAGGCGCGCCGTCGCGTAGTACGGCTGACCCTGGCGCTCGTACTGCTCGCGCAGCCGAGCCCCGGCCTCCGGTTGCCCGACCTCGGTCATCACCGTCGCGGCCTGCTCGCCGCCCATCACCGAGATCCGTGCGCCCGGCCACATCCACAGCAGCCGCGGGGAATAGGCGCGCCCGCACATGCCGTAGTTGCCGGCTCCGAACGAGCCACCGACGATCACCGTCAGCTTGGGCACGCGGGCCGTCGACACCGCCGTGACGAGCTTGGCGCCGTGCTTGGCGATTCCGCCGGCCTCGTAGTCGCGCCCGACCATGAAGCCGGTGATGTTCTGCAGGAACAGCAGCGGGATCCGGCGCTGGTCGCACAGCTCGATGAAGTGCGCGCCCTTGAGCGCGGACTCGGAGAACAGGATCCCGTTGTTGGCCAGGATCCCCACCGGATGACCGTGGATGTGGGCAAAGCCGGTGACCAGCGTGGCGCCGTAGAGCTCCTTGAACTCGTCCAGGCGCGAGCCGTCGACGATCCGGGCGATCACCTCCCGCGCGTCGTAGGGCTTGCGCACGTCGGCCGAGACGACGCCCAGCAGCGCGTCGGGGTCCACCACCGGGGGCGCCACCGCCTGCCGCGTCCACGGCAGCGGCTCGCGCGGCGCCAGGCGCGCCACGATCTGACGCACGATCTCCAGCGCGTGGGAATCGTTGTCGGCCAGGTGGTCGGTCACGCCGGAGGTCCTGGAGTGCAGATCGCCACCGCCCAGCTCCTCGGCCGTCACCTCCTCGCCGGTCGCCGCCTTGACCAGCGGCGGGCCCCCGAGAAAGATCGTGCCCTGGTCGCGGACGATCACGGTCTCGTCCGACATCGCCGGGACGTAGGCGCCGCCCGCCGTGCAGGATCCCATCACGCAGGCGATCTGCGCGATCCCTTGCGCCGACATCGTCGCCTGATTGAAGAAGATCCGCCCGAAATGCTCGCGGTCGGGGAACACCTCGTCCTGGCGGGGCAGAAACGCGCCGCCGGAGTCCACCAGGTAGATGCAGGGCAGCCGGTTCTGGAGCGCGACCTCCTGGGCGCGGAGGTGCTTCTTGACCGTCATCGGGTAATACGTGCCGCCCTTGACGGTGGCGTCGTTGGCAACGATCACGCACTCGCGGCCCGACACGCGCCCGATGCCGGTGATGATCCCCGCGCCGGGGGCCTCGTCGTCGTAGAGCCCGTGGGCGGCGAGCGGCGAGAGCTCCAGAAACGGGGCACCGGGGTCCAGCAGCCGGTCGACCCTGTCGCGCGGAAGCAGCTTGCCGCGGTCCGCGTGGCGCCGGCGGGCGCGCTCGCCGCCACCGGCGGCCACCCGCTGAAGTCGGGCGCGCAGATCGTCGGCCAGCGCCTGGTTGGCGTCCAGGTTGGCGCGGAACTCGTCCGAGCCGGGGTTGGCGGCGGAGCGCAGAACAGTCATTCGCCGGCTGCCGCCTCCACGCGGGCCAGCGGCTGATCGATGACCACCCGGTCGCCCACGCCCACGTTGAGGGCCGCCACCGAGCCGTCCATCGGGGCGCAGATCACCAGCTCCATCTTCATCGACTCCAGTACCACCACGGCATCTCCGGCGCGCACCTCGTCGCCGACCGATGCCGGGACGAGCAGCACCTGGCCGGGCATCGGCGCGCGCAAGTCGCCGTCGAAGTGCCCGGCCCGTGCCTCAGCGGCCGAGACCGCGCGCACCGGCCAGGCATAGCCTCCGTGCCCGATCCAGGTGACGTCTCGGTCACGCGCGAGCAGCCACTCGCCGCGGTCGGCGATCGCGAACCGCCCCTCGCTCAGCCACGTCGTTGCAGCGACGTATTCCGGGCGCACCTCCACCTCCACCGGCTCGCCCGTTCCGACGGCCATCCGCCAATACGACGGCGCCCGGACACCGCCGAGCCGCCAGCCGTCGACGCTCGCGAACGGGTCGTCGCCGCCGCTGCGCCGAAGATCGGCGAGGGTCAGCATGGCGGCCGCAACGCTCACGCCCGCGTCGTCCATGGGCAGCGGGGGAACGCCCCTTCGCTCGATCAGGCCGGTGTCCACCTCACCGGCGCGGACGGCGGCGTCGGACATCAGGCCGCGCAGGAACCCCGTCGTGGTGCTGACGCCAAGGATGTTGAGGCCCCTGAGCGCCCGCTCCAGCCCTCCGAGCGCCTGCGCGCGATCCTCGCCGTGCGCGATCACCTTGGCCAGCAGCGAGTCGTAGCTCGTGTCGACGACGCTTCCGATCTCGATCGCATCGTCGATGCGGACCCCCGGCGGACGCTCGTAGGCGAGCACTCGGCCGCCGGCGGGGAGAAAGTCGCGGCCCGCGTCCTCGGCGTTGATCCGGGCCTCGATGGCGTGCCCGCGCAACGAGACCTGGTCCTGTCCGAACGGCAGCGGCTCTCCGGCGGCGACCCGCAGCTGCAGCTCGACCAGGTCCAGGCCGGTCACCAGCTCGGTCACCGGATGCTCCACCTGCAGACGGGCGTTGACCTCCAGGAAGTAGTGCTCCTCCGGATCGGCGGCATCGGCGACGAACTCCACGGTGCCGGCGTTGACGTAGCCCCCGGCTCGCATGAGAGTGACCGCCTCGGCTCCGAGCCGTTCGCGCAGCGCACTCTGGACAGCGGGGGAGGGGGATTCCTCGATCACTTTCTGGTGACGGCGCTGCAGCGAGCACTCGCGCTCTCCCAGGTGGACAACGTGGCCGTGGGCGTCGGCGATCACCTGCAGCTCCAGGTGGCGCGCGCGTGGCAGGAAGCGCTCTATGAACACCCGATCGTCGCCGAAGCCGGCCCGTGCCTCACGGCGCGCGGCGGCGAGGGCGGCATCCAGATCCTCGGAACGCTCGACGACGCGCATGCCGCGTCCGCCGCCGCCGGCGACGGCCTTGACGAGCAGGGGGTAGTCGGCGGTCATGCCCGCCTCCTCTTCACTGAAGGCGGGCATGACCGGAACGTTCATGGTCTGTGCCAGATTCTTGGCCGCCAGCTTGTCGCCCAGCATCTCGCTCGCACTTGGAGGCGGGCCGACGAACACGATCTGAGCGGCCTCGCAGGCCCGGGCGAGCTCGGGGTTCTCCGAGAGGAACCCGTAGCCCGGGTGCAGAGCCTGGGCACCCGTGCGCGCACATGCCTCGATGACGGATTCGATGTCCAGATAGGAACCGATGGCCACCGCCTCGTCAGCCTCCCGGACGTGCGGAGCGTCCTGGTCGCCGGGCGCGTAGACGGCCACCGAGCGGATCCCCAGGCGCCGCAGCGTGCGGATCACGCGGCGGGCGATCTCGCCCCGGTTGGCGACCAGGACCGAGTCGAACATCAGCGATGCCAGTCGACCGGGCCGGCGACCAGCGTGTGGCTGCCCAGCGGGCGCCCGAGCTGCTCCTGGACGGCACGCGAGCACTCGAGCAGCGCCGCCAGGTCGATGCCGGTCTCGACGCCCGACTCGTGCAGCATCGAGACCACGTCCTCGGTGGCGACGTTGCCGGTGGCCCCGGGCGGTACCGGACAGCCGCCCAGCTCGCCGAAGCTCGATTCGAACGAGTCGACGCCGGCCTCCAGCGCGGCGAAGACGTTGGCCAGGCCCTGGCCGCGGGTGTTGTGGAAGTGAGCGGTGAGCTCGACGCCCGGCAGGCGCTCGAAGGCGGCAGCGAAGAACTCGCGCACCTGGACGGGATTGGCCATGCCCGTGGTGTCGCCGAAGCCGATCTCCTGGGCGCCCGCGGCGATCAGGCGCTCGGCGATCTCGAACACCCGCGCCGGCGCGACGTGGCCCTCGTAGGGGCAGCCGAAGGCGACGCTGATGACACCCTCGCAGCGCAGCCCGGCCGCCCGCGCCCGCGGCAGGACCCGCCCGAGGCCGGCCAGGGACTCCTCGACTGAGCGGTTGACGTTGTGGCGGTTGTGCGACTCCGAGGCCGACAGAAACACGTTGATCTCGTCGAAGAACTCGCGCAACGCGAGCGCATTGTCCAGGCCGCGCTCGTTGGGAATCAGCACCGAGCGGCTGACCGTGTCCGGCACGTCGACCGCCTGCAGCACGTCGGCCGCGTCGGCCAGCTGGGGGATCACGTCGGCGCGCACCAAGCTCGTCAGCTCCAGGCGGCGCAGGCCGGTGCGAGCCAGGGCGTCGATCAGCGCCACCTTGGTGGCGGTGGGGATCACCTCGGGCTCGTTCTGAAACCCGTCGCGGGGCCCGACCTCGCGGATCCGCGCCGCGGCGCGAAGGCCTGTGCTCATGCCCCCAGGGCGCGCGCGATCACCATCTGCTGGACCTCGTCGGTGCCCTCGCCGATGGTGAGGATCTTGGCGTCGCGGTAGAAGCGGCACACCGGATATTCCTCGATGAAGCCATAGCCGCCGTGGATCTGCACGGCCTCCTCGGTGGCTCGCACCGCCAGCCGGCCGGTCTTCAGCTTGGCCTGGGCGGCGACCAGCCCGAACGGCTGGCCTTGGTCCTTCAGCCAGGCGGCGTGATAGGTGAGCAGGCGAGCGGCGGCGATCTCGGTGGCCAGGTCGGCGAGCTTGACCTGGATCGCCTGGAACTTGGAGATGGGCCGGCCGAACGCCCGGCGCTCCTGGGCATAGGCGAGCGCCTCGTCCAGCGCGCCCTGGGCAAGGCCGACGCCCATCGCGGCCACGCCGATGCGCCCGATGTCCAGGACGTGCAGGAACTGCTTGAAGCCGGCGCCGCGCTCGCCCAGCAGGTTCTCGTGCGGCACGCGGCAGTCGGTGAAGGTCAGCGGACGGGTGTCGGAGGCGTTCCATCCCATCTTGCGATACGGCTCGGCCTGCTCGTAGCCGGGGGTCCCGTTGGCGACGATCAGGTTCGAGATCTCGTCGTCGCCGGTCCGGGCGGTGATACAGACCACGCCGGAGATGTCGGTCCCGGCGTTGGTGATGAACTGCTTGGCGCCGTCGATCACCCACTCGCCGTCGTCCAGGCGCGCCCGCGTGCGGGTGTTGCCGGCATCCGAGCCGGCCTCGGGCTCGGTCAGCCCGAACGCGCCCAATATTTGTCCATTGCACAGACGGGGCAGCCACTCGGATTTCTGGTCCTCGGACCCGAACAGGTAGATCGGCTGGGTGCCCAGCGACGTGTGGGCACACAGCGTGATGGCCACGCTGGAATCCGCGCGGGTCAGCTCCTCGACGGCGATCGCGTACTGCAGCGACGAGCCGCCGGCGCCCCCCACCTCCTCGGGGAACGGGATCCCCATCCAGCCGAGCTCGGCCATCTGGGCGACGATCTCGTAGGGGAAGGACTTGGTGCGGTCGAGCTCGCCCGCGGCGGGGGCGACGACCTGCCGCGCGAAGTCGCGCACCGTGCGCTGCAGCAGCTGGGTCTCATCGTCGAGCGCGAAGTCCATCAGGGCGCCCGACTATACAGAACCACCGTTCGAAAACCGAATGATGATTCGGTAGAGTCAGGGGCGACCGTGGCCACCGCCCCCACACGTCCGGCGCTGCGTGAGCGCTATGACCGCCGCCGGCAGCGCGCCGTCTACCAGGCGGCCAAGGTGTTCGCCAAGCGCGGGTATGACCAGACGACGATGCAGGAGCTGGCCTCCACGATGGGCCTGGCCACCGGCGCGCTGTACCACTACTTCGGCGCCAAGGAGCAGCTGCTGCGCGCGATCTGCGATCAGCTGATGGAGCCGCTGCTGGCCCGCGCGGAGGAGCTGATGGCCGACGATGCGCCGCCCGCCGAGCGGCTGCGCGCGCTCGTGCGGATGTGGGTGGCCCACGTCGTCGAGCATCGCGACCACATGCTCGTCTTCCAGCAGGAGCGCCACGTCATCGAAGCCGGCCAGTCCTGGCGCGGGGTGCGGGCCAGCCGCAAGGCGTTCGAGCGACTGGCGGCCGAGCTGCTCGAGGAGGCGCTGGCCGCCGACGGGCTGCACAGCCGCCTCGCGCTGCTGGCCCTGCTCGGCATGGTCAACCACACCGCGCAGTGGTATCGCCCGCGCGGCCCGCTGTCGCCCGAGCGGATCGCCGACGGCTACGTCGACCTGGTGCTCGGTGCCGGCGGGCGCTGACGGGCGTCGGGCTGCTCGTCGGCACCGAGGTCCCGGTCGGGAGCGCCGAGCTGGCGGCGCTCCCCGCCGTGCGGATCGTGGCGGCCACCGCCACCGGCTATGACCACCTGGCGCTGGAGGAGATCGCCGCCGCCGGCGCCTGGGCGACGCATTGTCCGGGCTACTGCGACGAGGAGGTGGCCGAGCACGCGATCGCGTTCGCGCTGGACCTGCTGCGCGGCGTGACGCTGCTGGACCGTTCCGTGCACGCGGGACGCTATGACCACCTGGACGCGCCCGGCCGACGCGTCGGCGGCGCGGTGCTGGGCATTGTCGGGCTGGGGAGGGTCGGGCGTCAGGTGGCCTGGCGGGCGGCCGCGCTGGGGATGCGCGTGCTGGCCGCCGACCCGCAGATCGACG
>JADGPO010000014.1 GCA_017882405.1 Solirubrobacteraceae bacterium | reverse complement strand
TTGGTGATGTAGTCGTCGGCGCCCAGCTCAAGGCCCACCACCTTGTCGATCTCCTCGGACTTGGCCGTCAAGATGATGATCGGCACTGAGCTCTTGGAGCGCAGCCGCCGGCAGACCTCCAGGCCGTCGATCCGCGGCAGCATCAGATCGAGCACCACGAGGTCGAACGGCTGCTCGTCGAAGCGGTCCAGCGCCTGGCGCCCGTCGGTCGCCTGGACCACGTCGTAGCCCTCCTTGCGCAGCGGATAGGAAAGAAGGGTCTGGATCGACTGCTCGTCATCGACGAGCAGGATGCGCGCGGAATGCTCGGGCACGGTGGCCCGTCCAAGGGTAGTGGCGGCCGGTCGAGATAGTCTCTTTCGACGATGCTTGACGTGCGCATCTACCGCACCGGCCTGGCCGTCGCGGCGTTGGCCCTCGTGGTGCTCGCGTTCTCGCTCACCAATCAGCAGGGCCCCCGTTCGGCATCGCTGGCCCCTCAGGTCTTCAACGGCTCCAACGTGTACTCCACGATGGCCTCGATCGCCGCTGCAGACCCGGTGCGCACCCCCGGTTCCGACGGCGATAAGGCGCTCGCCGCACAGGTGGGGACGAGCTTCCACGCCAACGGCTTCACCGTCAACACCGACACCTTCAGCGGACGGACGGCCGACGGGACCAGGACCCTGGAGAACGTGGTCGCCTCGCGCCCGGGGATGGCGAGCGGCAGCATCGTGATCGTGGCCCATCGCGATGCCCGCGGTTCACCGGCGCTGGCCAGCCTGTCGGGCACCGCGACGCTGATGGAGCTATCGCGCGACCTGGCGGGCGAGACCCTGAACCGCACGATCGTGCTCGCCTCCACGAGCGGCTCTGACGGGACGGCCGGGGCGATCAGGCTGGCCTCCACGCTGTCGGGGCCGATCGACGCGGTGATCGTGCTCGGCGACCTGGCCAGCGCGCACGCGCGCCAGCCGGTGATCATCCCCTGGAGCACCAGCGCGCTGGTGGCCCCTCCGGTGCTGCGCAACACGCTGGCGGCGGCGATCAGGGCCCAGAGCACGCTGCGCGTCGGCTCCACCGGCATCGGCGGTCAGTTCTCGCACCTGGCGTTTCCGTTCACGGTGTCCGAGCAGGCCCCGTTCGGCGCCCGGGGCATCCCCGCCGTGGAGCTGTCGGTCTCGGGGGAGACCGGGGCGGGCGGGGGCCAAGCTGACGGGCCGATCGCCGGTACTCCACAGCTCACGGGCCTCGGACGGGCCGTGCTGTCGACGATCTCGGCCCTGGACGGCGGACCGGGGGTGGCTGCGCCCTGGAGCTACCTGCTCCTGGACGGCAAGGTGGTCCCCGGCTGGGCGATCGCGCTGTTCGTGCTCACGCTGCTGGTGCCGGTGGCCCTGACCAGCGTCGACGCGCTGGCGCGCGCCCGCCGGCGGGGGCACCTGATCGGGCGCGCGCTGGCGCTGGTGATCGGCGCGGGCATCCCGTTCGCACTGGCCGTGGGAGTGGTGCTGGCCGCGCGTCTGCTGGGTGTCATCTCAGCGGCCCCGCCGGGGCCGCTGGGTCCAGCGGCGATCCCCCTGAAGGGCTCCGGGATCGCCGTGCTGGCGACTGCGGCGGTGGTCCTGCTCGGCTCGGCGCTGTTGCTGGGACTGGCCGCTCGAGCGTGGCTGGCGCCCCCGTCGGCGCGGGTCTCGACCACCCGGGCCGACTCGCGCTCGCGCACGCTCGAGCGTTCCGGTGACGGCGTCGCGGTGGCGCTGGTGATCGTGCTGTGGCTGATCACGCTCGCGATCTGGGCCGCGAACCCGTTTGCGGCGGCGTTGCTGATCCCGGCGCTGCACCTGTGGCTGTGGGCGGTCGACCCCGACCTCCGGCTCCCCCTGCCGGTGCGCCTGGGGATGATCGTGGTCGGCCTGGTCCCGATCGCGCTGGTCGTCGTCTACTACGCGGGTGCCCTCCACTTCGGCGTCTCTGACCTGATCTGGTCGGCCACGCTGCTGGTCGCCGGCCACGCCGTCAGCCTGATCGCCGCGCTGGAATGGTGCGTCGTCTTGGGCTGCCTGGTCAGCGCCGCGACGCTGGTGCTGGCGGCGGCCCGGCGGCCCAAGGTGCAACCGGCCCCGGTCACCGTTCGCGGGCCGATCACCTACGCCGGTCCCGGCTCGCTGGGCGGAACCAAGTCGGCGTTGCGCCGCTGAGCCGGGTCAGCCTCGTCGGTCAACAGGCTGAGCCGCTGCGGCCCGCGGCGTCGCGTGCCACCATGGACCGATGCGGCGATTGATTCGTGACGTCTCCTCGGTCCTGATCCTCTCCGGTCTGCTGCTGATCGCCGACGCCGGCGCGACCCTGGTGTGGCAGGAGCCGGTGACGGCGGCGATCGGCATGGTGCTGCGCTCGGAGGTCAACAAGAGCCACCTCAGCTATCGCACAGCCCCGCTCTCGACCACCGACACGCGCGCCCTGGAGGGCATCCAGAGCCTCTCGGCCCGGATCACCTACCTGGCGCGCCGCGAGCGCGACCAGGTAAAGACGGGCGACGCGATCGGCCAGATCCAGATCCCGCGAATCGGTCACACCTACAACATCATCGAGGGGACCGACACGCGCAGCCTGGAGGCGGGACCGGGCCACTATCCCTCCACGGCGTTTCCCGGGATGGGTCAGACGGTCGCGGTGGCCGGGCACCGGACCACCTACCTGGCCCCGTTTCGGTTTCTCAACCAGCTCACCGCCGGCGATCGGATCTTCGTGACGATGCCCTACGGCAAGTTCACCTACGTCGTCCAGTACCAGCGGATCGTCCAGCCGACGCAGACCTCGGTGATCGACGACGTCGGCTACGACCGGCTCGTCCTGTCTGCCTGCACCCCGCTCTACAGCGCCGCCCAGCGGATCATCGTGTTCGCCCGTCTGCGCTCGGTGACGCCGCTGGGGCCCGCCAAGAGCTCCGCTTAGTCTTAGTGGCCGCCCCTCCGCCAAACGTCCAGTCGGCGTCCAGTCGCGTCCAGTGCTCCGACCCCCGTGCCGAAGCTCTCACTTGAGATGTTCGGTCAACCACGGAGAGGGGAAGGGATTCCAAAGCAGATGAAAGTAATGGATCTACAAGCGCAGATAGACCGCGGCGAGTACCAGGTCGACGCTCGAGCAGTTGCCGACGCAATCGTGCGTCGTCTCCTGGCCGAGCGTGGGCTGCGACCCGCCGCCCAGGACCCGCGAATCGGCCTGAGCCCGTCCCGAACCGCGAATCGGCCTGAACCCGCTCAGGCCGAGTGCTCGTAGCCCGATAGCGGCGAGCCGGCGTCGGTGAACGTGAGCCCGCCGGCCTGCCCCAGCACTCTCCCGACCAGCGACAGGGGCGGCAGTTGGCCGCCTCCCCACCGAGGCCACTGCGCCTTCACCAGCTCAAGCGCGGCCTGCGGCAGGCATGCGCACAGCTCGTAGTCCTCGCCCGCCGTGGCGGCGAACTCCGCCGCGTCGCGGCCCAGCTGGCGTGCCACCTCGGCCACGCCGTCGGCCACCGGCAGGTCTGCCAGGGTCAGCTCCAGCCCGGCTCCGCTGCGCATTGCTAAGTGCCGCGCGTCGGTGGCCAGCCCATCTGACAAGTCGATCAGCGCCGTGGCTCCCAGCTGCGAGAGCGCGCGACCGGCGGCCAGGCGTGGCTGCGGGCGGGCGTAGCGCTGGCGTAGCGCGGCGGCCGTGTCCGGCGACAGCGACCCGGCATCGGCCGTGCCCTCCAGCAGCGCCAGGCCCGCTCCGGCGCCGCCCAACTCGCCCGTGACCACCACCACGTCGCCCGCCCGCGCGCCGTCACGGCCGACCAGCTCACCGGGATCGGCGACCCAGCCGACCACGGTCACGGTCACCGTGAGCGTCGTCGACGAGCTGACGTCGCCGCCGGCGATCGTGGCTCCCGCCTGCTGCGAGATCGTCTGCGCCCCTCGCACCAGCGCCAGCGCGTCCGCGTGGTCGATGCCCGCCGGCAGACCGAGCGCCAGGTAGGTCTCGCCGGCCGGCGCCGCCATCGCCGCCAGGTCAGACAGCGCGCTGGCCACGGCCCGGTGTCCGATCTCGTCAGGCGACAGCTGTCCGCGGCGAAAGTGCACGCCGTCCACCAGCGTGTCGACCGAGGTGACCGCGTAGCCGCGGGCGCGAACCACCGAGGCGTCGTCGCCCAGCCAGCGGACCACGCGGGGCCCGGGCGCGCCGAGGGCCTGCTCCAGGGCCTCGATCAGCTCCAGCTCGTGCATCGCCTCGGCGTCACCGACCGGCGGGGCGGGCGCGAATCAGCGGTGGCGGTAGACGATCCGCGCGCGGTCGAGGTCGTACGGCGACAGCTCGACGCGAACCCGGTCACCGGGCAGGATGCGGATCCGGAAGCGGCGCATCTTGCCGGCCACGTGACCGAGCACGACGCGATCCATGTTGTCGAGCTTGACGCGGAACATCGCGTTGGGCAGCGCCTCGACCACCTCGCCCTCCAGCTCGACCTTCTCTTCCTTCGGCATGCAGCTCAGACCCTTCTCGGTTCAGGGCGTGCTTCATCGCACGACCTCGCCGACGAGGCTACCAGTAGGGGCCGGGAGGGGACGGGTTCAGTGCGAGAGGCCGGTGCCGCCCGAGGCACCGGAACCACCGCCACCACCGCGACCACCGCCGCGGTTGCCGCGGTTGCCGCGGTTGCCGCCCCCGTTCCCGCCGCCGGTGCCGCCGTTGCCGTTGGCTTTGCCGTTTCCGGTCTGGGGCGGGTGGGCGTACAGGGTGGGGTTGTTGTACGAGTTGGTGGTGGTCGTCGTGGTCTGACCCGGGACCGCGGCGCCGCCGTTGGGGCTCGACTGTCCGCTGCCGGGGGAGACGGTGCTGGAGCCGCCGGTCTGGGCGTAGTTGCCGAAGTACGCGGTTCCCTGGAACGGCACCGCGGGCGTGGGGAAGTCGCCGCAGTAGCTGCTGGACGCCGTCTGCATGTAGTCGTGCCAGATCGGCGCGGCCAGGGCGCCGCCGAAGCCGTCGGCCATCGGGATGCTGTTGCCCTGCGGATAGCCGACCCACACGGCGGTCGACATGCGCGGCGTGTAGCCGACGAACCAGGCGTTCGAGAGATTGTTGGCGGTACCGGTCTTGCCGGCGGCCGGGCAGCCGTAGCCGGCGGCCGTGCCGGTGCCGCTGGTGATGACGCCCTTGAGCACCGTCGTGCCCTCGTAGGCCTCGCCCGGAGTGAAGACGCGGGTCTGCTTGGGGTTGCCGAAGTCATCGGCGCTGCCGTCCTGGAAAACGACCTTGTTGATGATCGTGGCTGGCACGTGGCTGCCGCCGTTGGCCAGCGTCGAGTAGGCGTCGGCCATCTCCAGCGGGGTGACGCCGGTGGTCAGGCCGCCGATCGCCTCGGCGGGCAGCGAGTCCAGGTGCGTGGTGACGCCCATCGCGTGGGCGGTGGCGGTCACCTTCTCGGGAGTCAGATCGGCGTCGAGCTGCGCGAACACGGTGTTGTCGGAGAGCACGGTGGCCTTGGTGATGTTGATGTTGCCCTGGTAGGAGTCCTCGGCGGTGTGCACGTCATAGGTCGGGTAGCCGGGCAGCCAGCCGGGGGCCAGGGGCCTGGACGTGTAGTAGGTGTCGTTGGGGTTGCCGTGGAAGTCGTGGATCAGGGTCATCAGCACGAACACCTTGAACGACGAGCCGGGCTGGCGGTGGGCCTGGGTGGCGTAGTCGAAATTCGTCTGGCTGTAGTCCGACGAGGAGGCGATCGCCAGGATGTGGCCGTTGGCGGGATTGACCGAGGCCAGGCCCGCCGCGGCTGACCCGGGGCCGCCCTGCGCGGCCAGCAGCGACTCATGGTTGACGATCGCCTGGCGCGCCAGTGCCTGCTTGCGCAGGTCGACGGTCGTGTAGATCTTCATCCCGCCCTGGTTCATCCGCGGGCAGTGGTTGGGCGTCCGGGGGCACAGGTCCCGGGCCACGGCCTGCTGGATGTAGTCGAAGACGTAGGGCTCCTTCTTGACCGAATAGCGGTTGTCCGACTTGACCGCCAGCTTGCGCCGGGCGGCGGCATTGGCCCGCGCCTGGGTGATGTCGCCGGCGTTGACCATCGCCTGCAGAACCTCGTTGCGGCGGCTGCGCGCGGCCTGGGAGTCGATGAACGGGTTGTACGCGGACGGCGCCTGCGGCAGTCCGGCGAGCAGCGCCGCCTGGTCGAGGGTCAGCTTGGAGACCGGCTTGTCGAAGAACATCTGCGCGGCGGCGCCGACGCCGTAGGCGGTCTGGCCGCGCACCGTCCCGTACGGCACGTCGTTGAGGTAGTTGTCGAGGATCCAGTTCTTGCTGCGCCGGCCCTCCAGCTGCTCGGCCAGCTTGGCCTGCACGATCTTGTACTTGAGATCGTGCTTCTGGCGGGCGGCCTGGAAGCGCTTGGGCAGGTAGACGTTGTCGACCAGCTGCATCGTCAGCGTCGAGGCGCCCTGCAGCTGCTGGCCGTTGACGGTGTCCTTGATGGCCGCGCGGACGATGCCTTGGTAATCGAGTGCGCCGTGCTGGTAGAAGCGGCGGTCCTCGATCGCCACCGTCGCCTGCTTGACCCGCGTGGGGATCTGGCTGCCGGCCAGCGGCGTGTGCACGCTGGGCGACCAGATGTAGCCCAGCGAGGTCCCGTCGGCGGCGAACACCTGCGAGGGTGAGCCGGGGATGTTGGGCTTCAGCGAGCCCAGGTCGGGCGCCGAGTGGGCGACGTTGACAACCCAGCCGGTGATCGCGAGGGCGCCGACCGCGATCCCGCAGATGACCAGCACCGCCCCCAGGCCAAACACGCGCTTGAGCGGGGATCCGCGGTTGCGCCGGCGGCGGCGCTGTCGATCACGTCGGCTCATGATTGGCTGGGCGGCTGCCCGGCACGGGGCTCTCACAGCATGCTTGAGCGCCTTCGCCAGTGTAGCTGGGAGGGTTTTCGGCTCCCCGATTCCGCCTCCTGCTATCGAATTGAGCCATGCAACGCGACCGACCGGCGCTGCTGATCGACGGGATGGGGACGCTCGTCTCGCTGGCCGCCCCCGCTCCGGTGCTGGCGGCGGTGCTGGAGCGTCGCTTCGGCGTCACCGTGACCGAGGCCGACGCCCGGCATGCGCTGGGCGCCGAGATCGCGTTCTACCGGGCGCACATGGACTCCGGGCGCGACGCCGACAGCCTGGCGCAGCTGCGCCGCCGCTGCGCGCAGGTGCTGTTCGGGACCCTGGATCAGGCCCACCCTGCGCTGACGAGCGTCGACGACGACGCCCGGACCGAGGCGCTTCTGGAGGCGCTGCGCTTCGAGCCCTACGACGACGCCCGCGAGGCGCTGGCGACCGCCCGTACGAAGGGCGCGCGGGTGATCGTGGTCTCCAACTGGGACGTGTCACTGCTCGAGGTGCTGGAGCGCGTCGGCCTGGCGCCGCTCGTCGACGGGGTGGTCACCTCGGCGGCGGTGGGGGCGCGCAAGCCCGAGCCGGCGATCTTCCGCCACGCGCTGGCACTGGCCGGCGTCGACCACGATCCTGCCCGCCACGCGCGCCACGTCGGCGACAGCCTCTCCGAGGACGTCGCGGGCGCCCGCGCGTCTGGGATCGGGGCGCTGCTGCTGCGCCGCGACGGCAGCCGCGAACCGGGAGTGGAGACGATCGCCAGCCTCGCCGAGCTGAGCTGGCCGTAGTCTCCAACGATGCCCGAGTCGTGGTCGGAGGATCTACCGCCGTGGCGCCTGTGGACAGCGCCCGCCGGCGTGGTCCTCGGGCTGATGCTGGGCGCCGCCGGCTCGATCGTGGTCGACGTGCTGGGCCGCCTCGGCGGCTCGAGCATCTCGCACCCCACGCCCGCCGTGGCGATCGTAGGCGACATCGTGTTCGACCTGGGGTTCGTGGCTGCCGCGATCTGGCTGGCCTCAGTGGCGTCCGAGCGCCGGCCACGGGCGGCCGACTTCGGCTTCCGGCCCGTGCGGTGGCGCACGGCGATCGTGGCGTTCGTGTCCGCGGCCGTCGGCTACTACGTGCTGACCGCCGTCTACGCCGCGCTGTTCAAGCTCCACGGCACCGACAAGCTCCCCAGCGAGCTGGGCGTCAATCACAGCACCGCGGCGCTGGTGGCCGCCTCGGTGTTCGTGTGCGCGATCGCGCCGATCGCGGAGGAGTTCTTCTTCCGGGGGTTCTTCTTCGGAGGGCTGCGCCGGCTGGCGGTGCCCGTCCTGGGGGCCAACCTCGGTCCCTGGATCGCCGCGGTCATCACCGGGATCCTGTTCGGCCTGGCCCACACGGGGTCGGCCTCCTCTCAGTACCTGATCCCGCTGGGCTTTCTGGGGTTCGTGCTGTGTCTCATGTACTGGCGGACCGGCTCGCTGTATCCCGGCATGGCCCTGCACTCGGCCAACAACGCGCTCGCCCTGGGGGTCAATCAGCTGCACTGGTCGGCCCCCGCGATCGTCGGGCTGATCGTCGCCTCGTGGGCGGTGATCGCCATCGTGGTGTGGCCGCTGGGGGCCCGCGCTCGGCGGCCGGCCTGATCCGCGCCCGGCTGCAAGCGGGCGTGCGGGACGAGCGACCGGCCCCCCGGGAGTTGGTTGACTGATTTACTACCCGCCCATGCGTCGTCATCTCGCCTTCTGCTCGGCGGTCCTGGCCGCCGCCACCGCGTCGCTGGGGCTGTGTGCCGGCGTCGCCGTCGCCGGTTCCTCGTCCGCGACCACCGCCCGTGCTGTCAAGTCAGCCTCGGGGCTGGCCAGCTCGTCGGGCTCGCTCGCGTCGGTCGCCGCCGCGCCTGCCAAGAAGCCGACCAAGCCCACTCCCACCAAGACCACGCCTACCAAGACGACGCCGGCGCCGCCGGCCACGAGCCCCGCGGTCAAGGCCAAGGCCAAGCTGTACCTGCTCGACGCCTTCTACGTGCACCGCAGGACGGTGATCGTCCCCGACCGCGGCATGCACCTCACAGGAGCCGTCCGTCCCTACGTCCCCGGTCAGTGGGTGACGGTCAGGGCATTCCTCGGCCACAAGCTGCTCAAGACCGAGCGCCTGCGGATCAAGCCCTCGCCCAACAAGAAGTACGGGCGCTTCGCCACGGTCATCAAGGCCCCCAACGCGGGCGTCATCCACCTCCGGGTCACGCACAAGCGCACCGCGCAGATGCTGGGCTTCGCGGCCTCGCGAGGAGTGGCCTCGCTGGACACCCACGCCGGCTTCGGCGCGACGGGCTCGTTCGTGGCGCTGATCCAGCAGAAGCTGGCCGCGGTGCACGTCTACATCCCGCAGTCGGGCGTCTACGACGAGAAGACGGGTCTGGCGATCGACGCCTACCACCGTCTGCTGGGCCACGGCACCTCGCAGGGCCTCGACGGCCTGACGGTGTCGGAGCTGCTGGCCGGCCGCGGCGCCTTCAAGGTCCGCTATCCCGGCGACGGCAAGCACGTCGAGGGCAACCTCGGAAGCCAGCTGCTGGCGCTGGTCAACGGCTCCAAGGTCTACGCGATCTACCCGATCAGCTCGGGCAAGCCGTCCACGCCGACGATCCTGGGTCGCTTCCACGTGTACATGAGGACGCCGGGCTACCTGCCGGACGGCATGTACTACTCGAACTTCTTCACCGGGGGCTACGCCATTCACGGCTTTGACCCGGCGCCCGACTATCCGGCCAGCCACGGCTGCATGCGGCTGCCGATCACGGATGCGATCTCGGTCTGGGACTGGCTGAGCGTCGGCGTCGGTGTCGACGTCTACGAGTAGGTGACGGCCCGGGAGCGCCTGCTCGCCGAGCTGCGCAGGCACGCGCTGGTGATCGGCGAGGTCGTGCTGACCAGCGGTGGGCGGGCACAATATCTTGTCGATGCCAAGCGGGCGATCCTGCTGCCGGCGGGCTTTGCCGCACTCGCCGAGCTGGTGGCCGAGCAGGCCGCCGAGTGGTCGGCGACGGCCGTCGGCGGGATGACGATGGGCGCCGATCCGATCGCCTGCGCGGCGCTGGCGGGGGGCGCCGACGTGAAGGC
Source organism: Solirubrobacteraceae bacterium (assembly GCA_017882405.1). Next base: position 443 of record JADGPO010000014.1, on the reverse strand, counting down.
GTTCTTCGTGCGCAAGGAGTCCAAGGCCCACGGCCTCGCTCGCCGCATCGAGGGCCCGGTGCTGGGTGCCGATGACCGCTGCATGCTGGTGGAGGACGTGGTCACCACCGGTGGCTCGACGATCCGCGCCCTGCAGGCGGTCCGCGACGAGGGCCTGCAGGTGTGCGGCGTGCTGGCCATCTGCGACCGGCTGGCCGGCGGGGGTGCGGCGATCGCCGAGGCGGCCGGAGCGCCCTATCGGGCGCTGACGACCATTGACGAGGTCTATCCCGAGCGTCCGGACCGCGGCTGATGCGGCTGACGGCCGGCCGGACGGCGGCTCAGCGGTTGATCTGGGGCAGCGAGCGGCAGCTCGGCTTGACCTGGTGCAGCGCGCGCACCTGCCAGCCGATCCCGGTGGAGTAGGGCGTGAAGAGGATGATCGGGTTGCCGTGGGCGATCGC
>JADGPO010000095.1 GCA_017882405.1 Solirubrobacteraceae bacterium | reverse complement strand
GGGGAGCCCGCCGACGAGGTCCTCGAGGTCGTCGTCCTGCTCGCCGGGAGGTCGGAGCTGGGCGGCGATGCGGACGGCGAGAGGGTCGCAGCCGACGCTGGCGAGGTGTTCGCGGAGCAGGCCAGCTGCTCGCTTGCTGTTGCCGGTGGCGGCGGTGCGGATCACCTCGATGTGGTGGCGTTCCCAGTTCATCTGTGGGTGGCTGGGACCTTCGCTTGCTGTTCCGGTGATGGCGTCGAGGTCAGCGTGGGCCAGTTCGAAGGCCGGGTCGGCGTTGACCGCGAGGCGCAGCGCCGTCGTCGCCTGGCGTGCGTCGATGGCTCGCTGCGCTTGGCGGTAGAACGCGGCCGCGTGGCGGTTTGTGGTGACGACCCGGCCGTGGTCCTCGACGGCCGGCCCGGTGTCTGCTAGGCGATCGTGGTGGCTGCGGGGCTGGGCGGGCGTTTCTTTCATGCTGTCAGGTTGCTCGGGTGGCCTGAGGTGGCGCTGAGGTGATGCTGAGGGCGCCCGGTGCGGCTGCCTGACTGTTGACGTCGTCGGGTGGTCGAGGGTGGTTATCGGCGCCTTCCCGGAAGCCGAACCGCTCAGCGAGTCGGCTGCGCGAGGCGGGTGGCGAGCGCGGCGACATCTGGCTCGTCGGGAAGAGACCGGTATGCCGTACCGGAGGCGCGCTGCTGGGCGAGTGCGAGGAACGCTGTGATGTTGGGAGGGGTTGGGTCGGTGATCGCTCTGGCTGCGGCCACGGCGGTATCGGCGAGGAGCCCAATCGCCGGGTCCCCGTTGGCCGAGGCGGCTTGGGAGGCGTCAGCTAGTAGCGGTAGGGCGGCGCCGCGAACTGGACGGTCGGCGCTGGCGGAGGCGGCGTGGGCGGCGTGCGCGGCGTGCGCGGCGTGCGCGGCGAAGACGGTGGCGTCGTCTGGTTGGCCGGCGGCGAGCGCCCACCATGCCAAGCCGGCGAGCACCACGGGCTGGCCGGCGGGAAGATCCGCAGCTCGGTAGTGATCGTCTGCTGCGTCGAGCAGCGCCCGCGCGCGCGGCAGGTCACCGAGGCGACGGGCGACCGCTGCCTGACCGACCATCGCGTCGGCTGACAGCCACGGGTTGAAGGAGCATTCGATCGCCTCGTCGTAAAGCCGGTCCGCGAGGGCGTCGTCGCCTTGCCTGGCGCGCAGCGCGGCGAGAGCGAGAAGGCTGAACGGCACGTACAGGCGCTGCCCCGTGGCGCGGCATCGCTTCAGGAGCGCTTCGTAGGCGACGGCGGCCGCGTCCAGGTCTCCCTGGGCCTCGGCGATGCCAGCGAGAGCGTTCAATGGAGAGACGACCAACAGGACCTCTCCCTCGGCGTCAAAGCGTTTGACGCTGGAGCGGGCGGCTGGCTCCGCGTCCTGGAGCCGTCCCAGCGACGCTAGGTTCCAGGCGACGAGGAGGTCGTGCGCAGCGAGGAGCCAGCCGTCGCCAGCCGGTTGCAGCAGATCGTGAACCTCGCCCAGCAGCTCGAGCGATCGTCCGAACTCGTGCGCACGCACCAGCACCGTCGCACAAAGCACCAGCCCGTATGCGAGGCGACCGCGGTCGTTGCTGGCTCTCAGGTGAGCGACGGCCTGCTCGCATTCAATGGCGCCCGCCGCTGGGCTGGAGGACATCCCTACGCAATAGCCGTGCCAGGCGTGCGCGGTCGCGGCGAGCTCGCCCCGACAGGGCCCGTTCGCGCAGAGGGCGTCAGCGAGCCAGCGCGCTCCTTCCGTGAAGTCGGTGTTGATCCACCACAGCCAGGCCATCCCCGACGCGAGCGACAGCGCCGCGTCAGCATCGCCGGTTGTGATGAACCAGTCGAGCGCGGCCCGCAAGTTGCCCAGCTCTGGGGTGAGACGATCTCGCCACATCGGCCCGGTAGCGCCTCGCAGACCCTCATGGGCGGCCTCCGCCATCTGCCGGTAATAGGCGCCGTGGCGGGCGCGCATCGCGTTGAGTTCACCGGATTCCTCGAGGCGCTCCCGGCCGTACTGCCACAGCGTCTGGAGCTGGGTGAATCGGGTCTTGCCAGCGGCGTCAGCGGTGGTGACGAGCGACTTGTCGACCAGTCGGCTGACTACATCCAGGATCTCTCCGGCCGGGACCCGGTCATCGGCGCAGACCGCCTCGGCCGCTGTCAACTCACAGCCGCCGGAAAACACCGCAAGCCGGGCGAACAGGAGGCGTGCGTCGTCGAACAGCAGGTCGTAGCTCCAGTCGACCACCGCCCGCAGGGATTGCTGGCGGGGCAGGGCGGTGCGGGCCCCCCCGGTGAGGAGCCGGAAGCGGTCCTCGAGGCGTTCCGCCACCGTGACCAACGTCAATGCCCGGAGTCGGGCGGCCGCGAGCTCGATGGCCAGGGGCTGGCCGTCCACTCGGCGACAGATGTCCTCGATGACCTGGCGGGCGTGATCGTCGTCGGTAAATCCGGGTCGTACCGCTCGGGCGCGATCGACGAACAGCTCGACGGCGGCCGGCGGCGCCAAACCGAGGACCTCTACGAGGACTTCGCCGGGAACGCCTAGCGGCTCGCGGCTTGTCGTGATCAACCGAAGCGTGGGCACCGATCCGACCAGGGTGTCGGCCAGGGCGGCCGCCTGAGCGATGACGTGTTCGCAGTTGTCGATGACGATGACCAGTGACCGGCCGGCGAGGTGGCGCACGATGAGCTCGAGCGTAGACCCCGCAGCCGGACGGCCAGGGACGGCAGACGCGCTTGCCCCGAGCGCGACGGCCGCGGCCGGCGCCACCCCATCGGGTTCGGTGACGCCGGCCAGCTCAACCAGCCACGCGCCGTCTTGGTGCTCGTCGCGGAGAACAGCGGCCGCCTCGACCGCCAAGCGGGTCTTGCCGGCCCCGCCAGGGCCGATCAGCGTGACGAGCCGGTGAGAGCGGACCGCCTCGCGCAGCTGTTCCAGCTCGGCGTCGCGGCCGATGAACCGGCTCAGCTGCGCTCGCAGGTTGCCGGTAAGCGTCGGCCCGGTAGCCGCCGGCCGCTGTGCCGGGTCGGGCAGAGTGAGCGCGGGGTCCTGGGCCAGGACGCGGGCCTGCAGTGCTCGCAAGGCGCGCCCGGGTTCGATGCCCAGCTCGTCGACTAACCGGTCGCGGGCTTCGGTGTAGGCGCGCAGCGCCTCGGCCTGCCTCCCGGACCGGTACAGGGCGAGGATGAGCAGCTCCCACAGACGCTCGCGCAGCGGATGCTCGCGGCAGAGGGCCTCCAGTTCCCCGACGAGCTCTCCGTGGAGCCCCAACACCAGATCCGCTCCGGCACGCGCCTCGATCGCGACCAGCGTCAACTCGTCCAATTGCGCCCGTTCGACGTCCGCGAAGCCGGCATAGGCAAACTCGGCCAGCGGCTCCCCTCGCCGCAGCGCCAGCGCCTCGCCCAGCGCGGTTGACGCCAGCGCCACCTCGCCCTCCTCCACGAGGCGCCGCCCGGTGCCGACAAGCTGCTCAAAGCGAACGACATCCACGTCGCCGGGACCGACACCCAGGGCATAGCCAGCTTCGGAGGTGACGATCGCCGCTGATCCCAGGCTGCGGCGCAGCTGGCCGATCTGAGCCTGCAACGCGTTCGCTGGGTTCGCGACCTCCCCGTCGCGCCACAGGTGGTCAATCAGGCGGTCGGCACTGACCGGCTTGCCGCGATGCAGGGCCAACAGCGCAAGCAGCGCCCGCTGTTTGGCGCCGCGGACCGGCACCGCCACGCCGTCTTGCAGCGCTTCGAGCTCGCCGAATAGCCGCACCTCCACCAGCCCAACCGTACCGCCCCTCACCCCGCCGCCAGCCGAGCACTCTGCACCGCTGTGGCGTCATGGCGCACGGTCGGCTCACCTCAGCGCCGCGTCAGCCTCACCTCAGGCCCCGAGCGCAGGCTTCCCTTCCAGCACCAAGCACACCGAGGAGAGGAACAGCAATGATCGAAGCGCAGCACCTCACGAAGCGCTACGGCAACACGGTTGCGGTCGACGAGGTCTCGTTCGTCGTCCAGCCGGGACGCGTGACCGGCTTCCTGGGCCCCAACGGGGCGGGCAAGTCGACCACGATGCGGATGATCCTGGG
>JADGPO010000094.1 GCA_017882405.1 Solirubrobacteraceae bacterium | reverse complement strand
GTGTGGATGGTCGGCTCCAGCTATGACCAGAAGCCCTACCGCCGCTCGATGATGCAGACCTGGGGCGCCACCGTGCACCGCTCCCCGTCGGAGCTGACCGAGGCCGGCCGCGCCCGGCGCAAGCACACCACCGGCTCGCTGGGGATCGCCATCTCCGAGGCCGTCGAGGTGGCCGCCCAGGACCCGAGCACCAACTACTCGCTGGGCTCGGTGCTCAACCACGTCCTGCTGCACCAGACGGTCATCGGCCAGGAGGCGATGGCCCAGATGGAGATGGCCGGCGAGTACCCGGACACGGTGATCGCCTGCGTGGGCGGCGGCTCGAACTTCGGCGGGCTCACGTTCCCCTTCCTGCGGCGCACGATCCGCGACGGCGTGCAGACGCGCTTCGTGGCCGCCGAGCCCGCCGCCTGCCCGACGCTCACGCGCGGCGTGTACGCCTACGACTTCGGCGACACCGCGGGGCTGACGCCGCTGATGCCGATGTACACGCTCGGCCACGACTTCGTGCCGCCCCCGGTCCACGCCGGAGGGCTGCGCTATCACGGCGATTCACCCCTGGTCTGCGGGCTGGTCAAGAACGGCCTCGTGGAGCCGCGTGCCTACAGACAGAACGAGACGTTCGAGGCGGCCGTGCAGTTCGCGCGCACCGAGGGGATCATCCCCGCGCCCGAGCCCGCGCACGCGATCCGCGCGGTGGTCCAGGAGGCGCTGGCCGCGCGCGAGGCCGGCGAGGCCCGGGTGCTGCTGTTCGGGCTCTGCGGCCACGGCCACTTCGACCTCTCGGCCTACGACGCCTACCTGGCGGGCGAGCTGGAGGACCCGGAGTTCTCCGAGGACGACCTGAACGCGGCCCTGGGCAGCCTGCCCGAGGCGCCGGCGCTCACGTGACGCTCAGCTGACGATCAGCTCACGATCGCCGAGGCGGGCTGGCGCGGGTCGGCGCCCGCCTCGTGGAAACCGGTGCGCGTGTTGTGCACGATCGCCTCGACGGCGGCCGCGTCGCGCGTGAAGGCCGGCCATTGTCCGACGTCGTGGCCGCGCCGTGCCAGCTCGGCAAGCGTCTCCTCGGGGAAGCGGTCCTCGACCATCACCCGGCCGGGCAGGTACTGAAACGGGGCGAACGAGTTGGGAAAGCTCCAGGTGGAGAAGCGCGGGGCGTTGATCGCCTGCTGCAGGCCCATGCCGAAGTGCTCGAGGTTGAGCAGCACCTGCAGCATCGCCTGGATCTGCATGTCGCCGCCGGGGCAGCCGAACGGCATCACCGAGCCGTCGTCGCGCACCGTCATCGCCGGGTTGGGGGTCAGCCGCGGGCGCTTGCCGGGCGCCACGCCGGCGGGGTGGGCAGGGTCCGGGCGCGACTGCAGGCCGCGCAACGAGGGCACGATCCCCGTGCCCGGGATCACCGGCGCGGTGGTGGACGCATCCGACGGCGTCGCCGAGAACGCGTTGCCCCACTGATCGACCACGCACACGTACGAGGTGCCCGTCCCGGTCATGATTTCCGCGCGCGAGGCGGGCGGCAGCGGCTGCTGCACCCCGAACAGCGGCCCGGGCAATCCCTCGGCGGCCCGCTGGCGATCGATCGCCGCCGCCCGGGCGGCGGCGTGCTCGGCCGACAGCAGCCGGTCGATGTCGACTTCGACGAACGCCGGGTCGCCGTAGTGATGCTCGCGGTCCGAGAACGCCCCCTTGAGCGCCTCGAGCAGCAGGTGGATGTAGTCGGGCGCGTTGTGCTCCAATCCGTCCAGGCCGGCGGCCTCCACGATCAGCAGGGCCTCGGCGAGCGCCGGACCCTGGCACCACGGGCCGCAGGTCAAGAGCTCAAGCTCGCGCCACCGGGTGGCGATCGGCCGCTCGAGGCGACAGTGGAACTCGGCCAGGTCGCGCCGCGTCAGATAGCCGCCATGGCGCTCGTGGTACTCGACGATCCGCTCGGCGATCGGCCCTTCGTAGAAGGCCGCCCGGGCCGCCTGCAGCCCGGCCTCTCGGTCTCCGGGCGCCGCTGACTCGGCCTCGGTCATGAGCCCGATCGTCGCGGCCAGATCGCGCTGCACGAAGCGCTCGCCGACCCGCGGAGGACGGCCGCCGGGCAGGAAGATCTCGGCGTTGGCCGGCCAGCGGGCGTAGTTGCGGGCGCTGCGCGCGATCCCCTCGGCGAGCAGCTCGAACACCGCGAAGCCGTCTGCGGCCAGCCGGACGGCGGCCGCCGCCACCTGGCCGAAGCTGAGCGTGCCGTGGTCGCGCAGCGCCGTGATCCAGGCATCGGGAGCGGCCGGGACCACGGTGCGCAGCAGACCCAACGGTACCGTCCCCTCGTGCTCGCGCATGAAGAGGTCGGCGGGAAGGCCGGCCGGCCACGTCCCCAGCCCGTCGATCGTCAGCGTCTCACCCCCGGCGGTGCGGATCATGATCGGGGCCACGCCGGCGAAGTTGACCTCGTCGGCGTGCAGCACGGCGAGCGCCATACCGGCGCAGCAGCCGGCGTCGACGGCGTTGCCGCCCGCCTCGAGGATCGCCGCGCCGGCCGCCGTCGCCAGGTAGTGCCCGCTGCTGATCGCGTGCCGCGAGCCGTACTTGGTGTGGCGCGGAACCAGCCAGCCGCTCACAGCGCGGGCTCCCGCGCTCCGGCGTCCAGCCGGGCCTCGAGCGCGGCGGCCAGCGCCAGCAGCCGCGCCTCGCCGCGGTGGCGGCCCACCAGCTGCAGGCCGACCGGCAGCCCCTCGGGCGTGAACCCGGCGGGCAGCGACAGCGCCGGCAGGGTGGTGCTCGTGATCCGCGAGCAGGAACGCATCCACGTGTAGTAGCGCTCCATGGAGACGCCCGCCACGCTCTCGGGCCAGCGCAGCTCCACGTCGAAGGGCACCACCTGCACGGTCGGCAGCGCCAGCAGGTCGAAGTTCCGAAGGAGCGCCGAGGTGCGGCGAAACAGCTCGGTGCGCAGATCCGCGGCGCGCAGCACGTCCTGCACCGAGAGCGCCGCGCCGCGCGCCACGTCGGCCAGCACCTCGTCCTTGACCAGCTCCCGGTGCGTAAGCGCCTCCTCGGCGTGGGCGTGCCCGAAGGCCAGCGAGCGGTACGTCTCGAACACCTCGTCGGCGCCCCGCAGGTCTGGCTCTGAGTCGGTGACCTGGGCTCCGAGGTCGACCAGCGCCGCTCGCGCGGCCCGCAGCGCCTCGGTCACCGCCGGCTCCACCGGAAGGCCGTCGACCGTCTCTGACCACGCCACCCGCACCCCCGCCAGCGACGCCGGGGTGTCGAGGGAGGCCGGAAACGCCTCGTCGAGGGCGAGCGGCGCCCGCGCGTCCGGGCCGGCGATCGCCGCCAGCGCCAGCGCCAGGTCGCCCACCGTGCGGGCCATCGGACCGAGCTGCGACATCGGGCTCCAGCCGTCGCCCGATTCCGGCGACGGAACGCGGCCGGGCGACGGACGCAGGCCCACGACGTTGCAGAACGAGGCCGGGTTGCGCAGGCTGCCCCCCAGGTCAGAACCGTCGGCGATCGGCACCATGCCGGCGGCCAGCGCCGCCGCCCCCCCGCCGCTGGAGCCGCCCGCGCTGCGGCTCAGGTCGTGAGGGTTGCGGGTGGCGCCGAACACCTCGTTGAAGGTGTGCGAGCCCGCCCCGAACTCGGGCGTGTTGGTCTTGCCGATCACAATCGCCCCGGCGGCGCGCAGGCGCTGGACGATCAGCTCGTCCTCGGCGGGCACGTGGTCGGCGTAGATCGGCGATCCGTAGGTAGTGCGGATCCCGGCGGTGTCGACCAGGTCCTTGACGGCGATCGGCAACCCGGCAAGCATGCCCGGCGGGCGGCCGTTGGCCGCGGCGGCGTCCAGCGCGGCCGCGTCGGCCAGCGCGCGCTCGGACTCGAGGGTGACGATCGCGTTGACGCGCGCGTTGACCTGCTCGATCCGCTCCAGGTGCGCCGAGACGACCTCGACCGCCGAGAGCTCGCGCGCGGCGACGGCGTCGCGCAGCGCCCGGGCAGTCAGTCGGTGCAACTCCGCCATACCCGGGACCGTACCCGGAGTCGAGCACTGCGCATCGTCCACCTGCGGGCGCCCACCGGCACGGCGGCGAACGTCCGATTCAGTCGGCTCGCCATGGACGTTTGCGTCCGTAGCGGCAGCAAACGCCCGTGACGGCGGCGGACGCGCTTCGAGATGGATGTTTGCCGCCCGCCGCGCCGCTCTGACGCGATAGCGTGTGCGCCTCATCGTGGGGTGAGAGAGGGGAGGGCGAGGATGTCGGAGGATCGTCTGACGCGGCGCCAGCTGCTCGAGGTCGGCGTCGCCGCCGGGGTGGCCGCGACCGCACCGGGGAGCGCGCTGGCCAAGCTGTCCCGGACCACGACCGGTCACCCGCTGGCCACGACGTTGGAGCGCACGATCGTCCCCGGCAAGCCGGTCAACGCCGGCGGCTACCGGCACCTCGGCGCCGGCAAGGGCGAGCCGCACATCGTGCGCCACGACCTGGGCGTCCGCGCGCGGCCCGGGCGCGCCAAGACCCGCCAGGCGATCATGGCCCTGGCGCAGTTCACCGACATCCATATCCAGGACTCGCAGTCCCCCGCGCGCGTGGAGTTCCTCGACCGGCTCTCCAACGGCGCGAGCGGCAACGACGTGTGGACGAAGCAGGCGGCGGCACTGGACCTGTTCGGCGCCAGCTACCGGCCACAGGAGATGCTCACCGCCCAGGTCGCCGACTCGCTCGTGCAGGCGGTGCGCTATCTGGGCGTCGGCCCCGCGACCGGCCGCAAGCTGGACTTCGCGATCGCCACCGGTGACTCGGTGGACAACTGCCAGTACAACGAGCTGCGCTGGGGGATCGACACCCTCGACGGCGGCGCCGTCCGGCCGGACTCCGGCAATCCGCAAGAGTGGGAGGGCGTCGCCGACAACGACGCCGCCTACTACGACGTCAACTACTGGCACCCCGGCGGGACTCCCCCGGGCGCGTCCGGAGGCGCCGACCTGGCGCGCTCCCAGTTCGGTTTCCCGGTCATCGACAGCCTGCTCGATGCCTGCCGGCGCCAGTTCAACGCGGTCGGCCTCGGGATGCCGTGGATCACCGCCTACGGCAACCACGACGGGCTGCTGCAGGGCAACCTCGCCCCGTCGTCGCTGGCCCAGGGCTACGCGGTCGGCAACCGCAAGCTGCTGGGGCTCCCGCCCGGCTTCACCCTGACCCAGCTGCTGGAGGCGCTGAGCGGCGACCCCACGCTGTTCAACCAGCTCATCGACGGCCCGAGCCGCCCCGCGACCGCCGACCCCAAGCGGCGGATCCTCTCGCGCAAGGAGTCGGTGGCCGAGTACTTCAAGACCTCGGGCACCCCGGTCGGCCACGGCTTCAGCCACTCCAACCGCGCGCACGGGACCGCCTACTACACGTTCCTGCGCAGCGAAGTCCGCTGCATCGTGCTGGACACCGTCAACCCCAACGGCGACGCCAACGGCTCGATCGACCAGGCCCAGCTGAAGTGGCTGACCGGGCTGCTGGACGCCAACTCGAAGGTCTCCCTCTTCCCGCACGGCGCACGCCGGCACGCGGGCGGCACCGACCGGTTGATCATGCTTTTCAGCCACCACACGATCGACACCATGGACAACTCTGTCACCGGCCCCCGCGCGCCCGGCGCGCGCGTCCTCGGCGACGAGCTCCAGCAGCTCCTCCTGCGCTATCCCAACGTGATCGCGTGGGTCAACGGCCACACCCACGTAAATCACATCGTGCCCCACAAGCGGCCGTCCTCCTGGAAGGTGCGCGGCGGGTTCTGGGAGATCAACACCGCCTCGCACATCGACTTCCCCCAGCAGGCGCGGATCGTCGAGCTCGTCGACAACGGCGACGATACGCTGTCGCTGTTCGGCACGATCATCGACTCGGCCGCGCCGCTGGGCTGGAAGAGCACCTCCAACCCCGACCAGCTGGCGGCCCTGTCACGTGAGCTGTCGGCCAACGACTGGCAGGAGCGCGTGTCCAAGCCCGACGCCCAGGGCCACGACGGCCGCCGTGGCGCAATCCACGACCGCAACGTCGAGCTGCTCGTCCACGCGCCGTTCTCGCTGGCCTCGCAGGGGTAGTCTCGGGGCATGACCACCGCTCAAGCCCCCCCCGCCCTCAACCCCAAGGACTTCCTGGGGATCGATCGTCAGCTGTCCGACGAGGAGCGCGACATCCGTGACACCGTGCGCGCGTTCGTGTCCGATCGGGTGGTGCCCTTCGTCGGGGACTGGTTCGAGGAGGGGACGATCCCGCTCGAGCTGGCGCAGGAGCTCGGCCGGATCGGCGTGCTGGGCATGCACCTGGACGGCTACGGGTGCGCGGGCGCCTCGGCGACCGCCTACGGACTGGCCTGCCTGGAGCTGGAGGCCGGCGACTCGGGGATCCGCAGCCTCGTCTCCGTGCAGGGCTCGCTGGCGATGTACGCGATCCATCGCTGGGGCTCGGAGGAGCAGAAGCTCCAGTGGCTGCCGCGGATGGCCGCCGGCGAGGCGCTGGGCTGCTTCGGGCTGACCGAGCCCGACGCCGGCTCTGACCCGGGCGCGATGCGCACCCGCGCCAAGCGAGACGGCACCGATTGGGTGCTGCACGGCCAGAAGATGTGGATCACCAACGGCTCGGCCGCCGAGATCGCCGTCGTGTGGGCGCGGACCGACGATGGTGTGCGCGGCTTCCTGGTGCCCAAGGGGTGCAAGGGCTTCACCAGCCAGGACATCCACAAGAAGATGTCGCTGCGGGCGTCGATCACCTCCGAGCTGCTGCTCGACGACGTCCGCCTGCCGGAGTCGGCGATGCTGCCCGAGTCAACCTCGCTGAAGGGGCCGCTGTCATGCCTCAACGAGGCCCGCTACGGCATCGTGTGGGGCGCCGTCGGCGCCGCCCGTGCCTGTCTGGAGTCGGCGCTGGAGTACAGCAAGGAGCGCCAGGCCTTCGGCCGGCCGATCGCCGCCACCCAGATCCAGCAGTCAAAGCTGGCCCACATGGCGCTGGAGGTCAACCGGGGGATGCTGCTCGCCCTTCACCTGGGACGGATGAAGGATGCGGGCGAGCTGCGGGCCGAGCACGTGAGCATGGGCAAGCTCGGCAACGTCAACGCCGCCCTCGACGTCGCCCGCACGGCCCGGCAGATCCTGGGGGCCAACGGGATCACGCTCGAGTATCCGGTCATCCGCCACATGAACAACCTCGAGTCGGTGGTCACCTACGAGGGCACCGCCGACGTGCACGCGCTCGTGTTGGGCGGCGCGCTGACGGGGATCCAGGCGTTCCGCTGACCCTTGCGCTGGGCGCGGCCGTCGGCATAGGATCTCGCCATGCGCATGCGTCGGGGGCTGCTGGTCGTCGTGATCCTGGGCCTGATGGCGGCCGTGCCCGCGGTCGCCTCGCAACGCACGCTGCCCGCGCTGTTCGCCAAGCAGGTGCGCGCCATCAACGCCGCGGCCAAGGCGCCGCCGGTGCTGCTGCCGCGGACGCTGCCGATGGACGCCCGGCACCTGTACCCGAGCGGGGGTCCGTCGGGCAAGCGCTACGACCTTGAGATCGGCGCGCTCAAGAACTGCCGCGGCGCCAACGCGTGCTTCGTCGTGGGCTTCACCGCGGCCCCCGGCACGAGCGTGTTCGGCAAGAAGGTCACGGTGAAGGGCGCCACCAAGGCGGGCTTTCAGCCGCTCTCCTGCGGAGCCTCGTGCTCGCCGCCGCAGATCGTGTTCGTCGTGCACGGGATCATCTACACGATCCAGGCCAACCTGACGAAGACGGCCAAGGGCGACCGCGGGACGCTGATCAGCGCCGCCGAGTCGGCGATCAGCGCCGGACCGAGGTAGCGCCCCGCCTGGCTGTAAGTGATCGCGGCCTGCGCAGTCCACATCGCGCTGCACCGGATCCCGGCCCACGTGGTGGTGATCCGCGACGGGCACCGCCTGGTGGCGCCCCGCCGCCGCAAGGGCCGGCCGCGACCGCCGCGCCTGTACCTGGAGGCCGGCGATCAGCTGCGGGTCGGTCGCCCGGCGGTGCTCAGTCTCTCCTACGCCGGCAACCGCTTTCGCATCTCGCACGGCAGCTCGACGCTGCAATGCCGCAGGCTGGCGATCGGCCCCACCCCGGCGGCCCCGCGCACCGGCGTGCTCGCCCTGGAGCTGAAGTCCGGCCGCGTGCGCGTCCGGGCCGGCGAGCGCCCCCGGCGGGCGCTGGTGCTGACCCGCGAAATGCTGGCGTTCGCTCTCCAGCGGGCCACCAACTTCGTGGTCGACCGCAACGCCGGAGCGCGGCGGACCCGCACCTGGACGCTTGACCAGCGCCTGGTGGTGGCCAGAACGTCTGATCCCGCGCTGCGCATCGACACGCGCGTCACCTACACCGCGATCTCCGACGCCAAGGGACTGCGGCTTGACATCTGGCCGTTCTCGGTCTCGCGCCTGCAGCGGCCGACCACGGCCGGCGATCGGCTGGCGCCCTACTGGGCCGACGGCCTGCCGTGCTCGGTCGGCTGCACCGCCGCCGGCGCGATCCCCGGCTGGCCGCTGACGCCGTTTCACCAGCAGCACCCGATTCGCGCCGGGATCAACGAGCTGCGTCCGGCCAACTTCCACGTGGCCGTCGACATCGAGGCCCGTGACTTCCAGCCGGTGTACGCGATCCAGTCGGGCGTCGCGCACATCCGCTATCCCGGCACCCAGGACGTCAACGTCGACGTCGGACGCTTCTACTACTGGCACGTCAGCCCGGTGGTCTCCGACGGGCACTGGGTGACCGCCTACAAGACCGAGCTGGGCACGATCCTCTACGGCGCCCATCACCTCGCGCTCTCGGAGGGCACCACCGACGACTACCTCAACCCGCTGCGCCCTGGGGGCAGCCTGCAGCCCTATCACGACCACGAGCCGCCGATCATCGGCGTTCCGCGCGTGTTCGCCGACGGCTCGGCGATCGTCGGCGCGTTCGACCCACAGGGGTTCGTCGGCTCGGCGCACTACTACGAGACGCCCGTGCTGGCCCCCTCGTCGCTGGCCTGGCGCCTGTACAACGCCCGCGGGCGCCCGCTCACCGGACTGCTGTGGGCGATGCGCGGCTCACAGAACTACCCGCCCGTGCTCAAGCCCGTGATCTTCGCCCCGGGCGCCTCCAACCCCGGCTACCTGTGCTTCTTTGACCACCGCCGGTGCATTCCCAACTGGGTCTACCGGCTGGCCGGCGGACTGACCGAGCCGCTGCCGCTGGCCGGCCTGCCGCGCGGGCGCTACCGGCTGACCGTCTACGCCTGGGACTGGGCGGGCAACACGTCGGCGCTCGACGACTGGATCACGCTGCCGCTCGGGCGGGGCGCCACCGCCGCCGCGACGGGCGAGTTCGGGCCACTAAACGCGCAGTTCGACTACCCCTGATCGGGGTCGCCGAGCAAACGCTCGGTGGCCTCGTCGGCGACGCCGCCGAAGCACTGGTCGAGCACCTGCGCAAACACGGGCTCGTCGGGCGCCGCGCGCGCGAACAGCGTCATCGACGAGCGCAGCTTGAGCGCGTCGATGCCGCCGAAGATCTGCTCGACGCTGGCGGTCGGCTGCTCGGGCTCGGTGAGGACGCGGGCGGATTCCGTCAGCCGCGGCCCCAGGACGGGATGGTTCAGGTAGGCCCGGGCCTCGTCCAGCGACGCGATCGCGAACCGGCGTGAGATCGGGCTCTGGCCCAGGCCGGCGATCTGCGGGAACACGAACCACATCCAGTGGCTGGTCTTGCGCCCGGCGCGCAGCTCCGCGAGCGCTGCTTTATGAATGCCGCCCTGGTCCTGGGCGTCGACGAAGCGCTGCAGCTCACGAGGGTCGGCCATTACCAACAACGATGCCAGGTGTGCTGGCGGCCAAATGGGCGACCGCCACGGGGCGATGTGGTCGATTTAGGACAAATAGCTGCCACTATCGACCACGCGACCGACAGGTTGCGGGATTTTCCGGACACTATGCGCGGCCGGGCGCCAGGCGCACACCTCGCAGCCCGTGATCCTGCACGCCGACGGGAACTTCGACGCGCTCGCGCTCAAGCTGCCCAAGGCGATCCTCGGGCGCGACTTCGCCACCAAGGTCTCACGTCTGACGGCGGTGCGCATCTCGGGCCGGACCGGTCTGCCGCGGCTGGCAGCGCGGTTCTTCTGCGCGGCCGCCGTAGGTCTGGCCGATGGCAGCATCGCCCACGAGGACGCCGACCTCGCCGAGCACGTGATCGACCTCGTCCGTCGCCTGTACCTGGATCTCGACGCCTCCTGCGGCTGTCATTCGCGCTCGCCGGGCGACCTGTTCCTCCAGGCCAAGGCCTACATCCAGGCGCACCTGGGCGATCCCGGGCTCGATCTCGATCAGGTGGCGCGGGCCTGCTTCGTCTCCACGCGCTACCTGCACCGCGTGTTCGCCGACGAAGGTCGCACCGTGGCGGAATGGATCCGCTCAGAGCGCTTGGAGCACTGCCGTCGCGACCTGGTCGACCCGGCGCTGGCGCACCACTCGATCTCGTACATCGCCACCCGCTGGGGGCTGCCCTCGGCGTCGCACTTCAGCCGCCTGTTTCACCGGACCTACGGTCAACCGCCGCGGCGAGTTCCGCCACCGAGCGGTGGCGGAGGTCGCGTGAGCGTCGCCACTCCGGTCGCCGCAGCGATGCTCGAGCTGAAGGCCCTGAGCGCCGGCTACGACGGCCCGCCCGTGATCCGCGACATCACCCTGTCGGTGGCTCCCGGCGGGGTGGTGGCGCTGATGGGCGCCAACGGCGCCGGCAAGACCACGACCCTGCGCGCCATCTCGGGCCTGCTCAAGCCGGTGGCCGGAAGCGTCAGCCTTGGCGCTGGAGATCGCGGACCGCGGCTATGTCCTCTCCCACGGAGAGATCGCGCTGCACGAGAGCGCCGAGCGGCTGCGCGGCGACCAGTCGCTGCTGACCGCGAGCTACCTGGGCAAATCAGCGGTCTGAGACGGCCGGCTACACCGCCCCCGGCGCCGGAACGAGTCCGTGCTCGATCGCGAACACCGCCGCGCCGGCGCGGGTGTGAAGGCCGATCTTGGCGTACACGCTGGCCAGGTGATGCTGCACGGTGCGCGGCGAAAGCACCAGGGACTCTGCGATCTGACGGTTGCTGGCACCGCGGGCGAGGACGCGCAGGACCTCGACCTCCCGGTCGGTGAGGTCGTTGGGCCAGCTGCTGCGGCGGCGGGGAAGCCCGGCGGCCTCCACGACCGCCGCCGCGGCTTCGGCATCCAGGCGCCCCGCCAGCACCTCGTCGTGGAGCACGCCGGCGGCGTCCGAGCGCGAGAGCGCCGCGCGGTGCGGGCGGTCCTCGGTCATCGCCGCGAACGCGTCCGCCGCCGCCAGCACGCGGGCGCCGGCGGACAGCTCGATGCCGATCGCGCCCCGGTGATATCCACTGCCGTCGAGACGTTCGTGGTGGGCAGCGGCCACCGGCGCCAGGTGAGCAAGCGCCGGGCAGCGCGTGAGGATGCGCTCCGTCCAGTACGGATGCAACCGCACCCTCTCCCACTCGACCGGGCCCAGCTGCCCCGGCCGATCCCAGACCGAGCTCGTCACCCCGACGCGACCGAGGTCCAACAGCAGCGCGCTTGACCGAAGCCGCGCCGCGGCCTCCTCGTCCTGCCCCGTCAGGCGGAAGGCCTCGACGGCGAGACCGGCGACGTGCGTCGAGTGACCGAGCAGGAACCGCCCCTTGAGGTCAGCGAAGGTCGCGAACGCCAGGCACACGGCGTCCATCTGCGAGGGTGAGACGACCAGCGGCGGACGAGGCTCTCGCGCCAGGGCGGCCGCCAGCATGTCGGGCGCGGCGAGCGCCCCGATGACGTCCTCGGAGCTCTCGGCGAGGCAGCGGCACACGTCGGGATCGAGATGACCGCCGACGAGCCGGGCGACGCGTCCCGGCACCGCGGCCGGCCCACCGTCGTAGTCGGCCATCACGACCTGCTCGGCGACGTGCACGACGCGGGCGGTGATCGTCAGCTCGTCGCCGGCGCGGCCCGTCGGGAATCCCAGGCCGTCGAAGCGCTCATAGACCTCGTCCAGCGCGGCGATCGCTCCCGAAGGCAGAGCCAGCCGGGCGGCGAGCGTGGCGCTGACCTCGCAGCTCCCCGTGGCCAGCGTCTGTCCCTCGGCGGCCAGGAGGTCGGTGAGGCGGGCCGTCAGCTCGCGGGCTCGCTCCCGTCCGGCCCACGCGGCGAAGCGTTCGGTCTGGCCCGCCGCCCATCCTGGGTCCTCGGGATGCAGCGTCTTCAGCGCTCGCTGGACGGCCACGTCGTCGTCGAACATCTCGGCGAACGGCGAGGCGTGCGCCGTGCAGCCGAGCGAGCGCAGCAGGGCCGCGAAGTAGACCGCCTGGCGGTCATCGCGCGGCAGGCCGAGGTCGTCGGAGAGCACCGAGGCGACGACGCAGGTGCGCAAGCCCTTCTCGAAGGGAACCCCGGCGCCCAGATCCGTCGTCAGCGACAGCGCGCCGAGGATCTCAGCCAGGCGAAGCGCGGGCTTCAACTCGGCGCGATCCTAACCGGAGAGCCGATCGATGTCACGCGACGGAAATAGGCCATTCGGCCGTTGCCGGTCCGCCGGGCCGGGGTCAAGCTCTCCGTGTTCGCGGCCCGCCACGCGGTGATGGGCCGGCACGACGAAGGAGGACCGAAAATGGCTGTTGCAGTGACGATGGACTTCACAGGGGGAACCCTGGCGCAGTACGACCAGGTCATCGAGAAGATGGGCTTCGCCCGCGGCGGGGTGGGCGCGAGCGGCGGCCTGTTCCACTGGGTGGCGCAGACCGACGACGGCATCCGGGTGACCGACGTCTGGGAGAGCCGTGAGCAGTTCGAGAAGTTCGCGACCGAGACGATCCGCCCGATCACCGAGGAGGTCGGGATCCCGGGTCCTCCTAAGATGACGATCCTGGAGGTCCACAATTACCTGACCGCGGGGTCAGACGGCGAAGGCGTTGTGCGCCGGTTCTTCGAGGAGTTCTGCAACGGACACCAAGCGGAGCTGGCCGATGAGCTGGTCACCGACGACTACGTCTCCCACGGGCCCCAGGCGCCGCCGGCGGAGGGGCCGGGCGGTGTCCGCGCCCGCGTCGGCGTCTACCAGGACGCGCTGGACGGGCACTGGGCCGTCGACGAGATGCTCTCCGCGGGAGACCGGGTCGTGGCCCGCTGGACCGGTACCGGTACCCATCGCGGCGAGCTGATGGGAATCGACCCCACCGACAAGCCGATCGCGGTGGACGCGATCTCGGTGTTCCGCATCGCCGACGGCAAGATCGCCGAGGAGTGGACCGTGTGGGACGCCCTCGGCCTGCTTCAGCAGGTGGGGGCGGTACCGGCACCGGCCTGAGTCGCCCGGCATCAATCATTCCAACGAGGAGGCCACGTTCCCCGAACTTCTGGACCTGAGCGACGAGCAGCACCGTCCGGGCCCGACCGATCATCGCGCGTTTGACGTCGGCCTCCAGCGGATCGGGGTCGGTCAGGTAGCCCCCGAGCTCGATCCCCTTGACCGAGAACACGATTCGGTCGACGAAGAACCGCTCGATCATCCGCACGGTCTCGGGGCCGACGAAGGAACGCGTCAGCTTCCGGAAGCTGCCGCCGATTCCGATCAGATCGACGTGCGGCGCCTCGGAGCCGCCGACCATCGTCATGACAGGCAGTGAGTTGGTCAAGAGCGTGACCGGCATGCCCGTGTCTCGGCGAGCAGGGCGAGATCGCGGCGGGCGGTCATCGGCGAGATGCCGAAACGCTCCTCGAGAGCGGCGACGCTGAGGCTGCCCTGGGCTAGACGTTGCGAACGATCAGATAGACGCCGACGAGGATCAGGACGCCGGCGAGCACCAGGCGCAGGCGGTCTGCGGGCAGCGCATGGGCCAGGCGCCAGCCCGCCACCACGCCCACGAGCGCGGGAACGCCGACGAGCGCCGCCAGCGGCCACGACACGTCGCCGCGCAGCACGTAGCCGAGCGTGCCCACGCCGGCGATGACGATCGACTGTGCCTGCGCGGCGCCCAGGGCGGCGAGCATCGGGGTCCCGGCGGCGACCAGCAGGGGCACGGCGAGCAGCGGGCCGCCCAGCCCGAACAGGCCGCTGACGACGGCCACGCACGCCCCGATCACCAGCACCCGGCTCGTCGCCACCGCCGTCCCCGTCCGCGCAGGGCCGACCGGGCGGCGCACGCGCGCGTAGAGCAGCGCGCCGACGGCCATCACGCACACGCCGAGCAGCGTGCCGAACGCCGGCCCGGAGATGTGGGAGTTGGCCAGCACTCCAAGCGGGGTCCCGACGGCGGCGCAGGCGATGAGCAGCCCCGCGAGCCGCTGCGTGTCGCGCCCGCGCAGCTGTCCCGAGCGCGCGTAGGCAGCGGTGCCGAGCAGGCCGGTCCCCACGTTGGCGACGATCGCGGTGCCGGCGATCGCCGGCGGCGACAGCCCCGACAGCGCGAACAGCGCGATCGTGAAGAGCACGCCGCCGGGTCCCAGCGTGGTGATGCCGATCCCGCCGACCAGCCCGCACAGGCCGAGCAGCACGGTCTTGCCCGCGCCCAGGCCCGCGACGGCGAAGGCAGCCGAGACAAACACTCGTCGATTGTTACGGTTCTCGGGAGATGAGCCGTCGGCGCGACGTACCACTCCCTCCCGACCGCCTCACGTTTTCGCGGCGGTCGCTCCTGAAGGCCGGGGTCCTGGGCGCCGCCGCCCTCGCGGCTCGGCCTGCCGCGCCCGCCCTCGCCGCGGAGTCCGGCAGCGCGTCGTCGGCGCCGGGCGTCTACCAGTTCAACCAGGGCTGGCTGTTCGGCGGCCCGTACGTGAGCGGCGCCGAGGCCCCCGGCTACTCGGAGCGCGGCTTCACCGCCGTCACGCTTCCGCACACGGTCACGCCGTTGTCGTGGGGCGATTGGGACGCGACCAGCTGGCAGCAGCTGTGGATCTATCGCAAGCACCTGAGCGCCCCGGCAAACGCGGGCACCCGCGTGTTGGTCGACTTCCAGGGCGTGATGACCAGCGCCAGCGTGTTCCTCGGCGGCGTTCAGATCGCCCAGCACCAGGGCGGCTACCTGCCGTTCTCGGTGGAGCTGACCGACAACCTGGCGGCCGGCGACAACCTGCTGGCGGTCGTGGTGGACGCCCGCTGGCTGGACGTGCCGCCGGACGGGGCCTCCGCGGGCGCCGTCACGGTCGACTACCTGCAGCCGGGCGGCATCTACCGCGACGTGGCGCTGCGGATCGTGCCCGCGGTCCACATCTCCGACGTGTTCGCCAAGCCCAACAACGTGGGCAGCGCCAACCCGGGCGTCGACGTGCAGCTGACGATCGACGCCGCGGCAGCCCCCCGGGCGCCGGTGGCGATCAACGCCGCCGTGCTGGACGGCGGCTCCGTGATCGGGTCGGGGAGCGGCACCGTGCCGATCTCCTCCGGCGGTGTCACCACGGCCGCCCTCAGCATCACCGGATTGAACGGCGTCACCCTTTGGTCGCCGGACACGCCGAAGCTCTACCAGGTGTCCGCCTCGCTGGTGGCCGATGGCGTCACGCACAGCTTCGCGGTGAACACCGGCTTTCGCCAGGCGACGTTCGCCACCGACGGCTTTCACCTCAACGGTCAGCGGCTGGAGATCTTCGGCCTCAATCGCCACCAGTTGTTCCCGTATACCGGGATGGCCGCCTCCGCGCGGCTGCAGCGCCGCGACGCGGAGATCCTGCGCCACGAGCTGAACTGCAACATGGTGCGCTGCTCGCATTACCCGCAGTCGCCGGACTTCCTGGACGCATGCGACGAGCTCGGCCTGATGGTGTGGGAGGAGCCGCCCGGCTGGCAGTACGTCGGCGACGCCGCGTTTCAGGCGATCATTCTCCAGAACGTCCACGACATGGTGGTCCGCGATCGCAACCGCCCCTCGGTGGTCGTCTGGGGCACGCGCCTGAACGAGAGCAACAACTATCCCCCGCTGTACGCGCAGACCCGCCAGCTGGCCAACAGCCTCGACGGCACGCGGCAGACCAGCGGGGCGATGCGGTTCTACTCCACGACGGACTGGGCGCAGGACGTGTTCGCCTACGACGACTACCACTCCTCGGGCGGCAACGCGACCGTCCAACCGCCCATCTCCGGCGTCCCCTACCTGGTCACCGAGGCGGTGGGCGCGCTGGACGGCGCACCCCTGTACCGCTGGATCGACACCGCGGCCACACTGGCCGTGCAGGCGAAGATGCACGCCCAGGTCCACAACCTGACCCAGGCCAACTCCGCCTATAGCGGGCTGCTCGGCTGGGCCGGGATCGACTACGCATCGCTCAACGGCGGCAACCGGATCTGGCACAACCTCAAGTGGGCCGGGGTGCTGGACACGTTCCGCGTGGCCAAGCCCGGAGCGGCCTTCTACCGCTCCCAGGTCGACCCGGCGCTGCGCACCGTGATCCTGCCGGTGTTCTTCTGGGACTACGGATCAGGCTCGCCGCCCAACGGCCCGGGCGCGGGGTCGATGATCGCCACCAACTGCGATCGGCTGGAGCTATATGTCGGGGGCCAGCACTTCGCCACCGGCACGCCCGACACCACCGACTTCGCCGGCCTGACGCACCCGCCGGTGATCGTAGATCTGACCCACGACGGTACCGGCCTGCCGGAACTGCACATCGACGGGTACCGAGGATCGACGCTGGTCGGCTCGGTGGACATGTCCGCCGATCCGACCCGCGACCGGCTGGCGCTGGTGGTCGAGGACTCCTCGATCGTGGGCGATGGCAGCGACATGACCCGCTTCACGTTTCGCGCGGTGGACGCCTACGGCAACCAGCGGCCCTATCCGACCGGGGACGTCACCCTGACGCTGGCCGGTCCGGCGGCGCTGATCGCCGAGAACCCGTTCTCGTTTCAGGAGTACGGGGGCGTGGGCGGCGGATTCATCCGCTCACAGCCCGGCACCGCGGGCACGGTCACGGTGACCGCCACGCACGCCACACTCGGCACGGCCACCGGAACGTTGACGGTCACCCCGCAGCCTCCGCCCGCGCCCGGCGGCAGCCCTCAGCCGCCGCCACAACCCGCGCCGCCGCCGCCGCGCACGATCGCCCGCACGACCGCCAAGCCCGTGGGACCGTCCCGCGCTCGCGTGCGCTCGGCGCTGGCCGGCGTGCTCACCCCCAAGGGCGCATCGGCACGCATCGCCAGGCTGCTCAAGCGGGGCGGCTACACGTTTCGCTTCGACGCGCCCTCGACCGGCAAGCTCGTGATCGGCTGGGACTACGAGCCGCCTCGCAAGCGGCATGCGAAGAAGCCCAAGCCGGTGCGGGTGGCCGCGGGGATGGCGTCGATCAAGAAGGCCGGACGCGTCTCGGTCAAGGTCAAGCTCACCCGGCGCGGCCGCCGCCTGCTGGAGCACGCCAAGCGGGAGAAGCTGACCGCCCGGGTCAGCTTCACGCCGCTCGGACGCTCGACCACGACCCGCTCCAAGCTCATCGAGCTCAAGCGCTGATGCTGGTGCTCCGGTGAGAGCGATCGTGGTCGGCCTGGGCGCGATGGGGAGCGCCACCTGCCTTCAGCTGGCGAGGCGGGGCGTGTCGGTCATCGGCATCGACCAGTACGTGCCGCCTCACGCCTACGGGTCCACGCACGGCGACACGCGGATCACCCGCCTGGCGCTCGGCGAGGGGCCGGAGTACATCCCGCTGGCCCAGCGCTCGCACCAGCTGTGGCGCGAGCTCGAGGAGGAGTCCGGCGCACGGCTGCTGACCCAATGCGGCGGCGTGATCCTGGCGCGCCCGGCCAGCCCCTTCTTCGAGCAGACCCGGGCACTGGCGCAGCGCTTCGGGATCGAGCACCAGCACCTCGACAATGCCCAGCTGCGCCGGCGGCTGGCGATGTTCGCGGTCGACGAGGAGACCGAGGCCTACTACGAGCCCGGGGCCGGCATCGTCTGGCCCGAGGCGGCCGTGCGGGTCCAGCTGCAGCTGGCTGGTCGGCAGGGCGCCGAGCTGCGCGTCGGCGAGCAGGTCGTCGAGTGGTCGGCATCGGGCAACGGGGTGGCGGTCACCACCGACGCCGCCACCTACGCGGCCGACCGGCTGGTGCTGTGCGCGGGAGCCTGGCTCCCGCAGCTGTTCGGCGAGGGACGCGAGCTGTTCGCCGTCTACCGCCAGCTCCTGCACTGGTTCGAGATTCGCGACGGCTACGAGCAGCTGCGCGACATGCCGGTGTTCGTCTGGGACTTCGGCGGTGAGCGCCCCGAGTTCGTGCACCTCGACGGCTTCTACGGCTTCCCCGCGGTCGACGGGCCGAGCGGCGGCGTCAAGCTCGGCACGGAGTCATACGAGATGACCAGTGCGCCCGACGGACGCCAGCATCCCGCGACCCGCGTCCAGAGCGATGACCTGTACCGCGACTACGTCGCGCACCGACTGCCGTGGCTGGGACCGGAGACGCTGCGAACCGCCTCCTGCCTGTACACCAGCACGCGGGGCAATCGATTCGTCGTCGATCAGCACCCCGAGCACGATGCGGTCCTGATCGTCTCCGCCTGCTCGGGTCACGGCTTCAAGCACTCGCCCGCGATCGGCGAGGCGGCGGCCCGATGGGCGACCGGCGCGGACGCCCTACCCGGCCTGGATCTCAGCGCCTTCCAGCTCGCGCTCGCGATGAGCTAAGGGCCGCTGGGACGCGCTCCGCGGCCGGCGCCACGAGGTAGGCTGATGGCGTGCCGGGCACGCGCGATATTCAGACCGGCGCGGAGGCGACGACCGAGGTGGTGCAGTCGCCGGAACGTGGCGCGCCGGGACCCGGAGCGGTCCTCGCAGCACGAAGCCAGAAGGACGTGATCGATCGGGTCACCCTGCTCGACGAGTTCCAGGTCGGCGACCCGACGAAGGGCAACTACAGCGGCAAGGTCGAGGCGATTGGCGCGGTCCGGATGATCCAGGACGCGATCGCGCTGGATCCCGCGGCCGCCGCGCTCGCTGCGACCACGAACACGACCCCGGATCCGGACCACCCCACGACAATGCGGACCGTCAAGGACGAGGTCGACGTGCTGGCGCTGCCGGCCCGGATGAGCCTGCCGTCGACCGCACCCGCGGGTACCGATTCGCTTCAGACCTGGTGCGCCGACCCGGCCAACCGCAAGCGGATCGACAAGCTCTCGCTCGATCGTCTGCTCGCCTTCATCAGCACCCAGAACCTGACGCACTACACCGGCCAGAACTGGGCACCGTTCGCCGCCCACGAGCTCTTCGTCGCCGAAATCGCCGAAGAGCTCTACAACTGACCCCGCGCACGATGGCGACGATCGCGTTCTTTCCCGAGGGAGCCTACGGCCCGACCAACAACTGCGCCGGCATCGCCGCCGTCTTGCAGGAGCGCGGGCACCGGGTGGTGTTCATCGCCGAGGAGTCGTTCGCCGGGGCGCTGGAGGCACGGGGCTTTGAGGAGCGGCTGATGCGGCTGGGGCCGCCTCCGGAGCACGAGGAGGCGCCCGGCCAGTTCTGGAAGGACTACATCCGCGACACCGCTCCGGTGTTCCGGCGGCCGACGATCGAGCAGCTGGAGGCGTTCATCGCCCCGACCTTCCAGGCGCTGGTCGACGGTGCCCGCTACGTCGACGAGCGCCTGCGCGAGATCATCGAGGAGATCGACGCCGATGTCGTCGTCGAGGACAACGTCGTCAGCTTCCCCGCCTTGGCCGCCTCCGGCCGGCCGTGGGTGCGGATCGTGTCCTGCAACCCGGCGGAGCTCAAGGACGAGCGGGTCCCACCCACCTTCTCGGGCTATCCGACCGAAGACCCAGGGCCCGCCCGGGACAAGTATTGGTCCGAGTACTGGGCGGAGTACCGTCGCGCCCTCGGGCCGCTGCACGAAGCGCACAGCGCGTTCTGCGTCGAGCGGGGCGCGCCGCCGCTGCCCGACCTGGAGCTGATGGACACCTCGCCGTGGCTGAACCTCTACCTGTATCCCCGCGAGCTCGACTACCCGCGTTCCGCCGCGCCGCCGGGACGATGGCTGGCGCTGGAGTCCTGCGTGCGCGGCTCCGAGGAGCCCTGGGAGCGACCGAACCCCGCCGACGAACGACCGCTCGTCTACCTGAGCCTCGGCTCGCTCGGCTCCGCCGACGTGGAGCTGATGCAACGGCTGATCGACACCCTGGCCGGACACGAGACGATCGAGCTCGTGGTCTCGCTCGGGCCCCAGCACGAGCTGCTCCGGGTGCCGGCTCACGTCCACGGAAGCGAGTTCCTGCCCCAGACCTCGATCCTGCCGCAGGCCGCCGCGGTGCTCACCCACGGGGGCAACAACACGGTCACCGAGTGCCTGCATTTCGGCTGCCCGATGATCGTGCTCCCTCTCTTCTGGGATCAGCACGACAATGCCCAGCGGGTGCAGGAGACCGGGTTCGGCGCCCGCCTGGACACCTACGGCCACGCGCCCGACGAGCTGATCGGCGCGCTCGACGGGCTGCTGGCCGATCAGGCCCGGCGCGCCCGGATGGCGACCACCGCGCAACGGCTGTCCGGCGATCCGGGAACGGTGCGAGCCGCCGACGCGATCGAGAAGGTGGCCCGCAGATCGCGGAAGGACCCCTGGCAACCCTCGCTGAGGGCGGGGATCTTCAGCGCGCGGACGAGCGACTTGCGGGAGCGGCGCGGGAGGTAGCGCGCGATCGCCGATGCAGACCTCCTCGTAGGGCACGGACCGCCCCTCGCCGGCCCGGCTTCTTCCGCGGCTCCAGCACCGGCGGCGGGGGTCCGGCGCCCGCGGCACCGGACCCTGGGCCGAGGTTGCGTCAGCTGACGACGATCCCGAACGGCTTGGCGCCGGCCGGCAGCGCCGTGGGCGAGGACGGCAACTCGGTGAGGCTGCCACCGCTCACACTGAACGCGCTGACCTGGCTGGTGCCGCCGTCGACGACCCACAGGATGGCGCCGTCGGGGCTCAGGCGAGCATCGACCGGACCCAGCCCCGCCGGGTTCTCGAACGGCGTGCTGCCGAGCAGCCTGAGCGAGCCGTCATGGTTGATCGCGTACGACGAGATGCTGGGCTGAGCGGTGTTGACCGCGAACAGGTAGCGCCCGTCATGGGAGATCTCCACCCAGCACGGTGCGGTCTGCTGATCGGCGAAGGGCGAGGCGCCGATCGAGCTCAGGGTCCCGTTCCAGGCGTCGCGGAACGCCGAGACGGTGCCGTTCCCCGCGCCGCCATGCGCGTTTGAGACGTACAGCTCGCTGGGGTCTGTCGGGCGGAACTCGCTGCCGAACGGGCCGGGGCCCTGAGCGGCGTACGGGGAGCCGGGAGCGGCGCGGAGAAGACCGTCGCGACCGACGGTGAAGCTGTCGATCAGCGAGGTGCCCACGCGGGTGGCGGCGAGCTTGGTGCCGATCGCGTTGAACAGCACGTCGCCTGGCTGCGAGCCGTCGGGCAACGAGACAGTCGAGTGCCGCAGCGGATGCAGCACGCCGTCGAAGCCCAGCAGGAAACCGGTGTAGCTGGTCGCGCCCGCGCCGGCGTTGGCGACATACACCAGGTTGCCGTGCGCCGCGATGCTGACCGGCTCAGAGCCGCCGGAGCTGACCGTTCCCTCCGGGACGGGCCGCAGCGAGCCGTCGCGGCGGACGGCCAGGACTGACACCTGGTTTGACCCGGCGTCGACGGCGAGCACGTAGCGCCCGTGCAACGCGGTCTGCAGCGAGCCCTGCGAGCCGATCCCGGCGCCGGTTCCGGCGCCGCCGGTCGCAAACGGCGAGCCCGGCAGGGGCGCGAGTGACCCGTCAGGGCCGCGGCGGAATGCCGCCACGGTGTTCGACGACGCCGTGTTGTCGTTGACGTAGACGTAACCTGCGCCTCGCGACCGGTGGTGTGAATGGGCGGAAGCGGCCGCCGGGACGATGAGCGCCGTGCAGGACAGCGCGAGGGCCGTCGATGCTCGTGTAGGCACGCGCATGGGGTCCTCCTTTCTGGGTGGATGGACGGAGCCCGCTTGGTGGTCGAAGGCGACCCCGGCGGGCTTGCGTCCTCCAGCTAACGCCAAAGATCTTGCGTTGCCCTTACGGGGCGCGCGTTGTGGTGCGTACGTACGCGAGCAACGACCACAGACGCCGGCGCGTCCGGCACCGGCGCCGTCAGAGGCTGACGCGGCGGACGCCGATCAGCGACCGCGACCCGAGGAGCCCGACGAGCGGCGCCCCAGCCCTCGGGCGAGGAGGTACACCATCGCGATCAGCAGAGCCGGCGCCAGCGTCAAGCTCGGGATGACGTCGCCGTGCCCGATGCCCGAGGCCGCGATCGCCACCACCATCGTGGCGGCCAGCAGCACGGCGACGGGCGCCACCCACCGGCGCAGGACGAGCAGGATCCCGCCGGTCACCTCCAGCGCTCCGGCCAGGATCTCCAGCGCCGACGGCCAGGGCAGGCCGAAGGCGCGAAAGGCGTGCAGCTCCCAGTGATGGAAGACGAACTTCACCAACCCCGCGAAGAAGAAGACGATCCCGGCCACGACCGCCACGCGAGCGGACAGCCGCTGGCCGTCGATCAGCTCATCGGGGTCGGTGACGACGAGCCGTCTGAGCGCCGCGGCCGTCACGACCGAGCGTCCGCTCTCGCTCAGTCGCTCTGCGCGCTCGAGGAGCCGACGACCAGAGCGCCCTGCATAGGACGGGATCGGGTCGTGATCGCGGGGATCGTGGACGTGATCCGCGTGCCCGTGATCGCCGGTGCTCCCGCCTTCGCCACCACGTCCTTAAGCACGGTGGCCAGCTGGGCCGCGCTCGTCGCCCACGAGAAATTCTCGCGCACCGCACGACGCGCGGCCTGTCCCCGGCGTTCGCGCTCGGGCGCGTCGTTGACCACCTGGACCAGCGCTGCGCAGAGAGCAGCCTCGTCATCGGGGTCGACGAGCCAACCGGTGCGGCCGTCCTCGATGATCGCCGACGGTCCCGGCGATCGCGTAGCGACGGCGGGAACTTCGCAGGCCATCGCCTCGACCAGCACCTGTCCGAACTGCTCATGCTCGGAGGTCAGCACGATCGCCTCGGCCGCCGACAGGAAGGCGGGCAGCTGATCCTGGGCCTGCCACCCGGCGAGCAACACGTGCGCCACGCCCAGGCGCGCGGCGATGTCGGCCGGATGCTCGAGCTCCCATTCGCCCGGGTGCCCGCCGACCAGGACGAGCCCTGCGGGCCACGTGAAACCCGCCTGCGCGCGGCCAAAGGCGGCGATCAGGCGATCGAGGCGCTTGACCGCGGTGAAGCGTCCGACATAGAGCAGGGGCACCCCGTCGACCAGCCGGCTGACGTCGGCGTCGGCGTAGCGAGCGCTGCCGGCGAGCTGTCCGGGCAGCCAGCCCTGCGGCTGCTCGACCAGCACGTCCCGCCAGAATGCCCGCCGGTCGATCGCCCGCGGCGCGAACAGGTCGAGATCGACGCCGTTGGGCAGCGCCACGACGCGGTCGCGGGACACTCCCAGCAGCTCCACAGTGCGCTCGACGCCCCAGGGGGTGACGACGAGCCGCGCGCAGCCAGCGGCCCACCGGCGCATGCGCGCCGCCCACCGCTGGGCGTAGCGCCACCGCGCCGGGGCCCCGGCGGCGATGCGCTCCAGCATCAGGAGCTCCGTCCCGTGTATCTGGCCGACGACCGGAACGTCGGGAGCGACGCGCGCCGCGGCCTCGTTGATCGGCGTCAGGTGATGCAGGTGCAGCACATCGGCCTCACGCGCGCCGGCGAGCGCGAGCTCACGGCACCAGGCCTGCACCTGGCGCTCATAGGCGCGATCGTCGAGCATCGCGAACACGACGTCGGGGGCACCGGGCCGGTCCTCGTAAGACGGGTGCAGGGGAGCGCTGCCCGGAGGACCCGCGAACTCCAGCGGCGCGTCGCCGGCCAGCGCCCGGTCGAAGCTCACCGCGCGCACGTCTCCGTAGAAGCTGCGCGCGTCGCCGTGCGCGCCGAGGTCGCTGCGCGAACCGGCCACCAGCGTCACGGCGCAGCCCTCGTTGCGCAGACCGCGGGCCAGCGCTCGGGCGGCCGACGCAGATCCGCCGCGAGGAGAGAACAGGATCGCGGAGAGGACATGCGGCGGCATCCATCCGATTATGGCCGGTTGTTGCTAAGTCGTGAACGCGGTCTGACTCAACCGCGAGCCGCCGGCCCGGAACCGCCGGCGCTCAGCGGGCGCGCAGGGCGATCGCGGTAACGATTGCGCGCCCTTCCAGCAGGTCGACGCCATGCTCCTCACGTGGGCGGTTGCGCAGCCGTCCGTCACACACCAGCGACGCCGAGCCACCACCGTCGAGGTTCAAGGCATCGCTCGCCCCCAGCTTCGCCAGCACGCGGGCCAGCTCGAGCAAGGTCATGCCGGCATCGCGGTGCGTACGGCCGTCACAGGCGACCAGCAGCAGGCTCTCCCTCGCCACCGCCAGCGCCGCGCGCGGATACCGCCCCTGCGTGATGTCGGAATCGAACTGGCGCGCACCAGCGGAGAACCCCTCGGGGTCCTGTCCGGGGACGACCGCCATTTCTCCCCCGGCGACAAGCATCGGCCCCGCCTGCAGCAGATCGCCGGCCGGCGCCGCGCCCAGCTGATCACGTCGTGCGATCCGCAGCTCGCCGTTGGTGATCTGCACGCACGCCCGGACATCTCCCCAGGGCGGGTCGAAGGCCAGCGACGGCTGGGACCGGCCGTCGATCTGCACCTCGCCCAGCGGCACGTACTCCGGCCGTGAGAAGAACCCCCCGACGACCGCATCGTGCACACCCTCCACGCCGCACCACCGCACCAGCGGGACCGGACGCTCCAGCACCACCACGCGCGCCTCGAACGCCCGGCGGTCATAGCCGGCGACATGCAGGGTCGTGCGGGCACCATCCTCGAGCCTGACGCGCATCCGGCCGACACTGGGGCGCCGCCGGGGCAGCTTGCCCGCCGTCCACAGACGGCGCCGAAGAAGCGAAGGTGGGCTCATGGAGCGGCGACGGCCGCGAGGCGCTGCTTGGGCGTCCAGCCGCGCTCCACGACGAGCAGCTGCCACAGGTTGGAGAGGTTGAGAGACCAGAGGATGTCGGTGGCGCGGTTGACGTCGAGGCCGGGCGCTTTATTACTCGTAGTGAGTAATGATTACACGTAAAGGGGACCGGAATGGCCGTCGATGTGCAGTCGGCCGTCATCACCAACGCCGCCGACAACCCGACCATCGCGCAACTCAAGCGAGCCGGCACCCACATCATGACCGCGCCCCACGTAGCCCACCCGTCCGGCCGCCGGGTGCGCGTGACAGCGACCGAGCGGTGCTCAGGCCGCCGGGGGTGCGCCCAGCGCTTTCGAGATCTCGTCGAGCGCTTGGTTCTCGGCGTCGCTGATCTCCTTGCCGCCGATACCGAGAAACCCGCCCTCCTTATGGGCGTTGGCCACCGCCTGCGCAAGGGTCATCACAAACCTCTTGTACGCGTCGATCTCCTCGGGCGTCGCCTTCTGCTCGAGGATCGAGATCGCCTCACTCAGCTGCTTTGACGTGAGGGCCGCAATGTCCCCGCCTGCTTCCTTAACCCGATCGGGATCGATCGCCGGCGGCGACTTGACCAACTCGTCGAGCAGCTCGCTCTCCCCATGGTGCTGGCGCGCCTCCTGGTAGACGCGGCCCATGGCCAGGCTCTCGCGCAGCGTCCCGCCGCGGTCGGCGCTGATCACGCGCATGCCGGCATAGAGCGGCCCGTCGACGATCGTGGACCACTCCTCGGCGTTGAACTCTGCCTTTCTTGTCATCTCAGTCCTCTGCGGTCGTCGGGATGCTCCACGACCAGCATTGTCCACCTGCCGCCTCTCCGCGCAAGCGGGTTTTCGTTTGCCGGCGCAGCAGACGTCGGTTGTCCGCCACCACCCGGCGGGGTTGGCCACATGGTTCGCACTGCAGCGAGGGTCAAAGATCAGCGACGCGGCCGCAGGCCGACAACGAACCGACAAGGAGTCGGTCTCAATGTCCAGTCGGATCCGTCAGATCCAGTTGAACGCGACCGGCTGATCCGAACGGCTCGCCCGCACTCGAGAACTTCGCCGGCCTGTCGGGCGCCGCGCGCATATGATCGGGCCGTGATCGGACGCGGTCTACTGGCTGCTGGGGCGGTGCTCGCGCTGGCGTCATGCGGCTCGACGACAACCAAGACGGTCACGAAGCGCGCTCCCGCGCCGTCCCCCGCGCCGGTCACCAGCACGACCACGCAGCCGGCAACGTCGACTGCGACGGCATCGACGACAACCAGTGCGACTGCGACGACGACCGGCAGTGTGTATTTCGCAGGTGTTGTCGGTCGCGCGCGGCAGAGGCCGGCTTCGTTGGAGCTCACTGGCGACGGGACCCTGTTCGTGAGCGGCGTCCAGTGGAGCTCCTGGGGTGGCCCGACAGCGACGGGGAGCGGGAACGCCCAGTACCACGGCTGTAATCCGAACTGTGCTGAGGCGCCGGCGCACAGCGCGCTCGTCTCGATCCGTCTCACCAGCATGCGCGCGTGCTCCGGTCGCCACTATTACTCGAGTCTCGTGCTCACCCTCAACTCGGGGCAGTTGCTGGACAAGGAGTACCTGCAGCGATCCTGGAGTCCCTGCTAGCGAGCCGCCGAG
The DNA here is from genome assembly GCA_017882405.1 of Solirubrobacteraceae bacterium. The sequence continues at coordinate 4,807 of JADGPO010000094.1, read as the reverse complement.
ATCTGGAGATTGCCGGTACACCACCCGGCGCGGCGAAGCTCTACGAGGTCTTCGGCCTGTCCTGAGCGACGGCTTCGGCGCGCGCCTTGAGTCCTTCGACCGGGCGATCGGTCAGCAGCGCTTCGACCCGGTCGCGCACCGGTCCGCGAACCGTTCGGACGATGACGGCAACGCGCCGACCGACGCCGATCTCCAAGCGATAGGTCGCCACCGTCAGGCCGTCACCGCGATCCTCGAAGCGCCACGAGCCCTCCAGCGAGCGTAGGTCACCGCTCTCGCGCGTCCACCGCACACCGACCGGATCGTCATAGCTGAAGCGCAGTCGCATCCGCACACGTGCGACGGAGGCGTCCATCTCGCTTTCGACCACCGTCGCGCGATCATCGCTATCGCGCTCCAGCACCTCGACAGCGGTCATCGCGCCATGCCACTCCGGCACACGATCCAGATCGGCCGCAATGGCAAAACAGCGCTTGAGCGGCGCAGCGATCTCGATCGACCGCGTCCCCTCCAAATCGGCCATGCGTCGATGCTATCCGGACCAGAGGATCGATCCGCCGCCTGCTGAGGATGAAAGGGGGAAGGGTCGGCCAGGGGCGCGGGCTCGCGCCGTGGTTGGGAGCCGCGCGCCTCCGGATTGCCGTCATGGCATCAGGCCGGGGCAGTCAGTAGCCGCCAGGCCCGCCAGAAGAGGGCCGTGAGCCATCCAAACCCGATGGCGATAAAGAAGGCCTGCAACACACCACCCCAAGCGGCAAGACGCGGCGCTCAGGCGCAGGCGGCGCTGAAGAGCGCGAATGATCCCGCCATGAGAACGCCAGATCCTGCCGAGTACGCCGCTCATCCGGCGCGGCGAGACGTACGACCCGTTCCTGTCCACGCTTCCCGGAAGCCGAGGAAGGGGTCGGGCTCTTGTGCCGAATTCGTTGTCCTTGAGGCGTCCGTCTGAGAAGCTGCCCACATGGGTCAGCATGGACTCGTGCAGGCGCCGCGAGACGACCTCCGGAGCAGGCAGGCGAGTCCGTCGCGCTCGACGGCGATCGGCCAGCGCGCTCGGACGGGTGGCACCGTGGCGGATCGCCAGGCGGTCCTGGCCCTTCAGCGCACCGCGGGCAACCGCGCGACGGTCGCGGCGATGCGTCAGACGCGGACGGGCGCTCGCGCCGCGAATCCGACGCTGGCACGCTGCCAGGGCGCCTGCAAGTGCGGCGGCGCCTGCAGAAAACCCGGGGATGACGATGAGTTGACGGTCGAGATGGGTCGGCATCTGCAGCGCGCGGCGGCAGGGCGCCACGCCGGCAACGGGGTCATGGCGCTGTCACAGGGCGCGGTCTCGCCGCACGCGGCGCCGGCCCTGCCGCGACCGCTCGCGCGATCGCCGTACGTGGCGCGCCAGGTGGGGCGCCGCCTGATGCGGGCCAAGAACGACATGGTCGCCTACACCGGCGGGCAGACCGGCACCATCCTCGTGTTCGGGGGCGGCTCGTTCATGTACGCCTGCCCCGCCGTCTCGGGGCATCCCGGCACCGACGAGTGGGAGGTCGGCGCCGGCCCGATCCCGACACACACCTATTTCATGCATCCCCAGCGGACCCGCCGGCCGGTCACGAAGATCGAGCCCGGCGTCTGCGGAGCGGGCGGACTCGACTCCGGCTATCAGGAGGTCCAATCCACGGATCTGTTCGAGTGCACCGGCGCCCATTACTGTCACATCCCCTGCGTTGTCGGGACCCGCACGACGACCTGCGGCTCACCGCAGGACTGCTGGGGCTCCCAGCGAGTCACGATCGAGGGCGGCGTCAGTGTCCCGATCCCGGGGACCGGCCGTCATTCCGAGCGGGGCGGCTTCTTCCTCCATGCCGGCAACCGAGCGGACCCGGTCTCCAGCGGCTGTCTGAAGACGCTGAATGAGGACGTGTTCGGCTATGTCCGCACCCTGTCCGGACCCAAGGGCGCCGGCGGCCGCGTGCCCCTTTGCGTCGGGACGGCCTGCCCCGACTGGGTGCAGGCGCTCTTCCCGTTCGCGCCGGTCCTCTCGACGGTGATTCAGGTCCTGACCTGAGCGACTTGCCAATCAGCGAACAGGACGACTTGCCGCTCAGCGCACCGATTCACGCGCGCGCGGGACGAGCGTTTACGCTCAAGGAGGACGATGGCGATCCCAAGGCCTACGCCAACATCGTCAACCACAAGTTCGTCATCCCCGGCGCGAAGGGCAAGGACAACGGCTTTGGCGCATACAACGACAACGCGTCCTACAGCGCCTCGGTGATCAAGGAGATCGCGGCGGCCAACGCCGACCTCCCGCAGTAGCGCCCCGTGAGCCGGACCGTTTCGCGGAGACTTGGTTTGTAGGTCGGTCTCGATTCTCTTGTCTGAGTGAGTGTCTCAGTACCGTCGATCGGAGACGACCCCGGGAGGGATCGTAGCTCGTTCGCTGGGCGTCTTCGAACTCGACGGGCGGGACGTCGCCGAGTCGCTCTCGGTCGCGCGCTATACCGTGGCAATCCAGCGGGCAACCGGCGCGCCGACCGGCCGCGTGACGGGCGTCTGCGTTGCAGCTAGCGACAGCGACCCAAGCACGGCCTCCACAAAGGGCGACGGGCCCAAGAAGGGCTTCACGGTCGAGCTTGACCCGTGGTCGCTGACGCCGAAGTAGGAGGGCGCGTTTTCGACGGTCATCCGCATCACCGGTCCGCCGGTAACGCTCGGCCGGGATCGGCTACCCAGCGCTCTAGGGCGAACAGACCGCTATGCGGCAGCAGCGCCAGCGTCTCGATAGGGGAACGCTGACTGCGACGGGGCAATCGGCCGAGATGGCGTCTTTCCGGTCGTGATCAGACGACCGCGGGGTCCGGGAACGTCGCTGGATTCGGCCGGAAGCGGTCGTCTCGGCTGTGGCAGCAGGGCTGCTCCAGACTGCCGGTGGCTCGTGAATGCAGAAGCGTCGCACGTCGCGCAAGCCCGCGATTGCTTGTGGGCGGAGGCCGCAGCGCCGGGTTGGTCGCGTTGTCGTTATTCCGCCGCCGCGTTAGGAGCGAGACCGGCTCCCGCGCCAGCTACTGCTTTGACTGGGGCGGGGGATTCTGCAAGGCCTGATGCGCGTTTGTGGGCGAATACCAGGGGCGCTGGTCACGGGCCCCTCGAGCCCTGCTCGGCCGTCATCGCGGTACTCCACTCGCTGGGCGGCTGGCCGCCCACCCGGCTGCCAGAACCTCCGTGGCGCCGCCCTTCGATCAGGCCCCCTTTCTGCCACTCTTACCTCAAGCAGCAGTGCTTCGACGACGGTCCGATCGAGTTGCCGCGCCGCCCCGATTCGCGCAACGCGGCAGTGGGACTGATGGCATGGCGATCTTCCCCAACCGGCCTCCCTCGTCGTGGACGCACGGGGAGGGCGGGGAAGCCGCTGAGCTGGCGCTCGAGGTGTCGAGCTTCGGCGCCTGGCTGCTCAGCGCAGCACCGACGCACCGAAGTCCTCCGGGACCGCGTCCATGATCACGATGTCCGTCGGCCGGCCCCGACTCATCACCGCGCCCCGGCGGACGCCGACGCGGCGAAAGCCCGCGCGCTCGTATGCCGTTAACCCCGCGACGTTCCACTCAAGCGTCTCGAGCCGCACATTGCGCAGCTGCAGCACGTGGAATGCGAAGTCGAGCACGAGCCGCGTGGCCTCGGTGCCGAGGCCCTGGCCGCGGCGCTCACCGATCGCGATGGCAAATTCGGCTGTGCCGTGGGCATGGGCGATCTGGAACAGGCCGGCGGTGCCGACCGGTGTGGAGTCGGTGCAGTTGTAGACCGTGAACTCGACGGCTTGGGGCTCGCGCTTCGCGCCCCTCTCGATGTTCTCCTCCACCCACTTCTCCTGGGTCTGCGGGGTGGCGATGCCCAGGTGGGCGAGGCCGCGCCGGACCTCGAGCTGGTTCATCCAGCGGGCATAGGAGGCGGCGAGGTCCCGCCGGAGGGGTCCCAGCGCGACCTTCTCGCCGACGACGATGAAGTCCGGCTCGTGGCTATCCATCCGGGCATTGTGTCTACCCGGGGCCTGCGCGGCGGTCGGGGGAGGGAGGCCGCACGCTTCCGCTCCTCCTGTCGCCTGGGAGCGGGCGCCATTGCGTGTCAGGCACATCCCCGTCTAAGCCGATTCCGATCGCTAGCTCACCGGGGGCACGTTGCTGCTGTCCATTCTGTGCAACGGCAGCAGCCCCCAGAGGGCTCTCGTCGGCTGTGGCGCGCTCGCCGCAATCAGCCGCGCGTCTCGCTTTGACGACGCGACGGGTATCCGGCCGGTGGCCTGTCGGCTCCTGCTCTGCGCGGCAGCAGGTGCACGCGATCGACCGACCCCCGCCAAGTCGTGGCGTCGCGGAGCCCGTCGGTCGCCCGGGGCTGCTGCTAGTCCCCGGGCTGGCGCGTTTACAGGGCTTTAGGACATAACGCACATCATCGAGCGTGATGAAGACCGGCTGCTCTCCCGCGAGGGTGCGGATCCCGCAGGGCAAGGATTATCTTTGCCACGGCTTCTACGGACTGGCCGGTCGCGGCGCAGACGCCGCACTCACTGCCCCCCCATAGATGACTCAACCGTGGAGGACTCGGCTGCCGGGCGGCCTAGCGAGCCGGCTGGGTCGTGCGGTCGCTCGGGCTGCGGTAGATCGCATCGATCGTCTCGGCGTATTTCTGCTGGACGATGCTGCGCTTGACCTTCAGCGTCGGGGTGAGCTCGCCGGTTGGCTGGGAGAAGTCCTCGGGCAGGATCTCGAAGCGCTTGATCTGTTCCACGGGCGCGTAGTGCGAGTTGGCCGCGTCGATC